>JBFMCV010000001.1:0-360317 GCA_040754335.1 Thermodesulfobacteriota bacterium | reverse complement strand
GTCGCCAGAAGATTCAGGAACATAAAAATCCTCATGGGGACGGAAGTCGATATAAAGAGCGACGGCACCCTCGACTATCCGGACAGCGTGCTCAAGGAGCTCGACGTAGTCATAGCGTCTGTCCACAGCGGCTTCAAGATGGAAAGGGAGACAATGACGAACCGTATCATCAGGGCCGTGAAGAACCCATACGTCCATGCGATAGGACACCCGACGGGGAGGCTCATAGGCGAAAGGGACCCCTACGACGTAGACATAGACAAGGTGATCGAGGCCGCTTTAGAGTACGGGAAGGCGCTCGAGGTGAACGGCTCTTACTGGAGGCTCGATATGAACGACCTCCACGCGAAGAAGGCGATCGACGCGGGAGTGAAGGTAATCATTTCGACGGACGCCCACAGCACGGACCAGCTCAAATTCATGAGGTACGGCGTGGGCACTGCCCGGAGGGGGTGGGTGGAGAAAAAGGACGTGCTTAACGCGCTATCTTATAAAGAATTGATGGAAAGGCTCAGGAAGATGAGGAAGTAGAGGAGGATTCCGGATTCTGAAGGAATAACTAAGAGAACAAGATGAGATCCTGAATATTTTGGTTTGATAAATGAATAAGCGGAGAATAGTTACATCATTGGATTCAGCCTGGGGCGTCCGTTTCTTACGCACGCTCAGAAACGTAGTTCAGGATGACAGATTAAAAAAATGCAAAAAAGACAAATCCTCCCTATCCCTCCTTTTTCAAAGGAGGGAATTAAAAGCATTTTCCCTTTGTAAAAGAGCCTGTCCTGAGCTTGTCGAAGGAGGGATTCAGGGGGATTTTTCCTTATTTGCCCTATCAATTTGTTAAAAATAGATTTCTCTCGTGCGTTCGAAATGACGCATCACAGATTACAGCGACGGTGAAGATGAAACTCACGAAGAAAGAAGCGGAGAAGAAGATAGAGAAGCTTTCGAGGGAGCTCGAATACCACAACTATCTCTACTACGTGAAGAACGCCCCGGAGATATCGGACTACGAATTCGATTCGATGCTGAACGAGCTGAAGGAGCTCGAAGCCGGGTTCCCCGACCTCGTGAAGCCCGACTCCCCCACACAGCGCGTGGGCGGCTGGGTGGCCGAAGGGTTCGCGTCCGTGAGCCACGTCGTCCCGATGATGAGCATAGACAATGTATCCGGTATAGACGGGGCCTACGAGTTCGACAAGCGCGTGAAGAGGCTCCTCGGGACCGACGGCGACATAGAGTACGTGGCCGAGCCCAAGTTCGACGGGGTGTCAGCATCGCTCAGGTACGACGACGGGATATTGACCAAGGGGGCGACCCGCGGGAACGGACTCGTCGGCGAGGACGTAACCAACAACCTAAAGACCATTAAAACAATTCCGCTGAAGCTCAAAGGTAAAGACCACATACCCGGCCTAATAGAGATAAGGGGCGAGGTGCTCTATCCGATCGAGGCGTTCAGGAAGCTCAACAGGGAGCTCGCCGAAGCTGGAGAGCCCCTCTTCGCGAACCCGAGGAACGCCGCTTCCGGAGCGATAAGGCAGCTCGATTCCAGCATTACGGCGTCGAGGCCCCTCACATTCTATGGCTGGGGAGTGGGCGAAGTGAGAGGGACAGATATAAAAACGGAGTGGCAGCTCGTCGAGCGACTCCGCGAGTGGGGGTTCAAGGTCGAAGACCATATGATGAAGTGCGCCAATATTGACGAAGCGATCTCCTATCAGAAGGAGATGGAGAGCGCCAGGGACAACCTCCCTTATGAAGCGGACGGGATAGTCATAAAGGTGAACAGGAGGGACTATCAGAAGGAGCTCGGGACTACGGCGAAGCACCCGAGATGGAACATCGCATACAAGTTCAAACCGAGGCAGGGGACGACAAGGATCAAGGACATAATAGTTCAGGTGGGCCGCGTCGGGCTGCTGACGCCCGTCGCTGAGCTTGAGCCCGTGAGCATCGGCGGTATAACTATAAAACGCGCCTCTCTCCATACTGACGACATAATCAGGGCAAAGGACATAAGGATCGGTGACACAGTATTGGTTGAGAGAGCCGGGGACGTCATACCGGAAGTCGTCATGCCTATCATCGAGAAGAGGACGGGGAAGGAGAAGGCGTTCAGGATGCCCGACAAGTGCCCCGTATGCGGGACTCACGTCGAGAAGGAAGGCGCATATTACTACTGCCCAAACCTCTCGTGCCCGGCTCAGCTCAAGGGGAGGATACTGCACCTCGCATCGAGGAGAGCGTTCGACATTGAGGGCCTCGGCGAAAAGATAGTCGAGCAGCTGATGGCGAAGGGGATGGTCAAAGACCCGGCGGACGTATTTTATCTGAAGAAGGAAGACCTGGAGCCGCTTGAGCGCTTCGCCGAGAAATCGGCCTCGAACCTGGAAGCGCAGATAGAAAAGAGCAAGAATGTCACGTTCGACAGGTTCATTAACGCGCTCAGCATACCCCACGTGGGCGAGAGGGTGGCCCAGATCATGGCCGAGAACTACCACGACGTAGACGCGCTCATGAATACGACCGTCGATGCGCTTATGGACATACACACCGTAGGCACGGAGATCGCGGAGAGCATCGTGCACTTCTTCGGGTTAAAGCAGAGCAGGCGTCTCATAGAGAAGATGCTCGACGCGGGCGTGAAGATACAGTATAGAAAAAAAGCGGCCGTGAGCGATAAGCTCAAGGGGCAGGTGTTCGTATTCACGGGCGCGCTCGAATCCATGACGAGGGACGAGGCCGAGAGGCTCGTAGCAGAGCACGGCGGGCGTGCGACGTCGTCCGTCACGAAGAAGACGAGCTATGTCGTCGTCGGCAGCGACCCCGGGTCGAAGTACGACAAGGCGGTATCACTGGGTATCCAGATTCTGAGCGAGGATGAGTTCAAAAAGATGATCGGGGAGCTTTAACTCGATAAAAAACCCGGAAAGAGACCCGCAATCTTATTTAATCAGTCACAAGAGAAAAACGCTCGCGACAAGGAAGTAGACGATCAGGCTTATAAGGTCCTGAATTATCGTCGCCACAGGGCCGGAGCCTAGAGCGGGGTCGAGGTGCCTCTTATATATCAAGTTCGGTATAACAACGGCGAGGACAGGCGCGAGTGTAAGGTTTATCAGCATCGTGAGCCCTATCGTCAGCCCTATCGCGTAAGACTTAAGCCAGTAATTGGCGAAAATCCCCAAGACCGCCCCTGAGATTAACCCAAGTCCCGCCCCTACGAAACTTTCCTTCAATATATATTTCCAGAACGAGAGATTCTTCTTTGTGGACAGCGCCCTAACGTATATGGTCTCCGTCTGGGTGCCTACGGCGTCGCTCAGGTAGACGATTATCGGGATGAAGAAAGCGAGCCTCACGTCCGAGGCGAGTATAGCCTCGTATTTGGAAACGATCAGGGTGGCGAGCAGTCCCCCCAGGAGCCCCACCAGGAGCCACGGGATGCGGTGCTCTATCAGGTGGTTTACTGATTCCTCGCTTACGTCCTCTTCCCTGTATTCGTCCTTCGGCTCTTTGTTCACCTAATGAATATACTACGATTTACGCTGGCGCTCTATCTGATTCAAGGCGTATGAAGGATTAGATTGCCGCGCTTTGCTTCATAATTTGATTTTAGTTACTTATGTGTGTTGATGAATGTGCTTGTTTGCAATCAGCCGAGGGCGACCGATTCCTCGCACGCTTGAAATCGTTGCTCGCAAAGACAGGCCGATAATTGATGTACCCCCTCATCCTGAATCAAGTTCAGGACAGGCTCCTGGCCCTCTCCCTCCCAAAAAGGGGAGAGGGAATTGAAGCAGACGCCTATCGACAGGCTCCCGTCTACGCTAAAGCTACGCCCGGCAGGCAGGACGAACGGGTTTAAAAGACGAGATTCTGAATATTTTGGGTTAACCAATAATATCCAAGGGATATGTGCTTCATTGCATTCCACCTATGATGTCCGGTTCTTGCACGTGTTCAGAACCGTAGTTCAGAATGACAGATAAAATGAGATCGCGGCTGGAAGCCGCTCCTACATGGTTCGGGTTCGATCCTGACGGATGATGCTTACCGCGATTTAAAATTTCCTCTCTGCCTCAAAATCTCGTAAATGAGTATCCCGGCTGAGACGGATGCGTTGAGAGAGGTCACTTTTCCCGCTTGCGGGATGGATACGAGGAAGTCGCATTGTTCTTTAAGTTTCTGTCCTATCCCCTTGCCTTCACTGCCAATTACAAGAGCGATGTCTAACTTTCCGAGGTCTTCCCCGAAGACAGGCACAGGCGCCCCGGGGTCGGCCCCCACGATCCAGACCCCTTTTTTCTTGAGCACCTCTATAATCGACGAGAGGTTGACGACCCTGGCGATAAGCACGTGGTTCACTGCGCCGGCCGAAGCCTTGACTACGGCAGGCGTAACGGACGCCGCCCTGTCCTTCGGGATTATGACTCCGTGCGCGCCGAGCACGTTCACAGTTCTTATTATCGCCCCGAGGTTCTGAGGGTCCTCTATGTGGTCGAGGAGGACTAGGAGGAGCTTTTCCCCCCTCCCTTCTGCAACGTCCAGGATACCCTCTACGCTCGAGTATTCGAAATCGGAGATGCGGGCTGCGACACCCTGATGGGACGTAGTCCCCGAAATCCTCGTAATAGCGTCTTTCGGAAGGAAGAGAATCTTTATCCCCCTCTCCCTCGCGAGCGAGACGATGTCGGCAGTACCTTCCTTACTGCCGTCTTTCAGTATGAGGATTTCTTCAATCTCGGAATCGGGGGCGGAGAGCAGTTCCTTGACGGGGTTCCTTCCGTATATGATCAATCTTCACGCTCCCCGGGGTTAATTCTGGGTAGTATCCGAGCTCTTGGTCCCGAACTCGGATTTTGCCTGGTCTATTTTCAATATCACGTTGTCCTTTATCCACTTGTCGTCCCACCATTCGACGGGGCGCACCGCGACCCCGCTAACGTACACGCCGTAGTGGAGGTGGTCGCCCGCAGCGAGGCCGGTCTGCCCGGTCTTGCCTATAATCTGATTCGTCTTCACCTCGTCGCCGACCTTCACGTCTATTGTGCTCATGTGGCCGTAGAGCGTCATGACACCCATACCGTGGTCGATTATCACCGTGTTCCCGTAGATGCCGAGCTCGCCCGCGTGGACGACTACTCCGCTGTTGGCCGCTTCTATCGGGTACCTCTTCGTCACGGCGAGGTCGTATCCGAGGTGGTACTGCTTGTCGATCGGCTCCTCGTTGAATATGTACGTCCTCTCGTCGGCGAAATTAGCCTCTACCTGCGAATTGGATAGCTGATGGAACGGCCCCTTCCATAATATCTCGCCCCTGGTGCCGGCGCTCACCTCTCTTATCTTCGCGTCGTTCTTTTTCCTGAGGTCGCTGTTCACCATGAGGAATATCTTCTTGTAGTCGGTCTCCCCGGTCTCGCCCGAAAGAGGCTTCATGATGTTCTCTATGAAATCGGTGCTTATATTGAGGTTGCTCTGCCTGTACGCGACGTCTTTGAGCGTGTAGGGGACGTTGGCGCTTTTCGAATTCCCGGCCCCGTCCTCGGCGACGAGCGTGATCTTCTCGCCTGGGGGGACATTATAAGGATAGGCGAAGAATACGAGGTAGACGTCGTCTTCGGCAAAATCGCCCTTGAAGCCGGGAAAGAAATAACCGCCTATCGTGACGCCGCTCTTCACTACGTCTGGAGAGGCCTTGTATACTACGAGTGCCGAGCCCCCGTGGTTGATGTAGTTCTCGGTGCTTAGGAGGTCTGCCGCGGGCGGGACGAGGTCGAGGTTTATATTCCTGCTAGCGACGGTCTTGTTGCCGGAGAAGAACCTGAGCTTCGAGTAATCTACAGCGGTCACACGGAGCTCGGCAGGGCCGTTCTTGATGCCGAGCTTCTTCGCGTCTATTTTAATGTTGAGCGTGTCTCCTTTTACCCCTTCAGGGTAATCCCTGTCGATCACCACCGTCTCGCCGTCTTGATTCACGAGCAGCACAGAGACGTTCTTGAGTCCCTTGCCCTTGTCGCTGACCGCGATGTCGAACGGCTTCACGCCCACGTCGCCGGAATCGAGCTTGATATCGATCTCGGGGGAATGCCACTCTACGTCGGGGTAGATGTAAACGGCGCCGCCTATGATGAGTATGAGAATAAGTAGAGTAAAGAACCTGCCCATATCGCTTGATTAAGTCTCCTTGAATTTATTATATCCGCTATTTTAAAATACGCCGCAGCCGTAATACGCCCGCCGCCGTCAGAAATAATTCTTTATCAGCCTCGGATAATCCCTGAAGTAAGCCGGGATGACGTTCAGGTCGAAGCTGCGGAGGATCGATTCCTTGGGCTCCCTTTCGAGCAGGAACTCAAACGATTTCTCCACGAGCTCGGCCGGGGTGACACGTCCGCCGGTGAGCTTCTCGTAATCCTCTTTCCCGACCCGAACCCTGTGCCGGGTGCTGCCGCCGCCCTCAATGATCTCGACTTCGAAATCGAACGAGCTTTCTCCCGAGCCTGCTTCCCTCACCTTTATCTCGGCCATAGCGCACCGAACTTTGAATCCGGGGTGGAAATATTATAACCTAGAGTTAATGCTGCAAAAACAAAAATTATCGGGGCGGGCTGAATTTGACGGAGATCCTGAAATTCGATCTGAACACGCATGACGTCAGCAGGGTCGCCGATCTCATCGTGAATGCACAGAGAGACGTAGACGCCGACCCGAGGAGATCACACGGAATGGTGATCGACCTCATCAGGGCCGGGAACAATTTCCTCGGCCACGAGAACATCCTCGTATCGTGCTCCGGGAGTGAAATTACGGGCCTCGCGATAGGCTACAGGGGGAGCGGGAAAGACGAGCTCGCGACGCTGCTCAGGCTGCTCATATCGCTCAGGCTGAGCGAGTTCGTAAGCTACCTCACTCTCACAGCGAGGCTCCTCCACGGAAGCTTCACTCCCGACATCGGAGACGATGAATATTATATTAGCGCACTGGCCGTCGACGAGAAGCACAGGAGGAAGGGAATAGGCTCACAGCTGCTCGACCGCTCGATAGAAGCCGCAATGGACAAAAGCTGCAGAAACATAGTGCTTGAAGTCGACAGGGGCAACGGGCCCGCGATAAGCCTCTACAGGAAATTCGGGTTCAGATTCTCGGGCAGGACGGCTTCCGAAAGCGTCCGGGGGCCCGCCCCTCGTACGCTGATAATGGAGCTCGTGCTGCCTTAAGCGGAAACCTTAATGAGTGATTTCAAGAATGAATTCAGCTGGTCGGTTTCCAGGGACTCCCTTTTCAAGGAGTGCAAACGGAAGTACTACTACAACTACTACGGCTCTTGGGGCGGATGGGACAAGAACCACCAGGATGAGACGACGAGAACACTTTATGTGCTCAAGAACCTCCAGAACAGGTGGCAGTGGAAAGGCTCCACGGTACATCACGAGATCGAAAGGGTTCTGACGGAGCTCGTATCCACGGGCAGTCTGACCCCGCCTGAGAAATCGAAGAAAAGGGTGACCGAGCTGATGAGGAGCGATTTCAGGTATTCCAGGGACGGCCTTTACTGGCAAAAGAACGGGAGTCTCAGAAACGTGACAGCGCTCTTCGAGCACGAGTACAATACAGAAGTACCGGACGAAGTATGGAGGCAGACCTACGACGAAGCGATACGGTGTCTTGAAAGCTTCTACGATTCACAAGTCCTGGAAGTCGTAAAAAATCTGCCTAAAGAGAAAATAATATCGATAGAGAGCATGACCGCTTCAGCTTTTTCGTTCACTCCAGAGACGGTGTTCGTCAAGCTCGACCTCGCTTATGAAAAGGGAAATACGGTGGAAATCGTAGATTGGAAGACCGGAGCCGGTGAGGCGGACAGGCTCCAGTTCCTCGTATATACGATATTCGCCGTCGAAGAGCTCGAGGTCCCGTTAGATCAAGTCTCGCTCACAGAATACAGCCTTCTCGGGGACGGCCCGAGAGCGCACAGGTTCAGCGCCGGTGAGCTGAATGAAGGTGTAGAATACATAAACGACAGCATCGCGGGAATGAAGAGCCTGCTCAGAGACCCGGATAAGAATATCGCGGTCATGAAGGACTTCCCGAGGACCAACAACGAAAGATTGTGCGAGACGTGCAGCTTCAGGAAGATCTGCTTCGATCTCGATTAGACGACCGCGGGGGACCCATATTTTCATCGCCGGGCTTTGTCTCGTGATGCTCTTGAGGTTGAAAAAAGGTTATCGTTCTTTCTTCTTTGTCTTGATACAAAGAAGCAAAAATCAAGACTGTACAGAATTGACTAGAAATCCCAAGTTAACGCTAAAATCTATCAATTCCACCCAATAAGCAGCGTAGTAGCTTATATGTGCCCCGATTTAATTGACATTGTTGCCCATAAGCGAGGGCGTTCGAATCCTCACTTGCTCGGAATCGTCCCGTGATAGATTTTGACGCGTTAACAGCTGATTTTCTTAACGCCAATTCTGTAATGTCATCGAAAAGCACCGCCCTTCGACAGGCTCAGGGCGAACGGCTAGGAATCAGATGCAGGTTAGGCAGAGGAGATTCGGAAGGATAGCATATGAGCACACATTGTGTGCCGCCGGATTCTGTGAATGTCGGAAAAGCAAAAGACAGATTTCTCGGCTGCGCCTCGAAATAACAGATAAAAAAAGGAATATTAAGCAGCCCGGCTCTAAAACTTTAGCTTAAGATTCAAAATCCGGGTGTAAAATGATATTATAGTAATAGTGAAAGCATATGCCGGAACTGGTCAAAAAAATTAACTATTTCTTTTCGCGTCAGCTCTGGCGGATCGACACCGACACACTCAAGAAACGGGATTCGATCTTCATAAACCTTATCAGGTTATCATATGTAACTCTCAGGGAATACAGGGAAAACGAGCTTGCTTTAAGGGCGATGAGCCTCGTTTACACTACTCTCCTCTCCCTCGTCCCTCTCCTCGCGTTCGTAATATCGATCCTGAAGGCATTCGGAGTCGTCGATAACCAGCTCGAGCCCTTCCTTTTGAAGTTCCTCGAACCTCTCGGGGAAAAGGGAATAGAGGTTACCCACAGGATCATGGAGTTCATAGGAAAGATCAACTTCGGCGTCCTCGGAGTAGCGGGACTTGTCATGCTCATATACACCTCGATATCCGTAATCACGAAGATTGAGGATTCGATGAACATAATCTGGAAGATTAGGAAAGGGAGGAGCATCGCCAGGAGGCTGAGCGATTACATAACCACGCTGATAATAGGGCCCGTGCTCCTGTTCGCCGTATTCGGCGTGACGGCCACGCTTTCGAGCAACACGATAGTAGGAAAGCTCCTAGATATAGAGCCGGTCGGGACGATATTCTTCGCATTCGGAAAAGTCATACCGTTTCTTTTCGTGATAATCGTATTCACGGTCATCTACATCATCATCCCGAATACGAAGGTGCATATTAAGTCCGCTCTCGCCGGAGGAGTTGCTGCAGGTATCGCGTGGCACGCGACAAGCTGGTTTTTTCATCTGGCGGTCGCGTCCTCGACGAGATACGCCGCCGTTTATTCGAGCCTAGCGGTGCTTATAATTTTCATGATCTGGCTCTACCTCAACTGGCTCATAGTCCTCGTAGGGGCGGAGCTCACGTTCTGCCATCAAAACCTGAGGTTCATCACCCTCAGGAAAGAAGTGTTCAACCTGAGCACTAAGCTCAAGGAGAAGCTTTCGCTCATCATAATGTATCTCATCGGCTATAACTTCTACTACGACCTCGGCAAGTGGACCATGGAATCGCTCACGGAACGACTGCGCCTGCCTCATGAGCCGGTCGAGGAGACCCTCGGCGACCTCACGCAGAATAACCTGGTCATAGAAACAGCGGACGACCCGCCATGCTTTGTCCCGTCGCGCTCGCTTGAAAAAATAAGCCTGAAGGAAATAATCGATGCCACCAGGACGAATTTCGAAACCGACCTGATCGAAAAAAAGTATCTTTCGATGCCCGAGGTTGACGCTGTCACGGGCGAGGTCGAGAACGCGATAAGCGCAGCGCTGGGCGGGACCTCGCTCAGGGACCTTGTGGTCTCCAAAACGGAAAACAGGGATTAGAAGTACGAATACAGGCCGCGAAGACGAACCGCGCCGGGATCAGTTACACCTGAGAGTCCCTTTATCGTTCCAGACGCCCTTGTTGCAGTTCTTGTACTTGATGCTCGTGTGCGAATACTTCCCGTTCCTGTTGAGACAATCCGCCTCCAGTACGTTACCCTCTACATATATGTTCTTGCAAGACTCCTTGTAGCTCCCCTTGGGAAGACCGGAGCCCCCTCCCCCGCCGCATGTGAGCACGCCGTTATCGTTCCAGATGTCCTTATTGCAGTCCGTATACTTTATCGACGTGCTGTACCAGCTCCCGTTATTTTTCCGGCACTTGGCGTAGAGCCATTTCCCGTCGACGTAGGCGTCCTTGCAGGTCTCCTTGTAACTCCCCTTCGGAAGGTTAGAGGTACCGCCGCCGCATGTGAGCACACCGTTGTTGTTCCAAATGTCCTTGCCGCAGTCGGCGTATTTGATCGAAGTATTGTTCCAGTTGCCGTTCGTCCTCTTACATTTGGAATATAGCCACTTCCCCTCTACATAAGAATCCTTGCAGCTCTGCTTGTAGCTTCCCCTGGGAAGAGGCTTATCGGGCTTAGGCTTGTGCTTGCAGGTGAGGTTGCCGTTCTCGTTCGTGATACCCCCCTCGCAGTCGTAGTACTGAATTGACGTATTCTTCCAGCTCCCGTCCGCCTTCTGACACTGGGCCGTGAGGTTACCGCCGTACACGTTGATAGACCTGCAGGTGTCCTTATAGCTCCCGGGAGGGAGGTTTTGCGCGTTTGCATATACGTTTGAAATAATAAAACAAATCATTAATGCGAATGACAAAGCGGCTATGCGTTTCACTGGCGAAGTCGAGTTCATACAAGTCCTCCCTTATCGCAATCGATCACAGTTTTGCCCAAATTATACACCACGTAAAGTTTTAAAAACAAGGAACCCCTGAGATTGACGCACGTTGGGTATTTAAGCTCCGCAGCAAATTGACAAATGTTCCTTTTTTAACAAAATCAACTCATGTATAATCAAGTTTCCGGCAGCCCTACAGAGGAGATTTGAATGACCCCGGCAGGAGTCAAAACTCTAGTATCGTTCCTTTCACTTTTGATCTTCACTATTATATCCGCTTCGCCGGAAGCCCGCGGGGTCAATATCGGCATAGTTTTCGACGGCCCTTCCGACTTGAATTACAGGGTGCTGGAGGCTTACAAGAAGGAAATCGGAGACCTTACCGAAGGGGAATTCACTGTCCTGTTTCCCGAGGACAAGATAATAACCTCCGACTGGACATCGGCGGGAGTCAAGGCCGCGATAGAGAGGCAGCTCTCAGACCCCGGAGTCGATATTCTGATAACTCTGGGGATAATCGGCTCGACGGAAGCCGCGGGCAGGACCGCTTTCCCGAAGCCGGTGATCGCCCCGTGGGTCATCGATCCCGTGTTAATGGGGCTCACGCCCGCCGAGGGCGGGGGGAGCGGCGTCGGGAACCTCTATTACCTGTCGAGGCCCGTGACAATCGGAAGGGACATCAAAAGATTCAGGGACATAGTCGGTTTTAAAAGGATGGCCCTCCTCTACATGCCGCTCATGACAGAGCTCATACCGGCGCTCGAGAACTCGGTAAAAAAAATATCGGCCGAGAACGATATAATCATAGAGCTCGTGCCGGCGAGAGCGTCTGTCGCTGAGTCTCTCTCGGCCATACCAGCCGACGCCGAGGCCGTCTTCGTTTCGCCGATAATCAACTATACCGGGTCCCAGATGGCGGAGCTCTATGACGGTCTCATAGAAAAGAACCTCCCCTCTTTTTCCATGATGGGAAAGAGGGAAGTCGAAACGGGAGCCCTCATCGGCCTCACGCCGGAGCACAATATTACCAGAGAGGCGCGCCGCGTAGCGCTCGTAGTGCAGAGCATACTGCTCGGCGATCAGGCGGGGGATTTCCCCGTCGAGTTTTCGGAAGAAGAGCTGCTCACGGTCAATATGGCCACAGCCCGCGCCATAAAGTTTTCTCCCTCGTGGAGCATACTCACGGAAGCCTCTCTCATAAACGAAGAACCCGCCGAGAAAGGTAGGACGCTCACTCTCGAGCAGGCGGTGAACGAGTCGGTTGAAGTCAACCTCGACCTCCTGGCCGCCGACCAGTTCGTCGCTGCCGGGGCCCAGGATATCAGGCTCGCGATGGCCGAGCTCCTTCCCCAATCGGACATTTTCGCCGCAAATACATACATAGACAAGGACAGGGCGGAGGCGAGTCTCGGCACACAACCGCAGCGCGACATCAGCGTCGGAGGGAACGTAAGCCAGCTCATATATTCCGAAAGGGCGTGGTCGAACCTCACCGTGCAGAAGCGGCTCCAGGAATCTAGGGAGTTCACGCGCGACGAAGTGAGGCTCGATATTATAGCCGCGACGGCGATCGGGTACCTGAACGTGCTCCGGGCCAAGACTATAGAGAGGATACAGAAAGAGAACCTGAAGCTTACCAAGTCCAATCTCGAGATAGCCAAGGTCAGGCGGGACATAGGGGTAGCGAGTCCCGCGGAGGTGTACAGGTGGGAAAGCCAGATATCGTCAGACAGGATAGACGTGGTGAACTCCGAAGCCGACAGGAAGAATACGGAGATACTAGTCAACAGGCTCCTGCACAGGCCGCAGGGAGAGGAATACACAACGGTGGAGACGGGTCTCGAAGACCCGTCGCTCCTAGTGAGCGACCCGAGGCTCGAGAAATACGTAGACAATCCCGAATCGTTCAAGGTCTTCATGGATTTCATGGTCAACCTCGGACTCAAGCTATCACCCGCAATCGCAGCGATAGACTCCGAGATAGCTGCCCAGGACAGGATTCTCACGTCGACCAAGAGGGCGTTCTGGTCGCCTACCATCTTCGCGTTCGGAGAGCTGAGGCAGTTCCTCTACGAAGGAGGAGCGGGTTCCGATGTAAATATCCCTCCCGATTTCCCGATAGACATAGCGACAGCGGACGATACCGAATGGACCGTACAGATACAGGCGTCGTTCCCGCTATTCAGGGGCGGAGCAAAAATAGCGGACTACAAGAAAGCCAGGAGCGAATTGTCGCGTCTCAGATACGAAAGGGACTCGACCGCGGAAAAGGTCGAAGAGCAGATAAGGACTTCGCTCAACGCCTCAGGGGCGTCGTACCCGAGCATCGGGTTCGCGCTCGACGCGGCGGAGGCAGCGCATAAGAACCTCGAGCTCGTCACCGATTCCTATTCCCGAGGCGTCGTGTCCATCTTAGACCTTCTTGACGCTCAGAACGCCGCGCTCTCGGCGGACCTCAACGCGGCCAATTCGGTATATAACTTCCTCATCGACCTGATGAACGTGCAGCGCGCGTCGGGCAGGTTCGATTTCTTCACATCGCCCCAGGAGCGTGACGAGCTGTTCAGGATGCTCGACGATTTCTATAACAAACCCGCTGAAACGGACAACAAGACAGACGCCGGGCCCGCAGGTCCGCCCGAGGAATAGGCCGAATGTAAGAATTATGCAATTATAGAGGGACGAAACATGAAACATAGAACGAGCGGCTCTCCGCTGAGAAAAATAGCAATACTGGCTCTCATCATGATCCTTTGCTCGTGCGGCGGCGAGGAAAAGGACGAAACGCCCGTGCAGGTAATAAGACCTGTAAAGACCATCACACTCGGCGGCGGCCAGGGTTTCGGCAGGAGCTTCCCCGGCAAGGTGCAGGGGTCTCAAAGAGTGAACCTCGCCTTCAGGGTCAGGGGGCCGTTGATAGAGTTCCCCGTTAACGAGGGCGACGAGGTCAAACAAGGCCAGCTCCTTGCGAGGCTCGACCCGAGGGACTACGAGATCGCGTACGACGAGGCTTACGCGCAGTATGTCGAGGCCCAGGCGGATTACAAGCGATATAAAGACCTCTATGAACGTAATGCCGTGCCGCTGGCCGACCTGGACGTCAGAAGGGCGAAGCGCGACACGGCCAAAGCGAAGCTCGAATACGCGAAGGCGAATATCGAATACACCTATCTGAAAGCGCCCTTCAGCGGATACGTCGGCGCGAAATTCGTAGAGAACTTTCAGGAAGTAAACTCCTTCGACGATATACTGAGCCTGCAGGACCTGTCAAAAGTAGAGATCGTTATCGACCTGCCGGAGAATATACTGGCGTCCTCGAAGCAAGGGGACGTTGCGCAGCTCTATGCCACTTTTCAGTCCGCTCCGGGGGAAGAATTCCCCCTCACGATAAAAGAGATAAGCGCACAGGCCGACCCGAGAACACAGACGTACCGGGCCACACTCAGCATGGACCAGCCCGGAACGATAAGGGTGCTTCCGGGAATGACCGCTCAGGTGCACGTTGTGGGTAAAGCCAGCGAAACCGGCAACGGAAGCTACTTCATCGTCCCGGCGATAGCGGTCGTGACAGGCGACGGCGCCGACCAGTACGTATGGGTGGTCGACCAGAACGACATGACCGTACACAAGAGGGTTGTAAAAGTCGGCGCGGTAACCGGACAAAAGGAAATAGAAATACTCGGCGGGCTTAAAGTAGGCGAGATGATAGCCGTTACCGGCATCGCGCAGCTCAAGGAAGGAATGCAGGTTACGCTCCTCGAGTAGAATTCAAGGCATGAAGGTCTCCCCCGGATGAAGATAGCCGAATTGTCCATAAGAAAAAACGTAATCACGATCACGCTCACAATCGTAGTCGTCTACGCGGGGTTTAAATCGTTCCAGAGCCTGCCCAGGCTGGAGGACCCCGAGTTCACAATCAAAGAAGCCATAATAACTACGCCCTACCCCGGCGCGAGCGCCTCGGAAGTCGAAAAGGAAGTAACCAACGTGATCGAGAAAGCAGTCCAGGAGCTTGGGCAGCTGAAGAGGGTCGAGTCCACTTCGTCCCGCGGACTCTCGACGGTAAAGGCCGTGATCAAGGACGAATACGACAAGAAGAGCCTGCCCCAGGTATGGGACGAGCTCAGGAGGAAGGTTAACGATTACCAGTCCCAGCTGCCCCCGGGCGCGGGCCCGTCCCTGGTCAACGACGACTACGGCGACGTATACGGCGTCTATCTGGCGATCACGGGAGAAGGATACACGTATGCCGAGCTAAAGGACTACGCCGACCTCCTCAAGAGGGAGCTGCTCCTGGTCAAGGACGTCAAGAAAATAATCCTCTACGGCGAGCAGCCCGAGGCGGTTTACGTAGAGATGTCGCGCCCCAAGATGGCGGCGCTCGAGATATCGCAGATGGATATCTACAACGCGCTCCGGGCCAAGAACCTTCCCTCAGACGCCGGCGACATCGACGTGGGAACGGAGAAATACCCTATAAGCCCGACGGGCGAGTTTACTTCCGAGGAAGAGTTCGGGGACCTCCTGGTGAGCAGCCGCGGGGGCAAGAACCTCGTGTATCTGAGGGACGTGGCCGACGTCAGGAGAGGTTACAGGGAGCCGCCGAAAAACATGCTCCGGTACAACGGGAAACCCGCGATCGGCCTCGCTATATCGACGGTCCTCGGCGGAAACGTCGTGACAATGGGGGAAGGCATAGAGCAGAAGGTAAAGGAGCTCGAGCCGCTCGCGCCGCTTGGGATGGAGCTTGAAGTCATCTCTCTCCAGTCGGAATCGGTAACCCAGTCGATAAACGGGTTCGTAATAAACCTCATAGAAGCAATCGTAATTGTCGTGGTCGTCCTGCTTTTCGCTATGGGGCTCAGGAGCGGTCTTATCATCGGAGCCGTCCTCTTCATCACGATATGCGGAACTTTTGTTTTTATGGGCATGTGGAACATAACGCTCGAAAGGATCTCGCTAGGTGCGCTTATAATCGCGCTCGGCATGCTAGTAGACAACGCGATTGTGGTCGTAGACGGCATGAGGATAAAGATGGAGCAGGGAGAGGACGCTATAAGCGCGGCTAACGATATCGTGGGACAGACGGCAATGCCTCTTCTCGGGGCGACCGTGGTGGCGGTCCTGGCGTTCGCCGCGATAGGCACATCCAAGGACAGCACAGGGGAGTATTGCCGATCACTCTTTCAGGTCATTTTAATCTCGCTTATGTTCAGCTGGGTCACGGCGGTGACGATAACGCCTCTCCTCTGTAAACATTTCCTGATAGGGAAAAAGAAGCCCGGGAAGGTTGATTCCAACGCGAAAGACCCTTACGCGGGGAGATTCTTTCAGACTTATAAAAAACTGCTCATAGCCGCGATCAGCCGGAGATACGTAACTGTCGGCATCGTGGTCGGAATTTTTATCCTGTCCATCATCGGGTTCGGGTTCGTGAAGACCATGTTCTTCCCTACGGCGACGAGGCCGCAGTTTTTCGTCGAGCTATATTTCCCCGAGGGATATAGGATAGAGGACACCGCCAAGGAGCTCGACGCAGCGGAGAAATACCTCAGGGGCGTGGAAGGCGTGACGGACGTAATCACGGAGATCGGAGGCGGCGACCCGAGGTTCCTGCTCACGTATGTGCCGGGGAAGTCATCGTCCAGTTACGCCGTCATCCTTGCAACCGTTGAAAACTACAACGTCATCGACCCTATATTTCAGAAGACGCAGGACGACCTCGAAAAGCTCCTGCCCAATGCGGTCGTGAACGTGAGGAAATTCCTCCTCGGTCCC
Source organism: Thermodesulfobacteriota bacterium (assembly GCA_040754335.1). Classification (NCBI taxonomy): domain Bacteria; kingdom Pseudomonadati; phylum Thermodesulfobacteriota; species Thermodesulfobacteriota bacterium. The sequence continues at coordinate 343,601 of JBFMCV010000001.1, read as the reverse complement.
GGAGAAGGGGGGAAGATACAGCTCCGCATAAGCGGGCCCGACAGAATGGTGCTCAGGGAGCTCGCGGGTAAGGTCAAGGAGATCCTCAACGCAGACCCGCAGGCTAAAGCCGTGAGGGACGAGTGGAAGGAGAAGGTGAAGGTCGTCAGGCCGCAGATGGAGGAGGCCCAGGCGAGCCAGCTCGGAATATCCAGGCCCGAGGTCGCGAGGGCGTTCGAAGAATCGTTCTCGGGCACGACGACCGGCATATACAGGGACAAAAGCACTTTCGAGCCGCAGCTGATGCCTATAATCGCCAGGGCACCTGAATACGAGAGGATGAACCTGGACACTCTGCAGAGCCTCCAGATATGGAGCACGGCCGCCGGCAGAATGATACCTATAGGACAGGTGATATCGGGTTTCAACACAGAGACCGAGGACGCTAATATAGGAAGAAGGGACAGAGTGACGATGATAAAAATACACGCCGACCCTAGGACGGAGCTCCCGAGCGAGCTTCTCGCGCGCGTGAAGCCCGAGATAGAAAAAGCGCTTAACGTGGACGTAGGCAGGGTGACGGGCCAGGATTTCGGTCCGGAAGACAACCCCTTTCAGGACTTCGACCACGAGGTTATACCCATACGCGATTCCGACCAGCTGCCGCTAAAGGGACTGCCCGGCTACTATATAGCCTGGGGTGGAGAGGCGGAGGACTCCGCCAGGGCGAACGCCGGACTCCAAAAGAGCATTCCGGTATTCTTCGCTATGATGGTGCTCATAGTTGTGTTCCTCTTCAACTCGGTGAGGCAGCCCCTGATTATATGGCTCACAGTACCTCTCTCGATCATAGGCGTCACGGTCGGGCTCATCTTGTTCAAGCAGCCTTTCGGGTTCATGGCCCTCCTCGGCCTTCTCAGCCTCTCGGGAATGCTAATCAAGAACGCAATAGTGCTTATAGACCAGATTGACACGGAGATAAAAAGCGGGAAGGACCGCTACCAGTCGGTCGTTGATTCGGGGGTGAGCAGGCTGAACCCCGTGATGATGGCCGCGGCGACAACGATACTCGGCATGATACCGCTTCTCCAGGACGCGTTTTTCGTGTCGATGGCGGTGACTATCATGTTCGGTCTCCTCGTAGCTACCGTGCTCACGCTCGTCGTGGTCCCCGTCCTCTATACGATCTTCTTCAAGATACCGAACCCGTCCAGGTGACGGGAAGGCTATTCATTTCCTTTTATTCGTATCGAAGACCGCAGGGTCGGCGCATATCGCCCAGGCTTTAGCCTGTATCTCGCCAGGGCGCGTTCCGGTGTTAGCGCATTCGACATACCATGAAGAGCCGTCAGGAACAGGGGCGCTTTTCGCAAGGCTCGCCCAGCCGTCCGTCACTAGAAATCCAGTGCATTCCCCTCCCCCGCCGATGAGCTCCATACCCGCGGGACACGTACACCTGGCCGAGACGGCTTTCCCGGGCGCGGCTGATACGGTTTCAGACTCGGAGCTTACGGTCGACAAGCCTTCCGCACCTGCAGCGTTCGAATAAGTGTAAACCGCAGGCAGTATCATAATTAAAAAGAGCTGCAGAGCAGTCAGCATTTTCATTTATATACCTCCCGATAAATTCATCTAAATAATGTAACACATCCCGCCCCGGCACGGGTTATAATTAAACAGGCTTGAAAGAGAGGGAGCGCCAAGATGAAAGATGTTCTTTTAGTCTTATCGGCATTACTGTTACTAGTTCCTGCGTATCCGGCGTTCGCACAGTATGAGGACAGCGAACCCGGAGGAGAGGAAACCATGCCCGAGGAGGAGAGTCAGAGCACAGGCCAGGGCTCAGGCGAGCCTGTGGTTATCGAGCAGCAGCCTTACGAATACTATTACTGGCCGGAGGAAAACCTCGACAACTTCGGCCTTTCGACACTGGGTCAGGGCCAGGGCGGAAGCACGCTCGGCAGGAGCCTCCAGCGGAAGAGCAATATCGAGGTAAACGCGCCGAAAGAGCCTCCGACACAGGAAGGGGATAAAGACGGGGAAACGGGGGCCGCGCAAGAGGAAGAGGACACGGAGCTGTTCCCTCCTGATGAGACCGGGAACGAAAGCGTCTCCGTGGATGAAGCTCCGCCGGAGAGCCCAAAAGAAAGCGAGTTCTACGAATGGGTCGACGACAAGGGCAACGTCCATATAACGAACAACCTCGGCGACGTCCCGCTCGAGCATCAAAAAGAGATCTACGACCGGAAAGCCTCACCCGAGGACGACTAGTACAGGCCTTTATTATCGGCGCGGGATTGTGTAGAATAAATCCCGCAACTTCGTTACGGGTTTATGGAAATCCATTCTTATAACGGCCCGTACGCCTGATTCCCGAAGATCCAGAGTCACTGACATGCAGAGAAAATACCTGTATCTGTTAGCCGTGCTGGGATTCCTGGCTGTATCCGCTTACACGGCGTGGGCTTCCGTGAATACCGCATCCGAAAACTCCAAGTTCCCACCTGCGCTCGAGAGCTATAACGATTCTGACCTCGGGAGCATCCCCGCGATATTAAAAGACCGGATAAGACAGGAGCCGTTCAACCTCGTGGCGACTCTCATCTTCTTTTGCGCCATTGTCCACACTTTCCTGGCCAGCAAATTCATGACCATAGCGCATAAATGGGAGCACAGGCATGAGGAGCGAATAAAGAGAGGTGAAGCCGACGAGAATTCGGTGCACTTCGGCGCTGAGCTGTTTCATTTCCTCGGCGAGGTAGAGGTGGTGTTCGGCTTTTGGGCGCTAGTCTTAATAGTTGCGATACTGCTGGAATTCGGATGGCCCACCGTCGTCAATTACTTCAGTCACGGCGTTAACTTTACAGAGCCCGCGTTCGTGGTGGTTATTATGACCCTCGCGGCGACGCGCCCGATACTAAAACTCGCGGAGTCCATGATGTGGAAGGTCGCGGGCCTCATCGGCGGCTCTCTCGCCGCGCTCTGGTTCACGATCCTGACCATCGGCCCGCTTCTGGGCTCGTTCATTACGGAGCCAGCCGCAATCACCATATCCGCGCTCGTGCTCTCGAATAAATTTTACGACCTCAAGCCGAGCGCGAAGCTCAAATACGCGACAATGGGACTCCTTTTCGTCAATATCTCCGTCGGCGGCACCTTGACGCACTTCGCGGCGCCTCCCGTGCTTATGGTATCCGGTCCCTGGAACTGGGGGACGGACTTCATGCTCACTCACTTCGGATGGAAGGCACTCATAGGCATCCTGGTCTCAAACGGCATCTATTTCGCGGTCTTCCGTACGGAACTGGCCAAGCTGCAGGAGTCTTTCGCCTTACGCACGTTGAAAGACAAGATCGAGGCGACCTACGTCACACAGGCGCGCATACAAAAGGAATTCGACAGGGTCAAGGCGGCGGTAGAGAAAGAGAGAAGGATAATCGAGTCGATAAACGAGAAGACAGAACTCCTTTCAAGCCTGATACGAGAGAGGATGGAAGCCGAGTCCCTGCCCAAGCTCATGGCGGAAGGCATAGACGAGCGGCTCATAAGGGAGGCTTTCGAAAAACGCTTTCAGGAGATCAAGCTTAGAAAAATAAGGCGATTCCTTCCGGGCGTCCTGCCCGAGAGCATGCGACCCGAATTCGTCGACCCCGACTGGGACAAGCGGGAGGACCCCGTGCCCACCTGGGTAACGGCCGTGCACATCCTGTTCATGGCCTGGACGATAATCAACGCGCACCACACTCAGCTCTTCGTACTGGGGCTCCTGTTCTTCCTGGGCTTCGCCCAGATAACGGCTCCGTATCAGAACAGGATCAATCTCCAGCCCGCGATGCTCGTGGGGTTTTTCCTGGCGGGCCTCGTAATTCACGGGGGACTCCAGGGATGGTGGATCGAGCCCGTGCTCGGGGGACTGAGCGAGTTCCCCTTAATGCTGGGCGCAACAATACTCACAGGGTTCAACGACAACGCTGCGATTACATACCTGAGCACTCTCGTCCCCGATTTCACGGACAGCCTGAAATACGCAGTCGTCGCGGGGGCCGTCACGGGCGGAGGGCTTACAGTTATCGCAAACGCGCCTAACCCCGCGGGGCAGTCGATACTGAAGAAACACTTCGACGACGCGGTATCCCCCATAGGCCTGTTCACAGCGGCTCTTCTTCCGACTGTCATAATATTCCTCTGCTTCTGGTATCTGGGTTAAGAGCGCGGGCCGGGGTTAACGGCTCCCGGAGCAGCAGGGGGGAATTGCATGAACGGCTTCCGGTAGAAATTGATATAATGGAAAACACACGTTTGATTATCTCTTCCGTATACGGCGCTCGGGCACGGTCAGCAGCGGGGTCAGGCCCCTGCGGAGTATCTGCTCGGTAGTGCTCCCCCTGAGGGCGTCGAGAAACCCCTGATTGCCCTTGGTCCCCATAACTATAACGTCGGCAGCGACCTCATCCGCGACGCCGAGTATGTTTTCCACAATGCTCCCACGGCGCGCTACGGTGTTCCACACCCATCCGGCGTTTCCGGGTGGCCGTACGACCGGCATATCCGCAGGCTCCCCGACGTATAAGAGAGTGAACACGCAGGCTTTATTTCCAAACACCTGCGCGAGCCGCGACGCGGCGTAAACGCCGAGCATAGGATCGGGCTCGGAGTCAATAGGTATGAGAATATTCCTGAGACTTATAGTTCCGTCTTGCGAGGACACGAAACCGCGCTCGTTGTCCTTTATGAAGAGCGTCCAGCCGCCCGAATCGCGGGAGACCTTTCCCGCGACCGACCTGTGGAGAAGGTTTCCTGGACCCGACCTCGTGTGGGCGGCGAGCACGTTTACTTCAGACGGATGAGTCCTCAAGTAATTGAGTATCGAGGCCACGGGGTCCTTGTGAACTGCCACCACTTTTGAATAGGAGAAACCGAGCGAGCGGAGGTCGTCCTCTGCATTCTCCTTCGAAATAATGTTCCAGCGCACGAGCGTGTCCCTTATCCTGGGGAATTCCGATATGACGTCCTTGCCGTGTGTCGGCAGCACATGGAACAGCTCGAGCCTCGCGTTCGATGACAGCGCCAGCCTTAGAGCATGCGCAAACGCGATGTCGCTCAATTCGGAAAAGTCGGTCGTGTGGAATATGCTGCCGAAATAGATATTAGGATTCGGACCCTGCGCAAAAGCGGCGTCGGAACCGCTTTGCGAGTCCGAACGTACTTCCTTTCTCCTGAGGATTTCCTCAAGAGTCCCGTAAGCCTCGTTGATAAGCTTTATCTTGGATTCCGCTCGGATTCTCAACCGCTCGCTATTGGAATACTTATCCGGGTGCCATACCTGCACCAAGTCCCTGTAAGCGGCCTTCAGCTCTTCGTCCGTGAAATTACGGCCGAGGTCGAAGAGTTCCAGGAATCTCCCGATCTTACGGTCGTCCATACCCTCGATTGCAATCAGTTAAGAACGTTATAGCCCCTTCCGATCATGCAGTTCCTGTATATCTGTTCATAGCCCTTTTCCGAATCATAAACCCCTTTGGCACCTCCCGCAAGTCCGCCTATTACGGCGCCGTATGCGAGCCCCGCTACAGTATTCCCCGCTATAGTGCCGATGAGCGCGCCGGTGCCGGTGCCTACCGCTCCGCCGACGACCGTATCCTTAGCCGTATTCTTCCAGCCGGGCGCCCCCTGCTGGGCTATGGCCCTGCACTCCGCCTGGTCCCTGTAATAAGCGTCGTCATTTCCGACGCTCCTAGGATCTACGACCGGGTTATAAGTCTGGCACCCAACGATCGCAACCACAGCTATAAGAAACACAATTTTTTTCAACTCTTTAACCTCCGTGTTATTTCTTCGAATTCATCTATCCGGCCACTACCAATATAATAACCGTTATTTCCTCATTTCCTGAGAAATTTCTACGAAATCTCCACCGATGGGGTCCTTGAGCTTGTAACCGACGAGCGGAGTGTATTTGCCGAGCTTGTAGTCCCTGACCGTCAAAACACATTTGGTCAGGCCGCCTTCGGGGTAGCATGAATAAGAGATATTCGACCCCGCGATCTTGTTCGTATTCCCGTCGACCACCACGGACGGTATGAGTCCGAAGTTATGGACATCGAACCCGCCTTTTGCGTTCTTGGAGGCGCGGAAAAGACCGATGAATTCCACTTCTTCCGTCGCCTGGGCCTCTTCGCCCGCGCTCACGACAGACATCCTCCTCGCCTCCTCGTAGATAATGGGCTGACCGCCTATGTCGTTGACCCTGTCGATTATTTTGATAGTAATGCTCTCCACCGGGGCCCCGTCTTTCGATTTAGTTATCACGGTCTCTATCGGAACTTCGAAGTCGCTGTCCCCGACACCTACCGGCTGGCCGAACCTGCTTTCCTTAATTATATCCATCCCGTCTTCCTTGGATTGCGTGACGAGCGTTTTTCCCGCGAGTAAACTGTCGTACATCTGGCGGAACTCGGCGATCGTTATGTCCGCCTCGCCGGCGCCGACATTGAGTCCTCCTGTAAGAAGAATCAGAAAAAAAGCCGCGAGCCGTGTGATTTTACCCATCTCTACCTCCCTGAATTTATCTTTTATCCGGTTTTATAAAACCATTCTAACCCCAAAAATATTTCAATTCAAGCAATACATCTCCTACGGAACATGGGAAAAATCTGATTAAAAACAGATGTATAATAAAGCGGATGGGAGCAGAAAATTTAAGTGAAACCGGCAAAGCCCCGGAGCGGGACGACGAAAGGAGGCGGTTCATACTACAGGTAGTCCAGCCCGGGTTGGCAGGGCTCATGGACGGTACCGTGTCGTCGCTCGCGCCCCTATTCGCAGCGGCGCTCGCTACGAGGGACAGCAGGACCGCGTTCCTCGTAGGTCTCGCAACAGCCGTGGGTGCCGGTATCAGCATGGCGTTCTCTGAGGCCCTTTCGGACGACGGGAAGATAAGCGGGAGAGGGAGCCCGTGGCTCCGGGGTATGGTCGAGGGCTTCATGACGTTCATGGGCGCGATTGGGCACGCGCTCCCCTTCCTGATCGACAGGTTCGAAACCGCTCTGGCAGCAGCATCCGTCGTGGTCGGCGCCGAGCTTATAACGATCGCTTATATAAGAAAGAGATATATGGACACGCCATTTCTATCGGCGGCTTTCCAGGTAATAGTGGGCGGTCTCATAGTCCTCGCGACGGGCATACTCATAGGAAAGAGCTGAAATCAGATTCCTATCACGCTCAGCTTTTCGAGCACGAACCCTATCATACCGTCTCTCCTGACATAACCCTCTACATGAAGAGACGACAGGTCTTCAACGACGGGTACCCACTTGAGCCCGCGCACCCGCATGGTCCCAGCGACGACGGTGCTCGAATCCCCGGCGGTCACGACGACGGGGTTCTTGTTCATGAATGCGGAGACGTTCGTTTCCGGTCTCACACCGGCGTCGACGGCCTGGAAGATATCGGTACGAGTGACTATTCCAAGGAGCTTGCCCGAGTCGTCCGCGACACAGCAGAATTCGAGGTCGCTCCCGCTCAGCTTCCTGACCGCGGTCTGAAAGGTATCGGAGGGCGAAAGCCTGTCTGTAAATGGCTTGACAAAAGTGGCGAGCGGCTCGGCGTGCAGTATGTTGTAAGCGGCCGGGATCCGCTCCCATATATCCACGCTCCTCCTTTTCACGGCATCGGCGAGGAATTCCTTGAAAGGCGCAAGCGTGCCCGATATCTGCTGGAACACCTTGCTGCCCATGATAGTCAGCTCGACGTTCGTCCTCGCCCGGACGCTCGCGCTCCTGTTCCTGTTCTCTAGCAGCGCCATCTCGCCGAAGAAGTCCCCCTGCCCGAGGACGGCCACCACGGTCTCCTTCCCGCTATCGGGCACCGACCTCACTACCTCGACCTCACCCGATTCTATGATGTAGAAGCCCATCGAAGGATCCCCTTCCCTGAAGATATAATCTCCCGGCTGGAAATGGGCTCTGGATATCCTTTCAGTCTTGTCCCCTTTTGGGTGCGCCAGGTCACGTGAATAGAATATTTCCCACGCCCAGTCGAACCCCACCTTGAGCTGGTGGGAGAGCGACGGAAGCTTGAACAAATAGACGGAGCGCCATAAGAACCAGGCCAGGAAGCCCGAGATATGGAGCCCCAGGAACTCCGCAACGGCGTTGTGTCCGCCTATAGCGCACAACTGCCCGATCATCTTGAACCTGAAGGGCCTGGTCTCCTGACCTTTAAGCACCCTGACTATGTTGTTCGCCGCCTGCCTCCCCTGCCTTTCAGCGAATTGTCCCGTCGTAGGACTCGGCTTCTTGTCGTAGTCGTTCATTATAAACGCGCAGTCCCCCACCGCCCACACGTTCTTCATCCCACTCACCCTCATATCGGGCTCGGTGAGGAGCCTGCCCTTGTCCTTTGGCGCATCGAGTTTCTCGACCATAGGGGAAGGGGCGTTGCCGACCGTGCATACGATGGTAGCGCCCTCGACAGTTCCACCGTCTGAGAATCCGACGCATTCGGGCGTCACGTAAGAGACGCGCTTGTTCAGCACCACTTTCACGCCCGCCTGCTCCATCTTTATCCTTGCGAAATCCCGGAGGTCCGAAGTGACCTCGGGCAGGATCTGGTCCCTCGAATGGATGAGCGTGACCTTTATCTCCTCTTTAGGGATATTTCTGTAATACTTTCGGGTTTCCCTGACGAGGTCGTTTATTTCCCCGGCTACCTCCACCCCGCTGAACCCTCCCCCCACGATAACGAACGAAAGGTACCACTTCCGGAGGTCGACGTTGTCGGCGATCTCCGCGTTCTCCATCTGCTGGAGGACATGGTAACGGAGAGCTACTGCATCGCCCACGGTCTTCAGTGGAAAGGCGTGATCCGCCATCCCCGGTATGAGGCCCAGGTTGACATCCGAGCCGCACGCTATCACCAGGTGGTCGTAATACATCATCCCCTTCCGCCCGCGGTCGCCAAGGAACTCGACGTAATTATCGTTAACATCGATGTGTATCACGTCCTCGGTCCTGCAGTAAACCCCGGGGAGCATCTGCCTGAGCGGTACCGCCACGGGCTCAGGGCTTATCGAGGCTCCCACGACCTCGGCGAGCAGGGGCTGGAAAACCATGTAGTTCTCACCGTTGAACAGGATTACATCCGCCTCTTCCCTCGAGAGACTGGCACGCAGCGTCTTTGCGCATTTTACGCCCGCGAATCCGCCGCCGATTATAATAATCTGTTTCCTGACCATCTATACGCTCCCTCTGCTGAGAATAACCGTGTGATATGAATTTTACGTTAAGGATAAGGCCGCAAATATTCTTCGGTTTAACTTTTTTTATCGGGACAGCGTCACGGGGAATTCATACCCCGATATACTGCCGCTCTTGTCCTTATAAACGACGAGGGTCTCGATCTGATTCTGCGATGCGCCGTGCGGCTGAAGGGCTTTTACGTCGAAGGAGATCGATGTTTTACCGCCCCCGCCGCTCCCGACGGCAATACCGTCTACAATAAACGAACTGCCTGGCGCGGGGTATAGCCCGACACCGGCGAGCGCGTCTTCTGGATCGAGGAGTATTACGACCGAGTACTCGTTCTCACCTTTAGAGACCGTTTCAAGCTCTATATCGAATGGCGGTTTCCGGCCCGAATAATTCACGGGCAAGCGGGCGTTCCACTCGGTGAACAATTCGGTATTTACCCGCCCTGCGCTCTTTGAAACGGGGAGCGTAAGCACCAGCTCGGCCCTGCCGGGTATGCATATATCCCTGCAGCTGACCCACGAGACCATCGCTTTGATATCGACTGACGAGCCGGGCTTGAGATCGCGGGGCGGCGTGACGCGGGCCGAGAGCAGGAGCGAGTCTTCGTATCCGTAATCGGTGAGACCTCCCGATCCTTTGAATACCGAAGGCACAGGCCATCTGAGCCCGGACGCAGTAAAGCCTGGAGGGAGCGCGAATTCGACGGACGTGGGGAGACCGGAATCCCCGGGGTTCTTCCAATATACGTGCCAGTGAGGCTCCACCTCCAGCAGCACCGCAACGTCGAACGGTTCTCCGGGCGCGACCGCGGAGACGCCGGCCAGTATACGGGCCTTTACAGGCTGTGGCTGCTCGTTTGCGGATACCCCGGTCCGGACGAATGAAATTACAGCAAACATCAGTAAAAGTATTAGAAATAGTCTTATCATTTTTTCCCCGTTCGTTTCAATCGGCGAAAACCCCGCACCCGGTACTTATTTAAATCCTACTTAAACCATTTCTCGGGCGATACGCGTACGGCGAGTACTTCCCCGCGCGCGCACTCGACGCCGTCCGAATACAGTCCGCAGGATACGACGGTCTTTTTCCCTTCCCTCTTTTCCACACCCGCCCGGAGAGTCACGGGCTTTTCTATAGGAGTAGGCTTGTGATAATCGATCTTCATCGAAGCCGTAACGTACCAGATGAATGGCTCGCTGTTTAGCTCCCTCCCTTCCACCCTGTACGCGTCCGCTATAGCAGTGCAAATGGAATGACAGTCTATGACCGTGGCGATAATCCCGCCGTTCAGATACTCGTCAGGGCCCGCCTTATGGTTTCTAGACGGCAGGAAGACCGAAACGGATTCGTCGCCCTCCCAGAAGCTCTTCAGATGGAGGCCGTGCTCGTTCCCGCTGCCGCAACCCCAGCACTTGTTCTTTTCCCAGTAATCCTGAAACGCTTTCCCGCTCATAACGCAGCCTCCAAATGAAAATCAATTTTCTTTAACCGGCAAGCCTCTCACCGCTTTACCTGCCTCTGTTCCGCCCTTCCGGCCCTGATATGGAATGCCTTCATCTCACCCTTAAGTCTTATCTCCCCGAGGCTCGTCGAAGTGATGAATATCTGCCCAGGGAACCCGTCGAGGAGACCGAAGAGAAACCCCTTTCTCTTTTCGTCGAGTTCGCTCGTAACGTCGTCGAGGAGGAGGATCGGGGTTTTGCCGAGCGATGCTCTCACGAGCTCTATCTCGGACGACTTCAGCGCGAGCGCGAGGTTCTTCGCCTCTCCCTGGGACGCGTAGAGGGACGTGTCTTTACCGCGTATCGTGAACCCAACAGCGTCCCTGTGAGGCCCGAAAGTCGTATGCCCCCGCCTCCTGTCTCTTTCGAACCTTGAAGCGAGCTCTCTTCTGAACGCCTCTGCCAGGCCGTCCGTTATGAGGGCGGAGCTCCTGTAAAGCATGTCCACATCCGCATCGTCGCCGGACGTGAGCCTGTATATGCGCCTCATGTGAGGGACTATCTTATCTATATACCGGAGCCTCCTGGATACGACGAGGCTCCCGGTTTCGGCGAGCTTCTCGTCCCACACCTCGAGCATCCCCGGAGTCAGGCCGGACGCTTTAGCCAGGACCGCGTTTCTCTGGAGGAGCGAGCGGTGGTAGAGCTTGAGGTCGCGGAGATGAGCGGGCTCGAGCGTGCAGATGAGCGCGTCCAGATACCTGCGTCTCCCCTGCGGGCTCCCCTTTACGAGCTCGATGTCAGAAGGGAGGAAGGATACGACGTTATACCTACCCAGTATCCTCGACGGCTTGTGCACGACCTTACCGTTGAGCGTGACGGTTTTCTTCTCGCGGTTCAGAAGAACATGCACCTCGTCGATCCCCGCCTCCGATTCCACCTCGCCCTTGATCCTGCATTCGGAGGCTCCGAAGCTGATGAGCTCCTCGAACCTCACCTGCTTGAATGGTCTCTGCATCAGGAGCAGGTGTATGGCCTCGAGCAGGTTTGTCTTGCCCTGCGCGTTGTCCCCGTATATAAGGTTTATTCCCTCGTGGAAAGAAAAATTTTCGGCCGCATAGGACCTGAAGTTTCTAAGTGTCAAGGATTTCAGTATCACGGAGTCTTGGTCGAATATAGGTTAGAAAAATTATAATAAAGAAGAAAGGTTTATTCAATCGGAATCTCCAGCTGCCAAATGTTTCTTGACCCTAAAAAGGGTGAACGGTATTATCTTCATAGGTCATCACATGATAGCTCTCAAGATATGCGAGTTGGCGAAGAAGGACGCGGGCAAGGGCTTCGCCCGCCTTAATCCGGGGGATATGCGCGAGATCGGGGTCGATCCGTGGGACCTCGTAGAGATAGGCGGGAAAAGAAAAACCATAGTACGCGTCATGCCCCTCGACAAGTCCCTTACCGACAAATCGATAATAGAGATTGACGGCGTAACCAGAGAAAACGCGCGCGTCGAGCTCGACGAGCACGTATTCGTCAAGAAGATCGAGAACAAATCGGCCACCAAGGTGGTTCTCGCGCCGAGGAACATGGACATACTCTACAACGGGAACGAAAACAAGTATCTCCTCGACAGGCTCGACGGTTACCCCATCACGGTGGGGGACAAGATACGGGTCAAGCTGCCTAATTCGGGGCTCGAGGACTTCCAGGTCATAGGAGTGATACCGTCCGATTCGTCCACGATAAGATCCACGACCAAGGTGGACATAAAAAGGAAGCCCAAGGTAAAGTTCGACAGCTCCCGCGTGAGCTTCCAGGACATCGGGGGATTGAAAGAACAGATAACGAAGGTGAGAGAGATCGTCGAGATCCCTCTCAAGTACCCCCAGCTCTTCGACAAGCTCGGTATAGACCCGCCGAGGGGAATCCTTCTTGTAGGTCCTCCCGGGAGCGGAAAGACGCTCCTCGCCAAGGCCGTAGCCCACGAGACAAACGCCAACTTCCAGGTCATAAACGGCCCCGAGATAATGCACAAGTTCTATGGCGAGAGCGAAGCCAGGCTCAGGGATATATTCGAGATAGCCGCGAGGAACCAGCCGTCGATAATCTTCCTCGACGAGCTGGACGCGATCGCGCCCAAGAGGGACAAGGTATCGGGCGACGTGGAAAAAAGAATTGTATCCCAGCTCCTCTCGCTCATGGACGGACTCAAGCACAGGGGAAATATCGTGGTCATCGGTGCTACGAACCTGCCCTCTGCCATAGACCCTGCGCTCAGGAGGCCCGGGAGGTTCGACAGGGAAGTCGCGCTCGAAGTGCCCGACAGGAACGGGCGTGCGCAGATATTCGAAGTCCACACACGCGGCATGCCGCTTGACGACGACATCGACATCGAGCGCCTGGCCGACCTCACGCACGGGTTCGTTGGGGCAGACATAGAGAACCTCTGCCGCGAGGCGGCGATGAAATCATTAAGGAAGACACTCCCCGACTACGAAGACGGGGAAGAAGAGCTCCTGTTCAAGAACGGCAACCTCGCGCCTATAAAGGTGGGCATGGGCGATTTCATGGAAGCGCTCAAGGAAGTGGAGCCGTCGGCCATAAGGGAGATCTTCGTCGAGATATCAGAGGTCACGTGGGACGACATCGGAGGACTAAAGGATATAAAGGACAAGCTCGTTGAGGCGGTGATATGGCCGATAATACATAAAGACCTTTTCGAAATAACGGAAACGAAAGCGCCCAAGGGGATACTCCTCTGCGGCCCTCCCGGGACGGGTAAGACGCTCCTCGCGAAAGCGCTCGCCAACCAGAGCGGGGCGAACTTCATTTCCGTGAAGGGGGCCGAGCTCCTGTCCAAGTACGTAGGGGAATCGGAGCAGGCCGTGAGGGACGTGTTCAAGAAGGCGAAACAGGTGGCCCCGTGCATCGTTTTCTTCGACGAGATAGACGCGCTGGCTCCCCCGAGGAGGGAGTCAGACGGGACACGCGTATCCGAGAGGGTAGTGAGCCAGCTCCTCACGGAGATGGACGGCGTCGAAGACCTGAGAGAGGTGCTCATACTTGCAGCAACGAACAGGATAGACATCGTCGACCCTGCGTTACTCCGCTCGGGCAGGTTCGATCTCATATTCAATATCCCTTATCCCGACGAGGACGAGCTCCACGAGATACTCAAGATCCACACTCGCGGGAAGCCGATAGCGAAGGAAGCCATGCTCAGGGAAATCGCCCGCAAGACCGCGGGGCTTTCGGGCGCCGATATAGAGCTACTTTGCCAAAGGGCATCGATCATCGCCATCAGGGAGCACCTGAGGAACAGGAAAAAGGCAATAAAGATAACGGAAGGGCACTTCGACGAGGCGCTTTCAGAGCTCAGGAGCAAGACCATAGCGAACGCAGATTCCAACAACATGCGCCCGGAAAAAGAGAGTGTCTGAAAGAGAGGTACTCCTTTACGTATTTTCATTCATACTCGGATCCGTAATCGGCAGCTTTTTGAACGTCTGTATATACAGGCTGCCTCGGGGGGAGTCCATTGCATTCCCCCCCTCTCACTGCACGTCCTGCGGTAGGGGGATAAGGTTCTACAACAATATCCCCATCCTCAGCTATATAATTCTCCGAGGGAAGTGCGCCGACTGCGGCTCGCGTATACCGCTCCGTTATCCGATAGTCGAGCTTATCTCGGGCATTACCCTTACGGGCCTATTCTACAAATTCGGCCTCTCTCTCGATGCTTTATTCTACGCGCTTCTAGTGTATTCTCTCATCGCAGTCACGTTCATCGATCTCTCTCACATGATAATCCCGAACGCGATAACTATACCGGGCGCCGTCGTAGGATTAATCTTTAATGCGCTCGTAACTGACTGGGGAAAGAGCAGGGATCTCCTGGGGGCGTTCAGCTGGAGCCTCGAAAATTTTTTCGGGGTTCTCAACGAAGTGCCCTTCCTCGACTCCGTATTCGGGCTCGTCACGGGCGGTGGACTCCTGTTCCTGATCGCTTTTCTCTACATCGCCGTAAGGAAGCAGGAGGGGATGGGGATGGGGGACGTTAAGCTCCTCGCGATGATAGGGGCGTTCCTCGGCTGGAAGGGCGTCGTTTTCGTCATGCTCGTGAGCTCACTCCTCGGAACGATTACAGGGCTCTCCATAATCCTCTATAAGAAGGGAGACCTTAAATACGCCCTCCCCTTCGGCCCTTTCATTTCCCTCGCCGCCGTAATTTACGTATTTACGGGCGGCTTCAGTCTCATAAATTAATTACCCGGGCGGCCTAAAAAGAACTAAACTTAGGCATAAAGGGACAGCTGCGCACCTCCCGTGCCAAGGGGCTTCGTGCCGTATGCCTGAAAAATGAGACAGATAGGGCTCAGAGCGGAAATTCTCGTCAACATACTCTTCATAACTGCGGTCGCCATGTTCCTGATAGGCGTGATCGCGTTTAAGGTGACGGAGAGGTACGCCGTCCAGGGGAAAATAGACGGCGTCGATATAATGATCACGGCGCTCGAGGGCTCATACCTCAGGAACAACGATATAGAGGGCGGAATGGAATTCCTGAAAGGCGCTCTCGATCCGGGCGGATGGGGTCTTATTGCGGGGGACGGCGAAAGATTCTATTCCAGCACGACCGGCGGAAAGAGCGGAGAAGGAAGCGGAGACCCGCTGATACTCGAAGCGATGAGGACGGGGAGCAGGGTGACCGAGGTCGAGGGCGTTAACTTCCCTCCATTATCTTCGTATGAAGCGGTCAAGGTCGCAGCCCCGGTAAGGATGCCGGGCAATACGAGAGGTACGGTCCTCATCTACCAGCCGCTTTCGTCTCTTGAGGACAGCCTTGTCTTGAGCCAGAGGCTCATCGCTCTCTGGATAATCCTTTTCCTGATTATTATCGCGCTCTTCGGTTTCTACATACTTTCGAGGAGGATAGTGGGGCCGGTGCACGAGCTCATAAAGACGACTGAGAAGATAGGCGCCGGCAGGTTCCCGGAATCCGCCGATATCGGCAGGGTGAAGGAAATCAACCAGCTTTACTCTTCGCTCCGTGCGATGTATGACGAGATAGAGAACGGAAAAAAGAGGCTCAGGGACAAGATAAGTGAGCTCGAGGAGATAAACGCAGAGCTCAAGTTGACGCAGAAGGAGCTTATAGCGGCTGAGAAGCTGGCCTCTCTGGGACAGCTTTCTGCGGGAATCGCACACGAGATAGGGAACCCCCTCTCCGCGATAAAGGGCTATGCCGAAGTGCTCAAGAGAGCGCCCGGTATAGACGACGGTAAAAGGGACGGCATCGTAGGCGATATACTCAGAGAAGTGAGCCGCGTCGACAGAATTATAAGGACGCTTCTCGATTATTCGCGGCCGAGGAAAAGCTCGCCCCAGATCGTAGACGTGAACTCGGTGATTTCGGAGACAGCAGAGATACTTAGGAGCCAGGGCGCGCTCAGGGATATCACGCTCACTCTCGACCTGTCAGGCGACATGCCCGCGATAATCGCCGACCCCGGGCAGCTCGCTCAGGTAATAATCAACCTCGTGCTCAATTCCCGTGACGCACTCCGCGGCCGTGGGGAAATCGCTATCTCGACGTCGCGGGAAGGGGATACCGGAGCGGTGATATCGGTGCGGGACAACGGCGAGGGAATACCCGGAGATATAATCGACAGGATATTCGACCCCTTCTTTACAACGAAAGACCCGGGTCACGGCACAGGCCTCGGACTCTCGGTCTCGGCCAGGATAGTGGAGGCGTTCGAAGGCGTGATCAAGGTAGAGAGCGCCCAGGGGAGCGGGGCGCTGTTCACTATAACTTTCCCTGCCGCGAGAGGTTACATGAATGCAGAAAATTTTGGTAATTGACGACGAGAAGGGAATACGGGATTCGTTGTCGCTGATATTCAAGATGGAGGGTTACGAAGCGGAGAGCGTCGATAACGCGAAGTCCGGCCTTGCGCTTATCGACGAGGGCAACAGGTTCGACTTCATTATATGCGATATAAAGCTCCCCGGAATGGGGGGTATGGAATTCCTGGAAGAGATGAGGGAGAGGGACCTTTCACCCGTCATAATCATGATCTCCGCCTACGGGACTGTGGACAGCTCCATAGAGGCTATTAAAAAGGGGGCTGACGATTATATAAACAAGCCGATAAACACGGAAGAGCTTGTCCTCAGGATGCGGATGGCGGTAGAGAGACAGCGCCTCAGGCTAAAAAATATCTACCTCGAGAAGGAAATCGGAGCCCGGGGAGAGTTCCGGGATATAGTCTACGAGAGCGAACGGATGGAAGAGGTCATAAAGCTCTCGGAAAAAGCGAGTCAGTTCAAGACCACCGTCCTGATTTCGGGTGAGAGCGGGACGGGAAAGGAGCTCATAGCCAAGGCCATACATAACGGGGGCCCTTGGAAGGAAGGCCCGTTTATCGCCGTCAACTGCGCCGCTATACCCGAGACGCTCATGGAGAGCGAGCTTTTCGGGTACGCGAAGGGGGCGTTCAGCGGGGCCGACAGCTCGAAGAGAGGGTTGATTGAAGAGGCCCACGGAGGGACCCTGTTCCTCGACGAGATCGGAGAATTCCCGTTATCGCTCCAGTCGAAGCTGCTGCGGGTCCTCCAGGAGGGAGAGATGAGGAGGCTCGGCGACACCAAGCTTATGAAGACGGACTCGAGGGTGATCGCCGCCACCTCCCGGGACCTCGTACGGGATGTGGAAGACGGGAGGTTCAGGAACGACCTCTACTACAGGCTGAGCGTATTCCCGATCACCATCCCTCCGCTGAGGGAGAGGAAGGAGGATATTCCCCCGCTCGTCGGCCATTTCATCGCCAAATACAACGGACGGTTAAAACGGCGGATCGCGGGCACAGCACCGGAAGTGATGACGGTCTTAATGAATTATGACTGGCCCGGCAACGTGAGAGAGCTCGAGAACGTAATAGAAAGGGCCATGATTCTCTCGGACTCGGAATATATACAGAAAATAGAGCTCGGCGAGGCTCAGCAGAAAAAAAGCCCGAGCCCCGAATCCTGGTTCGACACGCTATCCTACGAAGAAGCCAGGCACAGGATCGAGAGGTCGTACATCGAGAAGGCCCTAGCGGATGCCCGCGGCAACCGCACGAAGGCCGCTAAGATACTGGGGATAAGCCGCCGCTCTCTCCTCTATAAGCTGAAGGAGCAGAAGGAAAACTGATCTGGAATCCAGTCATTTCAACACAAATCGCGGCTGGCCGTCCTGAACACTGAATCAAGTTCAGCACTGGCTTGATTCAGGAAAGCCGCTCCTACAAATATTTGTCATTTCGAGCAACGGTTTAGAGTGTGCGCAAGAACCGACCGCCCTCGCTTAGATAACAAAAGCGAATTACCACTCAGAAAATGCAGAATCAAATTCTAATAGCGAGAACTCTATATCTTGTCTTTTCTTTTAATTCCCTCCGCCCTTCGTCTCGGCCACATCCCGGAGCCTCACCCGACAGGTTAATGCACTTTCCATCGACAGTTAATCATGGTTAAATACCATCATGCCTAAGCGGGTAATCGTTATAGGGGGAGGTATCACCGGCCTAAGCGCCGCACACCGCCTTTCCGAGCTCGGCAGAGACAAAAACCTGAACCTCGAAATCACCCTCCTCGAAAGATCGGACAGGTTAGGCGGAGTGATCTCCACGGTAGAGAGGCACGGGTTCACGATCGAAGAAGGTCCCGATTCGTTCATAACCTCGAAACCCTGGGGTCTCAACCTCTCGTCGAGGCTCGGACTCGAAAGCGAGCTTATCGAGACCAACAGGGAAAAAAGACGCACGTATATTCTCATAGGCGGGAAGCTCGTCACGTTGCCCGAAGGGTTCTTTATGCTCGCGCCTACCCGTATAATGCCCTTCCTCAGGACCCCGCTCTTCACGTGGAGGGGGAAAGCTAGGATGCTCATGGACCTCGTTTTACCGAAGAACCCGCGTCCCGACGAGAGCCTCACGTCCTTCGTTACGAGGCGTCTCGGCAGAGAGGCCCTGGAGCGGGCCGCCCAGCCGATGATAAGCGGCATATATACGGCCGACCCCGATAGACTCAGTCTCAGGGCCACAATGCCCCAGATACTCGAGATGGAGGAAAGATACGGGAGCGTCATCAAGGGCATGTATCAAAGCTACAGGAGCAGAAAGAAATCAGCCGGGGTCGAGAGCGGAGCCAGGTACAGCCTCTTCGTTTCGTACAGGAACGGAATGAAAACACTCGTAGAGGCCCTCGTAAAAAAGATACCGGACGGGTCAATAAAGACCGGTGTTCCGGTGGATGGAATCAAGGAGGCGTACGACGGCTGGGAGGTAACTACAGGGGAGGGAATACTTAACGCGGACGGGGTCGTCGTTACGACGCCGGCTTATCTCACGGCCGGGCTTCTGGAGAACGCGGCCGGAGAGTGCGCGGCTCTCCTGAGAGAGATCGAATACGCATCGTCAGCCGTCGTGATACTCGCATACAATAAGGGCGACATCGATGCCGCGCTCGACGGATTGGGGTTCGTCGTACCGAGGCTCGAGAACAGCAGCATGATCGCCTGCTCGTTCAGCAGCGAGAAATTCCCCGGGAGGGCTCCCGAGGGTTATACGTATCTCCGCGTCTTTGTCGGCGGAGCCGTGAGACCGGATATGTACAGGATGGAAGACGCCCGTATAATCGAGGCAGTCGAAGGTGAGTTAAGCCGGCTCCTCCGTATAAAATCAGACCCCGTATTCACGATTATAAAAAGGTACCCCGAGGCAATGCCGCAGTATCACGTCGGGCACGGAGAGCTCGTCGAGAGGATACAGAGGGAGATAAAGAAGCTCGACGGGGTAGAGGTCGCCGGAAACGCATTCGGGGGAGTCGGGATACCGGACTGCATAAACTCCGGGGAGAGGGCGGCCGAAAGGCTGCTCCAGTCTCTTTACTCAGGCAATATCTGAGGACGTTACAGGCCGGATCATTCGTGGCGGGGCTGGAGCCTGTGTCTGCCGGCAAGCCAGAGGTAGATCTTTCTCCACGCGACGAAAATAATCGCAGCCGCGCCTATGACGGCGAGAACCGGGACCGCGATCGCGAGTATCGACATCAGTAAAGAGCCGCCCGCCTCGACAGTGGAAACGACGGGGTTGCCCAGTCCTCCGGTCGTGGCAGTGGACGCGATGCGGGTAATGGTGGTGAAACCCTGGACAGTGCCCGCGACACCGCCGCCCACGATCACAGCCAGCGCCCATTTGAGGAAGGGGCTCATCTCCGAGACCGCTGAAGCCATTACGATAGTGCCCGCCACAGTGGCCGCGGGTATTGCGACCGTATCGAGGAGGTTGTCCACCCAGGGAATGTAGTAAGCCGCTATCTCGAATATCGTCGCTATCGCGAAAGCCGCGACAGCGGGATAGGTGCCGATCCATTCGAATTCGGGGGATAATGTCATCTGCCCGGTAATAGACGCTATGCTCATTACGAGCAAGGGGACGAATACCCTGAAACCGCAGGCGGCGCTAAGGCCCACCCCCACGAAAACACTAAGCAGTGTGTCCATTCCGCACACCTCCGCTTAATAGTATATGAAGCGGGGGAACCGTTATCAAGCGGTATTTGCGCGGCATGATATTCCTGAGATCACGGACGGTTACGCAGGGTTATTTTTTTACGACCTTTATTACCTTGACCCTGTAATCGAGCGTCCTTCCGGCAAGGGGATGGTTGTAGCTTATTTCGATCTTCCCCTCCTCCATCCTGGTGATGTGGCAATTGCCGTGAGGGGTCTTAAGCACCATGCCGACCTCGGGCGTGATCTCGGTCCCGGCAAAGAGATTCGAATCAATCGTGTGAATAAGCTCGGGTTTTTCGACTCCATATCCGTTCTCCGGTGAAACCCTGAATTCCTTCTCCTCCCCGTCGGCCATTCCGATAAGCCCTTCCTCGAGGCCCTTGACCAGGCTCCCCGAGCCGAGATCTACGGTAATTGGTGATTCCTCGAAGGTGTGAAACGTGGAGCCGTCCTCTATCCTGCCCTCGTAATTAAAAGTGACTGCATCGCCGCGCTCGGCTTTTTTGCTCATAAGAACCTCCGTACGTGATCCCGGCTCTGCGACTCCGGCGGGTTCCGGGACTGAATTCCCGGCCCCGATGCGTGTAAACCGAGACCAGATGATAACACAACCGTATGAATTCTTGAATAAAAAAAGTGATTCCTTTATACTCATCCAGGGAAAAAAACCACAAAGGAGACTCTCACATCATGAAGCTCGGAAACAAAGTAGCCCTCATAACGGGCGGCAGCCTGGGACTAGGAAAAGCGACGGCATTCCTTTTTGCCGAGGAAGGCGCAAAGGTTATCATCACAGGAAGGACTGAGAAGACGCTCAAGGAAGCGGTCGCGGAAGGAAAGAAAAAGGGGTTCGACATAGAATACCTCGTAAGCGACGTATCCAGCGAAGACGACTGCAAGGAAGCGGTCGATTACGCTATAAAGAAATACGGCAAGATCGACATTCTGTTCAATAACGCCGGGATACTCCCGACCGGATTTACACATGAGACCGATTCGAAAACGTGGGATAAAATATTCGCTATTAACGTGAAAGGGACGTATATGATGTCGAAATATGCGCTCCCCCATATGATCAAGGCGGGCTACGGATGCATTGTCAACAACTCATCGGTGCTAGGGCTAAAGGCTGTGCCCGGCGTCGCCGCGTACAACGCCACCAAGGGCGCCGTGACGCAGCTCACGCGCAGCATGGCCCTCGAATATGCCGACAAGGGGATACGGGTGAACGCGATATGCCCCGGGACCATAGATACGCCGATGGTGGACGGACTCCTCGAGCAGATGCCCGACAGGGCCGAGGCGGAGAAGCTCTTCAAGTCCTTTCACCCCGTAGGACGCTTCGGTACCGCCGAGGAAATAGCCCATTCGGTGCTGTTCCTATGCGACGACAACGTGGGATTTATGACCGGGACCATGCTTTCCGTGGACGGGGGATGGATAGCGAAGTAGCTGGATTTCTTAAACCAAAAGTTTATATTTTAGTAACAACACGATACGGCCACTGGACAATCGGCATGGTTCAGTGGTATATATTATTGGTGTTAATCTAATTTATTAAAGGAGGTAAGGATGAAGTTTATCACATCCCTTACGCTTTCGGCAGCTATGTTTTTTTCCGTATTCACGCTGAGCAGTCACGCTCTTAGCACGTATTTTCCGTTAACGCCGTCTCAGGACCACTTCACACATATCATCTCCCAGCTCAAAACTTTCAGAACGGTTGAATGGGAATCCCCCGTATCGATGTGGGTCCAGATATCGTCGAGCCAGAAATCGAGGGCTGCGGAGCTCGCGAACACGATCGAGGACAGGGCGAGGGGGGCGCTTATGCAGCCCTTCTGCGTACACATATACGTAACCGCCGGGCAGTCGCTCGCACGATCCTGCGTATATTAATTCCCGATTTTCTGAGTAGGGCTTATTCTGTGTAGGGCTTAAAGGAGAAGATTTGGGGCGTGGCCGTAAACCGTCGCCTTTTCCCCAATCATAGCAGGGCTGTCCGCCTAAAATTATCCTGCGAGGGCCTTACAGCCCGGCGGAAGGGTCAGTGATGGCCGTGATCGACAAACGGAATAGATATATACAGCTCGTCCCGCTGGTTTCCTTCCTTTACCTTAATCTCTATGTTGGTCAGGTTAAACTGAGGGTATTTCTGAAACAGGTTGATTAAATCGCCCTGAATCTTGTCGGTAAAATTCGGAGGCAGGTCCTTCCTTTCGTAGGAAAGCACCATCCTGAGCCTTTCTTTCGCAACGTTAGCCGATTTTTTCCGTCTGAAAAATCCGAATAATGACATTGATCATCCCCCTATCAATCTGCTGAAAAATCCTTTCTTTTCTTCGAGCTCATTAAACGGTATATCCTCCCCCATGAGCCGTCTGGCTATGTTCTTTAGCGCGGTGCCGGCGCTCGAGTTGTCGGACAACACTATCGGCTCGCCTTTATTCGTGAAATCGACCATCTTCTCCTCATCCGGGATTACACCGATCTTCTTGATCCTGAGCACGTCTTCGATGTCCTCGACGGAGAGCATCTCCCCCTTCTTAACCTGGTGGGATTTTATCCTGTTCACGATCAGATTAAGCTTGTCCTTGCCCATCGATTCGAGGAGCCCGATCACGCGGTCTGCGTCCCTTACGGAAGAGACCTCCGGGTTAACCACGACGAGGGCTTCCTCGGCTGGTGCAGCGGCCGTTCTGAATCCGCCCTCAATGCCGGCCGGCGAGTCAATGAATATAAAGTTGAAATTAAATTTAACCCTTTCGACGATCGCTGAAAGCTGCTCGCCGCTCACCGATTCCTTGTTCTTGGTCTGGGCCGCCGGCAGGAGATAAAGCGATTCGCTCCTCTTGTCCTTCACGAAAGCCTTCTCAGGGGGTATCACCCCTTCGACGACGTCCACGATATCGTAGACGATCCTGTTCTCGAGGCCGAGAATCATGTCGAGGTTCCTGAGGCCTATGTCCGCGTCTATGGTCAGCACCCTGTTGCCCAGAGACGCGAGGGCGGCCGCAAGGTTAGCCGTTACGGTTGTTTTACCGACCCCTCCCTTACCGGACGTTACAACAATAACTTTGGTCATATCCATACCCCTCAGCTTCGAATTTTTTCAATAAAAATCTGGTTGTTTTTGACATATGCTTTCTCCGGGTACTCCGGATCGTCCGATACGTCAGGGGACCTCGTTATCCATCTCGCTATCCGGAGCTGCTGGGGCCTGAGCTTGAGCGCTATCACTATAGCGCTGTCGTCCCCCCCCGCCCCCGCATGGACGATCCCTCTCAGCGTGCCCATGACAACGATATTTCCGGACGCGGTGATATAGGAGCCCGGATTCACGTCCCCTATCACGAGCACGTCCCCCTCGTGCTCCACGTTCTGCCCGCTCCGCATATTCTTGTTTATCAGCTTGAGCGTCTTGATGTCCTGCTTATCCGCCGGGACAGCCGTCTTCTGCGGCTTTTCGAGCCTGAGAGCGGGCTTATACCCGAGGAATTTCGTGTTCGAGTTCCTGACGGCATCCTCGATCTTCTTCAAATTCTCTTCGGTAATCTTCGTGCCTTCGTAATCGATCACGGCGAGGGAGCCCTTAAAAAAATCGCTCGAAAGCTTGTCCTTTATCTGGGATATATTCTCTTCCACGGATATATTTTCATCCAGCTTGACCAGTAAGGCCGGTACGGTCATGCCCTTGACTGTTATTCCCATAAGGTCTCTCTAAGGTATAGATTGAAAGGGTCCCTCTCCCCTTGAAACAAATTATCATATGTTATTAGACAACACAAGATTGAATGGGGGGACTAACCAGGATTTCTCGGATATCATTTGGTGTGGAGACTATTTGTACTGAGGAGCATTCAAACAAAATCCGGATTCATTCGAGAGGCACGAGAGAGAAAGAGCGTATTCGGACGACGCCGCGGAGTGTAACTCATCGCCTCTCTCAATCATCAAAGAAGCCGGTGCTCTCTTAATCTTCCCGGCGCTATAATCAATTGTAATCATGAGCACTTATGATATAATCAAACCGCAGCTTGCCCGGGTATCAGGTTCTATCTCCGATCGCACACGCCGTGCGTGAATTTTCGTATTTGAAAGGATCATGTTAATAGACATACACGGTCTTGTGATACAAATACATTCCCAATCGGAAGAGCTTACCGCGCAGGTAATCAGGCCCTTCAAATATTTCATCAAGGACTCCGGAGTCCCCGCAGCAGAGATTTTCATCGAGCCGGCCGAGCCTCCTTATGACAGCTTCCCGCAGATGAAGGCGAGCTTCTCTACTCCCCGCAACATAGTGTTCAGAGGGGACGGGATAAAAATAATCGACTACTTCGGCAAGGGAGTGGTCGTGGAAGAGAACGGCGGGCGGAAATTTACCGTCTACGGCAGAGACCCGAATTTTCTTCAGGAGGCCGTCTATCTCCTTGTTTTATCCCGTTTCGGACAATATTGCGACAAGAACGGAATATTAAGGATTCATGCGTTGACCTTCTCATTCGGAGATACCGCAGTAATACTTTCTGCGAGCGCAGGCGGTGGTAAATCAACAATGGCGTTCGTCTTGCTCGGCAGCGACAACTTTAAGCTCATGTCGGACGACGAAGCGCTGGTGAATAGCTCCGGATGTGTGTTGCCTCTTCCTATTCGAGTCGGAACGCTCGACGAGAATAAGATCAAATCCATCCCCAGAAGTTACGTTTACGAGGTAGACAGGATGGAGTTCGGACGAAAATTCTTCGTCGATTTGGATTACTGGCAAAAACGCCTGGAAACAAGAGAGCTCGATAAAAAAATTTATTTTGTCGCCCAGAGATTGATTAACGGAGATCCGCGCATCGAAAAGATTTCCGGATACGGTATATTTAAAAGCCTGATCGGGGGGGCTATTATCGGCTTCGGCCTGTATCAGGGAATGGAATTTGTTTTCAACAACCCGCTAAGAGATACCCTGTCGCTTCTATCTGTTTTTTATAAAAGGACAGTCTCGGCTATAAGATTCGCTAGAGAAACTACCGGATATCGCATACTATTATCGAGGGACACCGAGAAGAATTTTAGAAAATTCGAGGAATTTATTGTCAATCTTAGGATGTGAGCTATGACGAAGAATAACCAGATAATCGATATATCACTCGTAGTTCTAACTTACAACCGCAGAGAAGCCTTGAGGAGATGTCTCGACTCGATATCCAGAATGAGAAAGGGGAATACATCGTTTGAGGTGATAGTAGTCGACGACGGATCTGAAACAGACAATCGCCCCGTTATCGATCAATTCAAGAACTCCCTCGATATCAGATATTTCAAGAAAGCAAACGAAGGCGTCGCCTCGACAAGGAACTTCGGCCTTAGCAAGTCGAGGGGAGAGCTCGTAGGATTTATCGCCGATGACTACACACTGCCGGACAGTTATCTGACGGAAGTGATCGAGTTTTTCGAGAACCATCCGGAAGCGATGATAATCACGCATAATATAAGACCCACGGGTCCGAGCGTGTTCAGGTACGTGCAGAGTATATATTTTCAGATGACATTGATTCAGATGCTGGACGAACGGGACCTCAACAAAGACGTTGTCACGAGCTTCAGCCTGCCGCCGTCGCGAGGCGCGGTTTTCAGGAGAGAGATATTCGAGGCACTTGGGAATTTCAACGAGTATTTTCTTACGGGTGAGGACGGAGAATTCGGCATGAGGATGGCATCCCGGGGCATACCGGTATATTTCTTCCCAAGGAAGTTTATCGATCATCACGAGGAAAAAGATCTTAAGGGTTACCTCGACCAGAGGATCAGGTACGGCGGGAGTTTTTACAGGGCGGTGCTGGCCCGTGACGGAGAAAGAACGAGAAAGCCCACAATATACGGAATTTCCAAATCGACAATCCAAAAATACTATTCCTGGTTAAAGCTGTCGAGCGCGATAGGCAGAGGAGCCGAATATCTTCTTTTATCCCCTTTCGTCGCTCTTTTCCTTATCTTTTATTACGCGGGATTTTATTCGGAGTCGCGGAAGACCGTACCTTCATACGAGCCGACACAGTCGCGGATTAGCGGTTGAACCGTATCTTCAATTCGATTTTCAGTGATATGAGCCTCAAAGCTTTTTTATTTAAAATCAGCCGGTCAAAAGGGGGCGGAGTAATCGGAAGATGGGCATATATATTGTGCTCGGGATTCGTGTCCCTGGTTTTCCGTCTGACCACCGAAATACGCTCGGTATACCTCGCCGGAAGCATGTCGAACGGAGACATCGCACCCGGGTTGAGCGACATAGATTTTGTTATCGTGATTAAGGACCTTAGCGCGCTTGACGAATACAGGCTCATTAATAGGCTCGAAACAAAACTCAGGTATCTGCTGCCGCCCTTTGGAAAAGACAAATTGGGGACTCACGTTCTGATTTACTCAGCCGGCGAATGGGCTCTCGTGGGTGATCTTTTTTCCGGTAAAAGCTATGGACGGCCGCGGAAGTTATTTCAAAAGGATGAGATGATCTACAGCCACACTTTCGGGAGAATCGTGAAAGGGCTGCACCACTTTTACAAAGCGCACTGGAGGCTAGAGGCAATTCAGCAGAATTTAGGTTATCAGGCCGATAACGGACTAGAGCGCGCGCTCAGGGAGAGAGTGCTGGAAAGAAGCTTTCAATCGATAGAAAACGGCTTCCGCGAGGCCCGGAAAGACGAGGAAACGCCCGCTCCATATGTAAGCCTGAGAAATGAGATAAGAAAGCTAATGAGCAAAACAGATAAAACCGACTCCCTTTATGAGATGATACTAATCAGACTCCTTCATTTTTTTGATATTTCGGCGGGTATCTGCTTTCCGGATTCCCCGCAGGAGGAGCGTGAAGATATAACCATGAAGGCTCCAGTTAATATGGAAAGCGAGAAGCATAGATCGAAAGAGTTCATGACGGGAGTTCCCGAAGCCATCGAGCGCGAAGTGCGAACACATTCCATATTGTTCTCACGCATGATGTATGATGACGTTTATCTCTATGACCCCGCGTACTATAAAACCTCGGAAAAACTCATAGGGTATTACAGTGGGAAAAGAGAGCGGAGCTTAAGGGTCATGTCGAGGGATCGATTCGAAAAATTCTGCCTTACCCTCCCTGAAGACAGCGTGAGGTTCATCGACATCAGGAACGGGGAACCGCTCACCTTAACGGGAAAGCTTTGCACTGACGGCTTATTGATCCGAACATACGCCATATTCCCGCAGCTGAGGTGCCCCCGCAACCTTGAGGACTATGGAAGATACGAATCGTTCAGAAACAATGCGGAGAGGCTTGTGCGGGGTTTTGAGGTCGCTAACATCCGCGAACCGGCCTATGAAGCACTTCAAGCTGCAGTCGTGAAGGAGAATGCAATGAACCGGGATGAGAAGAGCGTATACGATAGATACCTCGATTTGAGAGCATTATCGGAGGCGCTCAGGAATAACTTGATGGAATTCCTGTCTTCAGATCATGAGAATTAGGTAATAACATTCGGGTTGTGTGCCCACGATGAGGAAAGCGACTTTCATACTGCCGGTCCCAAACGCATCCGCAGGATTGGATGAAACACTAAAAAGCATTTTCGCTCAGTGTGGAGAAGAGGATCAGACAATATGCCTCGTTGACAACTCAGTGTATAGCTCTTTGAGAGAATCCCTAGCTAGAGATTACGCCTTGGCGTTGTTTATTGAATCGGATTTCAAATCGGAGCACGCAGGCAGCATCCTCAACAGGGGAATCGCACTCTCCGAAGGTGATGCGATTTTCCTGATAACCCAACCGGTGATTCTCCTTCCGGGCCTGGTAGTCAGCTATATGAAATATCTGTATTCTAAGGAATCGATAGGTTACGTATACGGCAATTACATCGAGGAAAGAGCGGAGGGCGAGGAAGCCGTGACGGCAAAAACCGATAATTTCGACTACTCGGAAGCGTCCTTGATAGGATCCGTACACGCCATGAGGAGAGAGGTGTTCGATGCGGTTGGTTGTTACGACAGCGGATTGAAATACTCTTTCGAATATGACCTCAGGTTAAGGGTTTTCGAGAGATTCGAGATAGCCCGGGTCGAGGAACCACTTTACAGGGTTTTACATACCGCCGGGAGCACGGGGTTAACAGGTCCCGCAAATACGGACCGCTCATATCTCGATTATAGTCAGGAGGAAGAAGGCGAGTACCGGGATGCCTGCTACGCCTCGCTTAAAAGGCGCGGGGCGTTTCTCTCCGGCCAGCCCGTCCGCGCGACGGAAGGCACATCGAAAGACCCGGCCGGGCCTGAGATAAGCGTCGTCATTCCTCTCTACAACCGTGAAAAATATATTGGGCGTACTATCGAAAGCGTTTTAAAGAGCGAGTGGAAAAGATACGAGATCATAATCGTGGACAACGGCTCCACGGACGGCGGCTTCGAAACCGCATCGAAGTACACCGGAAGGGGCGACATAACCGTCCTCAGGAGCGAAATCGCGTGCAACACTGCCGCCGCCCTAAATACGGGGATAAGGCACGCAAGGGGAAAGTATATTTGTCAGCTCGACTCGGACGACCTTTACACCTCCGATGCGCTTTCTATAATGTATGACTATATGGAATCCAACCCCGGATTCGCACTCGGCGTTTCCTATTACGACTGCATTGGGCCCGACGACAATGTGCTGGAGGAATACCGTGTCGTGAAACACGAGGAATACGACAGGAATAACATCCTCAGGACAGATGGAGTCGGCGCAGCCCGCATATGGAGACGAACCGTCCTCGAAGAGATGAACGGTTTTGACGAAATCAACCTCGGAAGCTACGCCGAGGATTACGACATCGTCCTGAGAGTGACCGAAAAATACGACATTTTACGCATACCTTATGTGCTTTACCATTACAGGATTAACCACAAGGAAATCGGAGAGGAAGCCGATTATATATTGAGACACGAAAAGAAAACCTTTGCGAGGAGATCGGCTGTTGAAAGAAGACAGATGATTAACGGCTCGCTTTCGAGAGTGTGGCTCGTAAAATGATAATCAATCATCCGGATATATCTTCTAAAGACGGGATGCTTACAGTATCGGCCAGGATCGAGTTCAAAACCCCTCTCCCCGGCATGCCCGAAAGGCTCTGGTTCGAGCTTCCCGAAGAATGGTCGGACCTCGTTACAGACAGGGCCGACCCCTTCCTTTCCACGATGCTGCTCGTGGCCATGCAGTACGGCGAGGATATAGAGGTGAGAGGAGAAGTCTCCCCGCGTCTTCTTCTCGGGATCAACGAATATCAAATGCCCTTCTGCATGTGGTTTCCCTGGAGATTCATACCGATCCGTATAGAGTGCGAATCCCTGATCCCCCCGGGCACTGAAAACGGCCGGGATATTGTGATGTCGGCGTTCTCCGGCGGAGTGGATTCCTTTTTCACCTTAAAGTCTTATCTGCCGAGAAACGAGCTTCCGAAATCCGTACAGATATCGCACCTTCTATTCGTACAAGGCTTCGACATAAAGCTGGAACACCCTAAATCCTTTCCGCTTCTGAGAGATGCCTACTCGGCTATGTGCGACAGGCTCGGGATAAAGCTGATAAGCTGCAGAACGAACTGCCAGCAATTCGGCACGCGGCGGAACTGGGGTTTATTCCACGGCTCGGCCCTGATCGGCGCCGCGCACGCAGTAGGACGACGGACCGCTATGTTCCACGTACCCTCGTCTCACAGCTTTACAAGTCTCATGCCCTGGGGCTCCGATCCAGGAATTGACTACCTCCTTTCGACGGAAGCGACGCAGGTGATACACCACGGCAGCGGCTTCACCAGGACAGAAAAAACGGAGGCGATAGCCTATTGGGAAGAGGCCTGCGACAAACTGAGGGTCTGCGCTCTCGACGACAGCGCACTCAACTGCTCCAAATGCGAGAAGTGCCTCCGCACGATGATGACGCTCGACATGCTCGGGGTCTTGGAACGCTACTCCACATTTCAGAGTCCTCTGACCGGCGGTCTCATACGAAGCTGCAGATACTTGAACAGGAGCGATTTTTCATTCGCACACGAGATTATGAGCTACGCCTGGCAGAAGAAAAGATGGGACATCGTCGCCAATCTCTCATACGCATACATCAGAAGCCGCATACTCCAGACGCTCAGGGTTACGAGAATAAAACTAAATGACGCAATAAAAAGAACTCAGGTTAGCTAGCCCGCTTTATCGCACCGATGATTCGGCGCCCCTGTAAGAAGGGCTTGCCTCTGCGTCGGGTACGGACATGCAGGTACTATAATTCGAGCGATTTCGCCTTCCCGAAAGAAATACTCGACAGGGCCGCATCATTAAGAAAGTACGACATCTTGGAAAAAGATAATAACGAGGCACAAACAATGACTCCCCCAATTAAAATAAACATTAATATGGAGTTTTTTTGGGTGTATATTTAGTGGGTATTAAGTGGCTACCTTCTATCCTTGCTGCCATAAATAATAAGAACACAGGAGTAACTTATATGACATACAGAATAAGTAAAACGCTGTTATTCATTCCGCCGGCTCTCCTTTTCACTTTCCTCTTCCAGCTTTACACCGCCGTGGCGGAGGAAACCAAGTGTTCGAATATTGAGAAGGACATCGTGGAAGAGACAACCCACGCGACTGCATCCCTCTTCGCAAACGAAAGCAATAAACCGGGGTCCGTGAGATACGAATCCGGCGCCATACTGCAAAAAGCGCAAGCCGGCATACCCAACGCCGAGAAGCCGGCCGACATGTGCCCGGCTGGATGCGAGCTCGTGCCCAAGCCGGTCATTGTCTTTAAAGCCGTGCCCCAGAAGTTTCTGACAAGCTATTCCGACTACGCCAAGTGCCAGGCCTTACTGGAGCAGACGGAGAAGACTCCGTTCGAATACGACAAAAAGTTCGGCTCGATGTCCGAAGTTCAGGACTGGTTCTCGAACTTTTCGAGAGGCAAGGGCACCGACGGACAGGACCTTTACAAGAGGTGCAGCGGCCAGTGCAGCCCGCAGTATGAATTCTTTATCTCCGACGAAGGCGGGGAGCTCACTCTCGACGCCGACGTCGTATGCGGACACGCGAGGGACAAGAGCAACAACATGTACGATATCTCTTACAGCTACCAATGGGTATGCGAGGACAAGTAAGATCGCGACATCCGCATTCCCTTTTTTGAAAAAATCCCGCTACACCGTATAATATAACGCTCACAACCAGGCCGACGTAGCTCAGTGGTAGAGCAGCTCACTCGTAATGAGCAGGTCGGAGGTTCAAATCCTCTCGTCGGCTCCAAGTTATCATAGGAATTTACAACACATTCATTAAGCAACTAAAGCGGTTTTTTTCCACATCCTGTCTCAGAACAAGCAAGAATTTGAAAAAATTTCATTTTAGTCTTGTATAATGTAACGCTAAAATCCAATTACGAATTGCATATGCGCAATTCGTTTCAAGGGGGATACAATAATGGCCCTTCCCGTACCGGACGTTTCTAAGAATCTATTCGACTTGAACGGTTACTGCAGCATAGTTACAGGCGCAGGAAAGGGGATAGGCCTGACTTTATCCCAGGCGCTCGCTTATCAGGGGAGTGACCTCGTCCTTGTGGGCAGGAGTCCCGGCGATCTCGATGCTGCAGCGGATACGGTACGCGCGACAGGGCGCAAAGCAAGAACTGTCGTTACGGACGTGACGGCTGAGGACGCGCCTGAGTTGATCGTAAACGCAGCTATGGATATGAGCCGCAGGATCGACGTGCTTATCAATAACGCAGGGTTCATGACTTTCGCCGATATGCTCACGGTCGACGACAAGACCTGGGATGATATTTACTCGGTAAACGTCCGGGCCCCGATGAGGATAATGAAGGCGGTACTTAAAGAGATGGTGAAAGCCGGGCGGGGCAGCGTAATTAATATCGGGAGCTCGTGGTCGTCCCGGGCTTCGGTTTTCAACCAGGACGGCGGAGGTGTGGACTATTGCTCTTCGAAAGCGGCCCTTCAGACCTTGACCAGGGCTGCGGCCCAGGACGTGGCTCCCAAAGGAGTTCGCGTTAACAACATCGCCCCGGGAGCGGTCGACACGCCTATGCACGCAGACCACCGGGATCTGCTGTACCAATTCGTAAAATACATCCCAATGGGACGCATGGGCATGGCTGAAGACTTGGCCGGGACGACTGTGTTTCTGGCCTCAGATGCGAGCACATTCATCACCGGCCAGACGATACATGTAAACGGCGGCATGCTCATGGTGGACTGAGTTACAAACAGGTTCCGGAAATAAATCTATTCTCTCTTATTGCAGCCGTCGTAATGAGCGGGCCGAAGGTTCGAACCCTCTCGCCGGCTCCATAACCGCCCTGCCCCTCTGTTATTTGCATCCGCAATGTCATCCGCGACCGCGCAGCCTGTAAAATAAACCCCGACTAAGGTAGAATGAAAGCGGGCTTAATTAATGACGGCGCTTATAATTTCATTAAATCGGGACAGCTTAGATATATGACGCAGAACGTGAACGTCGGTCTCATCGGGTGCGGGCGTATCGCCAGCCTTGTTTACCTTAATTTTCTGAGCAAGATTCCCGGCCTGAGACTGGCCGCGATCGCCGAGCCAGACGCGGTGAGGAGAGAAAAGGCCGGAGTGTCCGCCCCAGGGGCGGCGCTCCACACGGACTACAAAGAGCTCCTCCGCGAGCCGGACATCAGCGCCGTCATCATCTGCCTGCCCAACCACTTGCACTCGGAGGCTGCGGTGGCTGCGTTTGAGTACGGCAAGCACGTCTATCTCGAAAAACCGATCGCTATTAACAGCACCCAGGCCGAGGAAGTCGTGAGGACATGGAAAAAGAGCGGTCTCGCGGGCATGGCGGGATTTAACCTCCGCTTCAACCCCGTATACCGGGCTCTCAGGGAGGACATCGGATCGGGGGCGATCGGGGACGCGGTCTTTATGCGGACGGTGTTCACGTCTTCGGGCAGGGAGCTCCCGGAATGGAAAAAGCTCAGGAGCACCGGAGGAGGGGCGCTCCTAGATCTCGCATCGCACCATATCGATCTGGTACGGTTTATACTGAATGACGAGATCACCCAAATATTCGCCCGTACAAGCTCGCACAGGACCGAGGACGATAACGCAATGCTCGAATATAAAACATCAGGCGGTATCCATGTCCAATCCTACTTCTCCATCAATTCCGTCGACGAAGACAAGATAAAGGTATACGGCACAGGGGGGAAGCTCACAGCCGACAGGTACGGCTCGCTCAATGTCAGAATAGAATCCGGCGAGTCAGCCCGGCGGGGAAGGCTGTCGTATCTAAAACAGGCGGCGCGTTCTCTGCTCCGGAACCCCGTGAGCTTCAAGGACAAGCTGCTGTGCCCGGGTAAAGAGCCTTCATTCGAGACGGCGATCGGTCATTTCGCGTCCGCCGTGAGGGAAAACCGCGGCGTCAGTCCCGACCTCTCCGACGGACTCAGGTGTATCACAATACTCGAAGCGGCGGAAGAATCAGCGAGGTCGGGCCGCATGATTTCATTATGAGAAAACCGGAAATAAGGCTGTGAGCAGCTATTAGGATTGTGGCAATAAATATGCGAGGTACGGAATGAGCCAGAAAAAGTCCCCGCTGATGTCGGTAATAATCACGACCATAGGCAGCTACGAATCCATACGCACGACCGTCAAATACCTGAGGAGGCAAACGGTAAAGGAACATCTGGAAGTCATAATCATATCTCCGCAAATGGACGTGCCCGAATCGGATCGGGCTGGTTTCAGTGACTTTTACGACGTAATCCTCATGGAAGCCGACCTCGACCACGGTCTCTATGACGCCTGGGTGAGCGCCGTGAACCGGGCGGGCGCGCCTGTCGTCGCTTTCGGCGAGAACCACGCATTCCCCGAGCCGCAGTGGGCCGAGGCTTTAATAGAAGCCCACGAAGGGCCCTGGGCTGGCGTGGGCAGCGTCATCAAGAACGCCAACCCCGGAAGCACAAACAGCCGTGCGCAGCAGTACATGACCTATGGACGTTATTCCGAGCCTGTGGAGTCAGGCGAAACCGACGACCTCCCTGGACACAACGTCTCGTACAAACGCTCCATACTCCTCGAATACGGGAGCGACCTCAGGTATATGCTCATAAGAACAAATATAATGAACATGGACCTCCGGTCGCAGGGCTACCGCCTCTACATGGAGGGCAAAGCCGGGGTCAATCACGTCAACGTATCGAAGACCGTATCCATTCTATTAGACCTGTTTTATAACGGACAGATATATACGGCCGCCCTCGCCCATTATAAAAGATGGTCGCCGGCGAAACGGTTTCTTTACGCGCTCCTTGAGCCACTGATCATCCTTAAACACTTCCAGGGCACATTGCACGCCATCAGGCGCGCGGGAAAGCGGAACGAGCTCATTCCCGCAGCACTGCCGATCATCATTACGGGGCTCACAGCTCACTTCATCGGAAAGTTATGGGGCTATGCCGCCGGGTTCGGAACCGTGCAGAAGAGAATAAACAGCTTTGAATTCGACAGATTTAAATACATCACAGATCAGGATATAAAACGTGTATCGAATCTATGAGAAAGAGTCCCAGGATTCAGGATATGAAAATCCTGCTCGTCAATGATTACGGGATTCCTCTGGGCGGGGCAGAGATACAGATGTTGAGGCTCCGTCAAGTGCTGAGAGAAAGAGGACACGACGCGAGATTATTCACGAGCAGCGTGAAGAACGGGTATATGAATAATGAAGCGGACTACACATGTCCCGGCACCGCTTCCCCGTTCCGCACGCTGCTACAGACCTTCAATCCCTGGGCATATCTCTCGCTCAGGAAAGTAATAAGAGAATTCAGGCCCGATATAATCCATGTCAAGATATTCCTGACCCAGCTCTCGCCGCTCATACTGCCGCTCCTGAAAAACATACCGTCCCTCTATCACGTAGCATGGTACCGCCCCGTCTGCCCCACGGGGACGAAACTACTCCCTGACGGAAGCCTCTGTACGGTGAGGGCGGGTATGCCGTGCTACAGGAACGGATGCCTTCCCGTGAGAGACTGGGCGCCTCTTATGGTTCAACTGAAACTATTCGGACAATGGCGTAGCTCATTCAACGCAATACTGGCCAACAGCGAGTCGGTCAGGGATACACTATTACAGAACGGCATCGGCGGGGTGGAGGTGCTGCACTACGGTATGCCGTCAAAACCCGATAGAGCCTCATTAGACGAGAGACCGACCGTCTCATTCGCCGGGCGTCTCGTGCGGGAAAAAGGCGTCGACGTATTGCTCCGCGCCTTCGCGAAAACAGCCGGTATGGTGCCATCAGCCAGGCTTCTGATCGCCGGTGAGGGACCTGAAAGAGAGAAAATAAAGCTCATGATTTCAGATTTGAGACTGGCTTCGAAAGTTACACTCCTTGGCCGTCTGCCAAATCCTAAAATCGACGAGGCTTTCAACAGTGCATGGGTCCAGGCGGTGCCATCACTATGGGCCGAGCCTTTCGGTATCACGGCTGTCGAGGCGGCTATGAGGGGGACGGCTGTGGTCGCGAGCGGCTCGGGGGGACTGAGAGAGATAGTCGAGGACGGAAAGAGCGGGTTTCTGGTGCCCCCGGGCGATGTAGACGCTCTTGCCGAAAAGCTGCTCCTCCTGCTCAAGGACAAGGATCTGTCCGCATCACTCGGGAGGGAGGGACGAATCAGAGCGGAATCAAGATTCGGCGAACAGACTTTTTTGAACAAGCTGCTCGATATATACGAGAGACTATATGCGGCATCTAAATAACTTTTTTGTTTGAACCGGACTCATTTTAGCCTCGAGGCATACGGGAGGGCCTGATCGGATCATTCATGAATAAACCGGCGCCGTATACGGCGATGACGGAGAAATCCCATCCGGACGGCAGGTTTGCAATATTTTCATTCCTCTGGGCGGCAGCCGTAATCTTCCATCTCGGCAAATGGAACATCTGGCTCGACTCCACTGTCTCCTTCGCGCTAGGAGTCTCAGCCGTTATTGTTCTTCTGAAACCCTCCTCGCCGTACAGGTTATGCGTGCTGATCCTCCTCCAACTTGCAGATGCTTTTGAAAAGATGCCGTGGATCCCGAACCACTGGCTGTTCGCTACTATAGTAAACCTGACAATTTTAACTACAGCGCTGACACTGATGATTTCATCGGGGAAAATAAATATCGAGAAATCCGAACTCTTCGATACGTTCGCTCCGGCGGTGCGGCTAGAGATCATATTGCTTTACCTGCTTGCCTTCTTTCACAAGCTCAATACCGACTGGCTCGACCCAGGTGTCAGCTGCGGGACCAAATTATACCTGCTGATGACAGGCGCTTCGGGTCTCTTTCGATCTTCGCTCTTCACAGAGTACTTCGCAATTTACGGTGCGCTCGCAGTCGAGCTCATCATACCCGTTTCCCTTATAATACGCAGGACGCGGACGCTCGGCATAATCATCGCCCTCTTCTTTCACTTCATACTCGGCACGGGGGAATTTTACAACTTTTCGGCCGTCATGTACGCATTGCTGTTCCTGTTCGCACCCGACAATTTTTCAGAGCAGCTCCGGAAGTGGTGGAACGGCACGCCGTTTCCGGGATTATATAGACACACGCTCGAGCGTGGACTGATTAAAAAGGCGCGCCTGCCGGTCCTGATAATATCGGGCGCTTTGTGCCTGGGCCTCTTTATATATGCAAGGCTCACCTATCCGAGCGTCGAGCAATACCCGGAGCTGAGAGAGCTGGGGACGTTCGGGAGAACGAGGCTTTATTACGCTTTCCTCGGGCTCTGGTGGATATACGGCATCTTTATTATCGCGATATTTCTGCTTGTGTCGAGAAGGGAGAAACCCGTCTGGGATGAAACCCGGTATTTCGTTCCCGGATATAAGCTATTAGCATTGTTCCCCATCCTCGTCCTCATTAACGGGATAAGCCCCTACATAGGGCTCAAGACACAGACGTCATGGTCGATGTTCAGCAACTTGCGCACGGAGGGCGGGACTTCCAATCACCTGCTGATAAATCATCCCTATTATCTGACCGATTATCAAACCGACCTCGTGGAAATAAAGAATTCCTCGGACCCGCGTCTGAGGACTTTCAAGGAAAAAGGATACTCGATCCCGTATTTCGAGCTTAGACGGTATATGAGCGAGAAGCATAGCACCGCCGGTGACGGCATCGGGCTCGAATACGTGAGAAAAGGCTCAGTGAAATCGGTTTCTGACCGGAACGGCGACCCCGGGCTTTTCGAGCCCGAGAAATACATTCTTCGCAAGCTCCTCTACTTCAAGCCCGTCCCGCATGGGAAAAAAGGCGTTTGCCAGCACTGATTAAGGGCCTTAATAACCACAAGACATTACAAATTGAAAGAGAATCAAAAACATATATAATTGAGGTCAATTACATGACGTCCGATATGGAACTCCCTCCGCTAGTCATAATAGGCATCGATGCCGGTGACCCTGGATTCATCGAAGAGTGGTCAGGTCAGGGTCACCTGCCGAATATCGCCTCAGTGATGAAGAGCGGCGTCTATGGCAGAACGGCTGGGCCCGAGCTCGTTACGGAGCACGGGGTATGGATCTCGCTCCTGAGCGGCATGTCCCGGAGCAGACACGGTTATCATTACTTCAGGCAATTAAAACCCGGAACATATGAGCTTGGATCCGTTACCGGGATGGATATCAACGCGCCCCCTTTCTGGACGCATTTGAAAGGGAAGCACAAAAAGTCTCTTATTATCGATGCCGCGGACACACGTCTATACGAGGGACTTCCGGGTATTCAGGTCTCGAACTGGGCGACCCACCATAACTGGGACCCGTACCATTTCGTCACCGCATCCGAGCCGCCCGGTATTATAGACGATGTAAGAAGCAAGTTCGGATCAAAGCTGACGACGAGAGAGAATCACGTAAGCACGTATGAGCAGGACCTGGAGATCTATAAGAGACTGCTGCACAATGTAAGAACAAAGGGCGAGATGTGCCGCTATCTCATCGATCGGGATAAATTCGACCTGTCGCTGATGATCTTCGCCGAATCTCATGCGGCAAACCACCAATTCTGGAAATACCATCCGAAAAACAGAGCAAACGGCGACAGAGACTGCGAGCTGACACACGCCATCAGGGAAATATATAAGGCTATCGACGCCGAAATAGGTCTGATATCGGGCCGTTATGAGAACCCGAATATATGCATTGTTTCTTCAGTCGGCATGGAAGACGACTACCCGAACGCCGCACTGGCGGAAGCCTTCTGCAGGGAGCTCGGCTATCAGGTCTCACCCGGGCCGGGGAAATTTTCCCTGAGCCCTCTGGATATAGCCCGCAAGCTGCTCCCGGAGCGGGTCCGCATCGCGTTAAGCAAGCGTATGCCGAGGGAAGAGAGAGAAAAATTGGTTTCCGACATGTTCAAAAAAGGAACTGACTGGGGGCGGACCACTGCCTTCTCCATACCCGTCTCGTATACGAGCTTCATACGCATCAACTTGAAAGGGCGGGATCCTCAGGGAACCGTCGAACCCGGCGATGAATACAACGCCCTTGTCGACAGGATCGTGCATGAATTATACAGGCTCACGGACCCCGCTACCGGCGAGCCCGCCGCTGCCTCTGTCAATAAGACCGTCGAGCTTTTTAATTGCGCTCCCCACGAGTCCCTCCCTGACATCTTCGTCGAATGGAAGCCCGGGAGATTCATGGAGCGGGTAAAGCATCCTGATGCAGAGCTGAGGCAGAAAAAACCCGAATTCTTCAGGAGAAGCGACCATTCCTCGTACGGATTTTTCGCCCTTGCGGGCCCTTCGGTGAATACGCGAGGAAAAGCGGGCGACATCGAGGTGCTGGACATAGCTCCGACTTTACTTACGCTTCTGGGAGAGCCGGTCCCGGACGCAATGACAGGACGCAAGCTCGATGTCTGACAGGATTACCGGACGATGCGGAGGACGGATTTGCTAACAGCACGGGGGAAGCCTCTCTATTTTTTTATAACC
Organism: Thermodesulfobacteriota bacterium; assembly: GCA_040754335.1. NCBI lineage: Bacteria > Pseudomonadati > Thermodesulfobacteriota > Thermodesulfobacteriota bacterium. The sequence goes on along the minus strand of JBFMCV010000001.1, from coordinate 304,333 downwards.
GAACAAATGAAATGCGTGCCCTGCCAGGCGCATTCGCCCCGGCCGCAGATCTCAAATACGATACGTTGACCGTCTATGAGCAACCACGACCATGACAAAGAGCGCTCGAAAAGCACTCACCATATGCTCGACGGCGCGATCCGCGTGTTTCTTGCGGAATCGCTTCTTATACCCACCGGACTCATTACGACAATTTTCCTGACCCGGAGCCTCGGACCCGAGAGCTACGGAATCTACGGGCTGGTCGTAAGCATAGTCATCTGGATCGAGTACAGCATCTGCCAGATCTTCGGGGGAACCAGCATCAAGTTCATAGGCGAGGCGGAGCATTGGGAGCCCATTGCAACCACGGTGCTCAAGTTATATTTACTCGTCAGTGCGGCTGCTGTAGCAGCGCTGTGGATATTTTCAAACGAAATTGCCGGACTCCTCGACGCACCCAGGCTAGGCTCATACCTTTCGCTCATGGCGATAGATATACCAATTTTCGTCCTCTCCACCGCTCACCGCCAAATCCTTATCGGAATAGGGAAATTCAAAGAGAGAGCCTTCACAAGCTCGGTAAGGTGGATAAGCCGCATGGTCCTGATCGTGATACTCGTCAGCATCGGGCTCTCGGTCGAGGGGGCGATTATCGGTATTATAATTTCTTCACTCATCGAATTGATAATCGTACGCTCTTACGTCAGAGCGCCGATTTTCGGGCATTCCAGCTTCCAGGCGGGGAGACTGTGGGGTTACGTAACACCGTTATTTTTATTCGCAGCTGGGATGAGGCTATTCGACAAGCTGGATCTGCTTCTCGTCAAGGCCCTCGGCGGCACCGCCGAGCAGGCGGGCATTTATGTGGCCGCACAGAACCTCGCAATCATACCCGGTCTGTTCGCGCTCTCCTACACTCCTCTGCTTCTCTCGACTCTAACGAGGGCAATCGGCACCGGGAACAGAGAGACCATTACGCACCTTATAACGACATCTCACCGCATCGCAGTCTTGCTAATACCGTTCGCAGCTATGACCGCGGGCTGCTCACACGAGCTGGTAAGACTTATATTCGGCGACGAGTACGGCGGCACGGCTCAAATTTTGTCGGTCCTGATATTCGGCTCCGTTGCGACCGTCTTAATATCCGTAAACTATGCGGTGCTCACCGCGAGCGGAAAACCTGGCTTGCCGCTTCTGCTCGCGGGGCCGATAGTCCCTGTATCCATTCTCTTCTATTTTCTCGTGATCCCGCGGTTCGGCATGATAGGGGCATCGAGCGTCTACACATTCCTTGCCTGGGCGGGCGCCATCGCAACGCTTTCGGCCGTTTATTATCTCTGGCGGATCCACCCCCCTGCGAGGACTTTACTCAGGAGCATCATAATCTCGAGCGCGGCGTATTACGCCGTCCGGTTATGGGACACGCAGGGCATATTCGTCGTTGTAAAGATAATACTGGCATCCACTGGCATAATTACGTTCTGCGTCGTCACGGGCGAATTTACTATCAGGGAGCTCCGGGCCTTATTCTCGGGAATGTTCTACGGGACCGCTGGAGGAAGAAATTGAGATGAGCAACAAAGTAATTATAATTCCTGTATACGAGCAATGGACACAGTACCCGGCACTGAATACACGGCATCGCGCGGACTCCGTGCGGGTTTCGGCATTCGAAGAAGCGGGCGAAGCCGCGCCGGCGCCGACAGAGCTTCTGCCAGGCCGCATTTCCCGAGAGTGTACATCACGCATACTGTGTTGAGGCAATGATCCGAGACAAATATTCGTTCACAGTCATCATACCTACGTACGGACGTCCGAAGCAGCTCAAGGAATGTCTCGATTCGGTTGCGGACCTCGCCGATCCCAAGGACGGCTTCGAGGTCGTGGTGGTCGATGACGGAAGCAAGACCTCGCTTGAAGAAATCGTCAATGCGTTCCGGAAAAGGATAGACATCAGACTTCTAAGGCAGGATAATGCGGGTCCCGCGGCGGCGCGAAACAGGGGCGCCCGGGAGTCGCGCGGTAAATTCCTCGCCTTCACGGACGACGACTGCAAACCCTCCCGGCAGTGGCTCACGAAACTGGAAGAGGCCTTAAATCCGGATCCGGAAATGCTGGTCGCGGGACGCACGGAAAACGATCTGCCCGACAACACCTATTCGACGGCTAGCCAGCTTATTACCGACTTCCTCTATTCTTACTACAATAGAGAGGACGCAAAATTTATCGCATCTAACAACATGGCGCTCTCCCGTGAGCAGTTCCATAAAGTCGGTGGATTCGACACCACTTTCCCGCTCGCCGCAGCCGAGGACAGGGAATTCTGCGACAGGTACCTCCACCTCGGATACAAGACTGTTTATGCCCCTGAGGCTCTCGTGCGCCACGCCCACCCGCTGACTTTTGACAAATTCGTGAAGCAGCATTTTAATTACGGACAAGGCGCTCACAGATTTCACAATATCCGTGCAAGCCGCAGCCCCGAGGGAATGAAGATCGAGCCTATGAGCTTTTACACCGGACTGATATTTTATCCCTGGAATACTCCGTGCCGCAACAAGACCTTTCTATCTTTATTAATAGCGCTCTCACAGGCTGCGAACGCGGCGGGGTATTTTTCTGCGACGCTCCGTCCGGACGGTTAAGGCCACATGCGGCCGCCTTTTCCCGAGCACCTTAGGAAAAATAAAACAGTCGTTCTAGACCGCGCGTCTGCCGAATATGAGCGATACTACGAAGATCACGAGGAATATTACGAACAATATTTTTGCAATACCCGCCGCCGCGCCGGCAATACCCGTGAACCCGAGAACCGCGGCTATTATAGCGATTACAAGAAATGTTGCCGCCCAGCTCAACATATTTAACACCTCCCTTTTCGAGCATAATAAGGAATCGAGATTCCTCACTTCATTGCCTCATCTTAATAAGGAGCTACCGGACCGACGGCCGATATCACTTGATGAATCACATTATCTCGACTGCGATCAAGTAAACAGCTATCACCTGATTCAATATCCTCGAGGATATCAGTATCAATATCCCGGCTGCCAACGAGACGAGAGGGGTCAACTCCAGATTTAACTGCATATCGAATTCCTAAGCTTTAAATCATGAAAACCGATCTCGGGCGCAGAGCTCTTAGAAACCGGCTTCGACCGGGACCGGCACACGCAGTTTCCTTCTATTCCTCTCCGCTTGTGTTGATCTTCAAATTGTTCTCGACCGAGACCACACCCTCTACTTTTCGTGCGATGCTTTCGGCTTTATTAGACTCCAATTGAGAATCCACAACTCCGCTTAATTTGACCACACCCTTATCCGTATCAACATCTACATCGAAGCCGCTCACATCCTGATCAGCAAATAGCTTCGTTTTAACGTTGGATGTAATAACGGCGTCATCTATAACTTCCCCACTACTCTTATTACCGCCGTTATTGCATCCGGCTGTCCCGGCCAGAAATATCAGTGCCGCAATCAGGAGCAAATATTTTTTCAGCATATTGCACCTCCGTACTTTTTGCCTTTGACCGTGCTGCGGAAGAAACATCCGCTCTCCCAATCGATTGCGAGAAGCGCTTCTTCGGCAGCAGGTCAGAGTCCAGAGCGAAAAACCTATGATCAATATCTGGAATATACCTATGGCAAAATCCGTACCAGAAATGGAGATATGATTAATATTGTGTGATACCGGGCGGATATATCATTCCGACTCGAGATTGAAATTTAAGTTGGTTAAATTCCGGTGTGGATTCAAACGGCGGGGATTGTTGTATATCCGACAGTCGAGGGCCGCGGCAGCATACCGCGTATTCGTTACGGCACGCAAATTTTCCACTCCGTCCGGTCGTACGTCGGTTTATTGTTTCTTTCCTGTGTCGCTCAATTTCTCTTTTGCGATTCTTGCGAGCTCTTCGTAGTCCGCCCTGATCCGTTCCAGATCCTTTTCGTCCAATTCCTCGAGGTCCAGAAGCGCATTGTTAGCGTTTTCTATCGCACGTATCAGCTCATCGAGCTTTACCTGAATTGCGATAGTATCCCTGTTCTGAGTATTCTGGATCAGAAACACCATCAGGAAAGTGACGATCGTCGTCCCTGTATTAATAATAAGCTGCCAGGTATTGCTGAACCCGAGCAAAGGACCCGTCAGGATCCAAACAGCGATTATGATGATGGCCACCATGAAAGCCGCCGGATGGCCCATGGCCGTTGATGCATATTTGGCGAATCTCGTGAACAGCGAGGACGAATTTCTTACTCCGCTCATATAGGTTCAGCTCACTGCCTGCAAATCAAAATATTCGAGGGGCAAATCGACCATGCCTCAACGAATGAAGCCGCCCTTTCCCCCGGGTTTGGGGAGAAAGAGCGGCCAGAGGTATGGGGTAAATAGGGCTCAATGCTTCTTTGACCAATAATCCGCTGCCTTTTCGGCCTGCTCCTTTGAGTATCCGTACTTCTCCTGGAGCTTCCCTATGAGCTGATCGCGTCTGCCGTTAATGATGTCGAGATCGTCATCCGTCAGCCTTCCCCACTGCTCTTTCGCCTTCCATCTCATCTGCTTCCAGTTACCTTGTACCTGATTCCAGTTCATCTATTTCACCTCCCATTTCTTCGGCTTCGATAAGTTATTCGTTACATTGCCCCAAGCGCTCCGGCTCCAAGCGCCTCGCCATCCGAGAATCACTGAGATTACAAAGAGCGCAGGGAATACAAGCAGGAGAACTTTCGCTATTCCGGAAACAGTTCCCCCTAATCCCGAAAAACCCAGCACTACGAGAATGAGCGTCATCATCAGGAAAGTGAACGCAAGCAGTGCGGCCACAAGAAAAGTCATCGATAAACCGAGAATCGCCGCCATGTCCTTAATGCTTATTGTCTTTCTCATGCCGATACTTCGACGCAACATGTATGCCAATGTTCGGGTGTGGCATGTAATATTTAATATGCAGAGCTAGTTATAACCAGTTTCGACACGCCGCGGGCGCCCGGAATTAACTCCGGTTGTTTAATATCGGACAGTAAACATTGGATATAATCGAACTATATAAACAGTGAATAAATGTTAGGCAGAAGACGAATTCCAATGTAATATCGCCGTCCGTTCTTCAATGGATGAAATAATCACGCCTCTTTGGTGACCCACCGGCCGCTCTTTTTCTCGTATTTCTTTTTCACGGCCGCCCACGCAACCTTGTGGGCCACTTCTTCGCGTGAGTCATCGCCGCGTCTATCCGCCGGGTCAACGTATTCTTCCCATGCATTGTTATAGGCCTCGATATATATATCGAGCGCATGTTTCGGGAGACTGCTCTTGACCGATTCGGGCAAATCCGATCTTTTACGGTACGGCATCTCTGTACCTCCTGTAATTGTGATTTTAAACGGGCTCGGCCGATTGCACTTTAAGTAACGGCAGCCACGCATTGTCTATCGTGCAACATGCATGCCAGCACTCGGTCTAGTGAAGAATCTCGAATGATCGAAGTGGGTTCTATCCCTTTCCGCGTTCGGGGAACTGGGTGAAATTGATCTGAAATGTTGTGATAGATACGGCCGGCATTGTCGGTCCTCGAACAGCCTCCGGAATAAATGACTTCAGTCTATCGAAATTCCGGACTCGATATTGACATAAGTCCGCACTCATGTATCTTAATTCTACCGATAATGATATTCAATATCAGATAATACGTTCCAAAATAATGCATCCTGATTATAGATACATTCATGATCTGAATTGCGTACTGGCAGCCGGAAAAACGCTCCCTCGGCGGAGTCGCAGATCAATCACATACCGCCTCCGAAACCGCAGATGGAAGCTCGAACAATTTCACAGAATACGACCGGGCGATTGAGGAACAGGATGTATCGGATATGATTATCATAGTATCCGGATGTCGTCAGAGAATTAACACCAACAAAACGAAACGGGAATTATGAGGTGACGGATTATGCAGAGTATGAATTTAATTGAGCTCATACAGCAGGGATGGATAGCGACCTACCCTCTCATACTGTGCTCGGTAATAATGGTAGCTATACTCGGCGAAAGAATGTTCGCCCTGAGCGGGGTAGCGTCCACTACAAGAAAGCTTACGAGCCTCGTAGTCCCTCCGATGACGAGGGGGGACTTCGGCGCGGCGCTTTCGGTCTGCAACAAACACAGGAAGAGCCTTCAGGCGAGGATTTATCATTCCATACTCGCGGATGAAAAAACAGCCAATCCCGCAGACGTTTCAGAAAAGCTGGAAGAAAACAGATACGAAGAGGTCCAGGACCTTAAGCAAAACATCTGGCTCCTCGGGACCATCGGCAGCAGCGCCCCTTTCATCGGCCTTTTCGGCACGGTCGTCGGTATAATCAAGTCCTTCCACAATATGTCGATAGCCGGCACAGGGGGGTTCTCCGTGGTCGCGGGCGGCATATCCGAAGCGCTCGTCGCCACGGCCGCAGGGCTCGTGGTAGCCATTATAGCGGTAATCGCATATAACTACCTTCAGGTCAGGGTGGCCGCCATAAACGCGGAGCTCAAGATCAACCACTCCAAATTCGTGCAGGCTTACAAGCAGGGGAGATCAGGAAATGGCGATCGGGAAATTTGACGAAAAGACGGACGAGGACATCGTAGCGGAAATCAACATCACCCCGCTTACCGACATATTTCTCGTGCTGCTTATAATCTTCATGATCACGAGCTCGGCTCTGATCGAGTCGGGCGCAAACATCAACCTCCCTGAGGTATCCAAGACCGACACGGTAGCGAGAAACGTGGTCGTCACGCTGACGACCGACGGAAAGACTTACGTAAACCAGAAAGAAACGAGCAGGGACACTTTCGAGCAGGAACTCAAAAAGGCCCTCGCCGAAAGCAATACCAAGGTGGTGATCCTCGAAGGAGACAAGGACGCGCTCCTCGGGGACGCGGTGAAACTGATAAGCCAGGCGAAAGAAGCCGGGGCCAAAGAAATAGCCATAGCCGCAGAGAAAGCGGAAGCGCCCTGAGCCCGGAGAAAGCCGTATGCCCTCTTCGCGGATAGGAACATTCATCATACTTTCTTTGATACTGCACGCCGCGGTCTTCGCTGCATTCGTTTCTCTCTCGCCGGAAGAACCCGACGAAATCGCCCGGCCTCTCATGGTCGGCGTAACGACGCAGTATAAAGACCCGGGAAAGGGAAAGGGGGACTCTCTCGAGCCCGCGGCGATGAAAAAACCCGAGCCCGAAAAGAAAACGGAGAAGGCTCCTGAAAAGAAGACCGTAAAGAAAGCCGCAAAGAAAAAACCCGTAACGAAAGCCGAGAAGAAAGAGATCATAAGCCTCGATAAAGACCCTGTCAACACAGAGACGGCCATAACAAGCGCAGTTCCGTCCGCAAACGCATTCGAGAATGCAAACGTATCGCCCGACGGCAAGGCTAGTGAGAGCGGACTCGGAGACAGCGGCACGGGGCTCGACACGAAGGGCACGGGCCAGGGCACCGAAATCGGATACCCGAACTACGGCGTCAACCCGAAGCCAGCCTATCCGAGGATCGCCAAGCGGCACGGGTACGAGGGGCTCGTCGTCCTCGACGTATTCGTAATGGAGAGCGGGAATGTGGGGAAGATAGAGATACGCAAATCGTCCGGATACGAAGTGCTCGACAATTCCGCTCTCGACGCGGTCAGAGAATGGATATTCATCCCCGGAAAGAAGAACGGCCGCGCAATTTCGAGCTGGGTAGTTGTGCCGATAAGGTTCGACCTCACGAACGGCTAGCCGGACCCTTCAGCGACATAAGAGAGCCGGATAGAATCCGGCATACACACTAAAGCAAATCCCCGTCTCGCTCCACTATCACATCTCAAATAATTTTTGGAAAGAGGACGGAGAAAGTATTGAACGTAAATCCGGTGCCGGAATGCTCGATACCGGCGCCGGATGTTCTCAAACGCACAAAGATAGAAATCACCAGTCGAATGTGAGAGTCGCCAGAATAAGACGGCGCGAGCCGTAGTAACAGTAGTCGACGCCGTTACAGGACGACACATATTCCTTGTCAAAGAGGTTCTGCGCATTCACCGCCAGGTTTAAGCCGCCTAATTTGGGCGTGATACCGCCGAAATTATAGTAAACCGCAGCGTCGGCGAGAGTAAAAGACGGTATCTTGAAGGAGTTGGCCGCATCCGGATAGCTGTCTCCCATGTAGCGTACGCCCGCGCCGAGACCGAACCCTTTTAGCACAGTCTGCTGCAATGTGTAATCCGCCCACACCGACCACTGGTCTTTAGGCACCTGCGGGAGCTGCTTGCCTTTCTCCTCGGGCACGGTGCTGCCGGTGATTACAGCATCAGTGTACGAATAGCCCCCCGTGAGATTGAACCCCGGCGCCGGGCTCGCTGTGCCTTCGAGCTCGAATCCGCGTACGCGGACCTTTCCCGTCTGTACGCTGAAGAACTCGTTTTCCGGGTCGGGCGTCAGCACGTTCTTCTGCTTTATTTCGTATACCGCCGCGGCGAAGATGCCGGGGAACCACTCGGGCTGGTATTTAATCCCCGCCTCGTACTCCTTCCCCTTGCTCGGCTTGAAAGGTTCGCCCTCGAACGTCGTACCCAGCTCCTGCTGGAACGATTGGGCGAACGATATATAGGGCGCGAGACCGAAATCGAAGACGTAGTTGAGACCTGCGCGTCCGGAGAAAGCGCTGTCGTCCTGCTTCGTTTTCGTATCAGCGAGCAAATTATTCGTGTTGTCGTCTACCCAGTCTTCGCGTCCCGTGAGCGTGAGGACGAACCCCTTGAAGAAAATCTGGTCCTGGAGATAGAGGCCGAACTGGTTTTGTTTTTGAATGGTGCGCGTTATGGTGGGCGGGGTCGTGAAAGGCTGCCCGTAGACGGGGTCGAATATGTCTAAAGTAGGCGCAGCGCCGAAGCCCAGGCTGTAGTCGCTCCTGAGCCAGTAGTAGTCGAACCCCGCCAGCACGATGTGCTTCACAGGGCCTGTCGCAAATGAAGCGATGCCTTCCGTATCTATGGCGAGCGAATCCAGGTCCTCTTCGATCTGATATATAGCGCGATTGAGCGTGCGGAGGTCGGGTTGTAGGCCCGCACCGATAACGGCGTTCTCCGGGTCGGCGTCGGACGTCAGGTAACGGAAGTTCTGCCGGACCGTGAATATATCGTTGAACCTGTGCTCGAGCTCGTACCCGATCGCATACTGCGTCCTGTCGAACCTGTTGAAATCGGGCTCTCCCACGAACCTGCTCGTCGGTATCTTACCGTTCGGGTTCGGAAAGAGTGTGCCCTGCGAAGGAAGGAACTCGAGACCGAGCCCCTTGTTGTCATCTTTCTGGAAATAACTGAGCAGCGTGATCGTCGTGTTGCATGTAGGCCTGAAAGTAAACGCCGGGGCGAGGAAAATGCGGTTGTCCTCCGTATAATCGATCTGCGTATCGCTTCTCCTGAGAAGCCCCGTAAAGCGGTATAGGAGCTGTCCCCTATCATCGATCGGCCCTCCGAGGTCGAAAGCGCCCTGATACCGGTCGTAGCTCCCGTACTGGAGCACAACCTCGCGGAGCGGTACTGGTGTCGGCCTCTTGCTTATCATGCTGACAAGACCGCCGGGAGGGACCTGCCCGTAAAGCGAGGAGGAAGGCCCCTTTAGAATCTCTATGCGCTCAAGCCCGTATGGCTCGACCCTGGGGTCACCGTAACCTACACCGTAAGGGAGCTGGAGCCCGTCCAGGAACTTCGGCGCCAGAAAGCCGCGTATGTATATCCAGTCATACCTCGAATCAGAGCCGAAGGCTTCGGAATTTACACCCGGCGTATAACGGAGAGCAGCGCCTACTGACTGTGCCTCCTGCTTTTGAATCTGCTCTTCGGTCACTACCGATATCGATTGCGGGACTTCGATGAGCGGCGTGTCCGTTTTTGTGCCGCTTTGGGAGTCTTCCGCGGTAAAGCCTCCCTCGTCCGATTCTTCACTGTCTTCAACCACCACCTCGGGGAGCTTGATTCCTCCTGTGCTTTCCGCGCTCCGAGCCTTATCGCCCTCCCCATCCGTCACAACCATCTGAGAAGCGGCTTCTTTCAAATTGTCATTCTGCTGAACCTCCTGCGCGGACGCCCTAAGCGGGATCAACATTAAAACGAGCATTGAAACGACTAAGGTAAACCGTACTGCTAATTCCATGTCAAGACCTCCTCAACTTAGATTCTTCTTGAGTCAGCCTCACCCTTATGGAACATAGCTTTGATCCGTTTCAGATTTTCGATATTCGGCTTATTTCGCTATGCGGGAAACTACGTCGTACCGGATAACTTCGATAATGTTTTCTACGACTCATCACCTCCTCATCCGTAACCAGTTGATATGATTCTTCCGTGAACCGCCGAACCATACGTGCCGCACAATGACTGCGACAGGGATTCCAAGGGTGATCCACGAAAGCATGTCCCAGATACCGTTCCCGAGCAGCGCGGAGACAAGACCAAATGCGCTCAGCGCCGCGAGCAGGATCGGTATGCCGAATACGTGAAGAAAGATCGGTCTCTTCTTTGGTGTTGACTGCTTCATCCGACGGGCCTCCCCGCCGCAATTGTTCGCGACCCGGACTCTTCGATCTCGAGCTCGGCGATCCTCTCCTCTATCGGCTTCTTGCGGCGAGTGAGCCAGAGGTAGAGCCCGCTTGCAAGGACAACGATAGTGATGACGTCGAGAACAGCCCATACGACCTTCATCGGCATTCCACCGTAATCGCCGAAGTGGAGGGGCTGGGATATGAGCAGTGCCGCCACGTACCAGGGCATATACCGCGAGTCCGTAAGCTCCCCAGTCTCGGCGTCAATCAGCGCAGGTCTGAGCAGCCGGGACGTGAGGGGTGTGGTACCGCTCATGAATACCGCATAATGGTGGTTGCTCGAGAACGGAGAGCCCGGGAAGGCTACGAATTCGGGCGTCATTCCGGGCACCGCTTCCCTCGCGACGTCCATCGCCTTATCGAGGGACGCGAATTTCTGGGGCAGCGGCTTCCCTTTATAAGGTGCCGTCATCTCGGCGAGCTGGCCGAACTGCCATGCCTTGATCACCACGTCGGAGAGAGTGTTGATGACGCCTGTCCCTCCCACGACGAACACCCACATGAGCGTCACGATGCCCAGGAGATTATGGAGGTCGAGCCACTTTATACGAGCCGTCCCGTCTTTCCTCACGATGCCGAAATCGAGCTTCCGCATGAAGGGGAAGTAAACGACGGCGCCTGAAACGAGTGATACTACGAAGAGCAACCCCATGAATCCGAGAAAAAGCATCCCGTACGGGCCCGCGAACATGTCCGTATGGAGCTTGAGGATGAAGTACATTACCCCTTCCGTGAATTTAGGCTCGGCGAGCACCTCGGCCGTGCGTGCATCCACCGCAAGCGAGCGGAATACATCGGGAGGAGCGTTGAGTGACGGGACCAGCGTAAGGTAAACCAGGTCGGGCTCGTCCTGGTCCCAGATGAGGAAACGCACGAATTCATCCGGATATCTATTCAATCCCGCCTCGACGATGCTGTCGAGGCTCGCATTAGGCGTACCGGGAGGCATGCTTACGGGCTCGATCTCCTCCCATAACAGGTGCGAAAGCTCGTGATAGAAGATGAGCGGGAGCCCGGTCACGCACAGCATAAGAAGGAACGCCGTGCATATGAGGCTCGTCCACTTGTGAGTGACGTACCAGATTTTGACTGTCTTAGCGCTGAGCATGTCGACCGTCCCTCCCTCTTTTCAAACAATCACCAGTTGTAGCTCAGAGTCCCTAGGACATTGAGCTTGCTCCCGTACGAACAACAATAGGCTGCGGTGCGGGCGACGGACGTCTTGTCGAAGAGATTCGTCGAATTCACCGTGAGCTTCAAACCGTCACATCTTCCCCAAAACGAAGCCGATCGCATAATCAGAACTCGACGCCTACCGCGGCAAGAACGGTGCGCGGCGCGCCCGGCAGTATAGAGCTCCTGTCCTGCGCCCCCAGAAAATATCTCTCATCGAAGAGGTTCTCGATGTTGATCTGAGCGGTGATGTCGATGCCGCCGAATTTCTTGATGGAGTATCTGTACGACCCGAGCAGATCGATCCGAGTGTAACTCGGCACTTCAAAACTGTTTGCAGCGTCCCCTTCGCGCTCGCCTACGAAAAACACCCCGCTCCCGAGACTAAGCCCCCGAAGGACCCCCGTCAGGAATTCGTACTTTCCGAATACGCTGCCGCCGTTTTCCGGCACACCCGGCAGGCGGTTTCCCTCGTTGCCGGTGTTGTCTTCGAGAATCTCCGTGTCCGTGTATGCATAAGAAGCTATGACGCTAACCGCAGGAGTGATATTTCCCGTCACGTCGAGCTCTATGCCCTGGCTCCGGGCTTCGCCGATGTTGAGCAGGAAGCCCGGATGCTCCGGGTCGTCCGTCAGAATGTTCTTCTTGGTCAAGCGGTAAAACGCCAGCGTGCCCATAAGTCTGCTCTCGAAGAATTCCGCTTTCATGCCCGCCTCATACTGCGTAGCGGTTTCAGGTTCGAGCGGCTCGCCGCTGAAGCTGTTGTTGAAAACATCGGTAGCGGAGAAAGAATCGGTGTAATTGCCGTAGAGCGACAGCCAGGGCATGGGCTGCCAGAGCAAACCTACGCGAGGACTCCAGTCATCGGGCTTATCCTTCACCTTTACGGCATCCTCTCCGCAACAGTTGAAAAACGACTCAGTATAGTCGTATCGTATCCCCGCGAGCAGGATTAAATTCTCCAGTATGTAAACCTGATCCTGCGCGTAAACGCCATACCATTTAAGCCCCCTGTCGCCCGGGGCGAGCGTCACATCCGGACGCGGCGCGCCATATACAGGATCATAGATGTTGATAGGGGGAAAATCCGTAAATGCGAATTTGAAATCTATATCGTTGTCATAGTACTCGACGCCGAAGAGTACATTGTGCCGGATGCACCACGTATTAAACCGTCCGACTAGCTCGGCGGTGGCGTAATAAAATCGTCCGTCATCGACTTCTTCGAAAAAGAACCTCTCAACGCTCTGGCCGTCTTCGAGAAAAAAGTCAGTGGGGAAAACTTCAACAGGGTGGTTCTCCGGTTTCTCAAAGCTGAAGCGGAGGCGGAGCGTCCAGTTCTCATTAAAATCATGCTTTCCGAGAAAGGTCAGGAGCAAGTCTTCCAATTTTTCACCATTGAACGGCTCGCCCAAGTACCGGCTTATCGGTAGTGGAGCCGGACGGTCGCCGAGGGCGATCAGGCCGCGGTCAGGAACGCTATGACCGTTCAGGTATTCAAGGCTGAATCGCAAATAAGTACTGTCACCGATATTCCAGACAAGCGTCGGCGCGATATAAAATTCCTCAGAATCCACGAAATCTCTGAATGACTCCGAGTTCTCGTAATTGAAGTTGAAACGGTAGAGCAATGCGTTTTCCTTCAAAAGCGGTCCCGTCAGGTCAGCCGTAGTTCGGAAGAGTTCATAGGAGCCAAACTGTTGCTCGACCGAGTAGTGGGCGACAGGGAGCGGCTCTTTGCTTATCAGATTGATAAGCCCCCCCGGCTCCACTCTGCCGTAGAGCACAGCCGCGGGTCCTTTGAGAACCTCCACCCTCTCGACTGAGGACAGATTCAAGTTAAAGCCTCGCGTCCTGAAACCGTCCCGGAAAATTTGGAAATTGAGAGGGAATCCCCGCACGAAGAAGTCCTCAAAATTATCGCCGCCCGCAGGTCTCACGTATACGCCGCTTACATTTTTCACGGCATCACGCACGCGTATCGCCTGCTGGTCTTGAAGCACATCCTGAGGCACTACCTGAATCGACACAGGTGTATCGAAGATAGGCATATCTGTTTTTGTAGCGGTCGTTGCATCCTCAGTTATATAACCTTCTGTTTCTCCGGCGTCCTCTTTTTGGCCAGAGACTGTAACTTCGGGGAGTTGTACTTCGCCTGAGGTTTCTTCAGACCCGTTTGACCCGGTTTTATCGCCGGTATCCGATGTAGCGGGCTCTGTCGGGGCCGCATCGGAGACCCGATACCCCGAGAGAGACTCCAACTCATCCGCTATAGCGGGAAACGCCTGGCAAACCCATAAAGAGACAGCCATCAGTGCGGCTATACGGCAAATCGACATACTCATAATCCCCTCCACCTTCAGCGCCCGATGAGCAAGTTCACGGGCGGATTTTTTGATTGCATATAAGGCCCCTCCCCCATATTCGGGGATCGGGAAGCAGTTCGTTAATATTGATAATGATAATCATTATTGTTATTATCGGGCGGCATCCGGATTGTCAAGAAAAGACAGGATGTTAGCTCCTAGTCCTTAATGAAGGAAGTTATAAACCGACGCAGCAAACACGGTACTAAGCGTGAAAAACAACGATGGATAAACGGGTATGTATTTACAACTATAAATCTTGTAAATACATGCGCGAGCTTCGAAGCCCATCCCCCTCAACCGTATGCAAAATCTCATAAACCGAAAGTCCGGCGCGGTCCCTAAAAGCAGGATTCTGGGGGAAAAACCGCCGAAGAACCGTGTACAATTAAACCCCTAGCATCGATTCCGGAGGTCAGCTCATGGCATACGACGAAAAACTAGCCGGCAGGATACGGGAGATTATCAACAGAAGCGGTCAATTCAAAGAAAGGAAAATGTTCGGGGGCATAGCATTCATGCTGAACGGCAACATGTGCTTGGGCGTCTTGGGCGACCTGCTCATGGCCAGGGTGGGACCCGCCCAGTACGAGGCCTCGCTGTCACAGCCTAACGTGCGGCCTATGGACTTCACTGGGAAGCCGATGAAGGGGTACGTCTATGTCGAGCCCGCTGGCTACAAGGAGGACGTGGATTTGAAAGTGTGGGTCGACAGGTGCGTGGACTTCGTCTCGACCCTGCCGGAGAAGTGACCGGGGGTTAAATCAGCACGCTCTATCAGCGATACTGAGGTTCAAGCACCACGACCGGAATCTCCCTCCCCCCTGCCCTTCTCTGATATTTCTCGTAACCCGAGTAGACCCCGAGGGTCTTGTTCCAGAGCCTCTCGCGCTCCTCTCCGATAGCGTCCCTTGCGATGTACCGGCCCGATTTCCCGTCTACGAAGATTTCTACTTCGGGATTGGCACGTAGATTCAGATACCAGGCCGGATGGCGGAGGTTTCCGCCCTTGGACGCGATAATCACGATGTTATCTCCGTCCCGGAAATAAAGGAGGGGCATCGTCCTCGGCCTTCCGGTCTTTGCTCCCTTAGTGGTCAGCAGCAAGCACGGCCAGGCGAACGTCATGTTAAGCCGACCGCCCGATGCTCTTATCAGCCATCTATCGATGTGGGACGCAACATTTATCATAGTCCACGCCCCCGCCCTCGTGGAGCCGAACCACGCGAGGAGCCTTTTGAACGAGTTGTCTTCAGCGGACGGAGCTGCCATATTATTTCCGTTCGGATTTCAAGAGATCCGGCTCTATGCCCCATCTAACAAATCCCGAAGAGCCGTTTCAGTTTGATCGACCATTCTTACGACAGTGAAATTTTCCATTATTCTGGCACGTATGTCTTGAGGCTCGATCTCCGGAAGTCTATCGATCATAGTCAAGATCCCCCTCGCGAGCATTTCGGGTTTGTCGTGAGGCACCACGATTCCAGTATCGCCCACTATCTTCGCGGAATCCCCCACATCCGTCACTACACAGGGGACGCCGCATGCCATGGCTTCCCCTATTACGTCCTGAAAGCCCCCCGCATAAGAAGCGGAGCAAAGGATATCCATAGAATTAAACACAGAAGTCATGTCGCTCCTTACCCCGGCCCATACCAGATATGTACTCAATTTCAGTTCCCGGCTCAAGTCCTCCAAAACCCTCTTATAACTTTTATCACCTCTACCAACGCAGACGAAACGTACATCCTTTCGCATTTTTAGAACAGAGGCCGCGGCTTTGATAAATACATCATACCCCTTGACGGGAATTACGCGCCCCACAATACCTATAAGCTTTTCATCTTTTGCAACTCCCCACTCCCGACGTATCAGATTCCTCGCATCCGGATCGGGTTTGAATTTATCGGTATCGAATCCGTTCTTGATCACCAGCTTTTTTTTAAAATTATGGTTTATCCCTTCACCAAAAGAGAAACTCGCATCTGAATTGTATACAGCCAGAGGTACAGTGGTGGAGATATATTCCTCGATGAACAACATGGCTTTATAATTGAGATCGTTGTTGCGAAGCAAGAGCTTGTCACCAGCGCCCCTGTACCTCCAGACGAGTTTAATATCCGGCAATGTTCCCGCAGCAAGCCACGAAAGAATCCTAGGAGCATGACCGCCAAAAGAGTACAGAATTTCCGGTTTTTCCCTTTTTATTATCTCTCTTAATCTCGATGTGGCTTTAATTAATGTTATGGGCCCGGGAACGGCCGTGTAAGGCTTGATGGAAAAAAGAGTTTCAATATTTATGGACCTGGCGCTCCACAGATGCTCCCAATCCGCATCTGAGGTATACAATGCGACTACCGATATGCCGTGTCCCCTGCGGTCAAGGTTGACAACGAGTTGGGAGAGCTGTCTTAATACCCCTCCTACGCATAAGTCTTGCAAATAAAATAGAATTTCCATCAGTCACTACTCCTTCAATAATTGACGGATAATATATAATGCGACGCGCCGGGGCGTGTGGTGCCGAACCACGCGAGGAGCCTTCTGAACGAGCTGACTTCAAGTTTTTGACCGGCCATCGGATTGAGCCCGGGAATATACATTCTATATTACACCAGGCACAGGACGCTTGATAATCTACCTCATGCCGGACCCGAATCCCCCTCACCAATCAATCCCCGTTGAGTTATATTATGTATCGGATTATGAGACCGAAGATAGAGACCATCGCGCTCTTTCTCCTTATGCTTGCATCAGCCTCGTGCGCCAACATGGGGCTCATCATGCAGAACATGAACCCCGAAGAGGTGAGCAAGGCGGAGCTGAAGAAGCTCCCCGCGGAAACGACCCCGAAATACGGTTTCAGGGTAGCCAAGGACGGGAACGTGAATGCGGATATGAGCGAGATACTCGAGAACGTGGATTATCAGTTCACGGAATTCAGCGAATGCTTCAGCATAAAGGACAACGGAGAGAAGGCGAGGGAGTATACGATCGCTGTCGTGAACGGCACCTTCAGGTGCGAGTTCTACTTCGGCAGCTGCAACGGGGAGTACGACGGAGATTACGGACTGATAATAGTGAGCTACAAGGCTTTCAGCAGAAAAGGGATACTGCCGGTGCTGAAGCACGAATGGGCGCACGTGTACGGGTTATTGAGAGACGACCATCAGAATTTAAAAGACGTCAAATGGTGCACAAGGTATTGATTCGGCTTCTCGCCGGGATGTCGTAGAACGCCGGCAAACTTCAGTGTCCGGTTTCGTCGTAATACTTGGGCTTGCTGTAATCCCCGTCGAGGAACATCTGCTTTGCGGGGTCTATCTCTTCGGTGCCGCGGAGCTTGTCGAGCTCCTCCTCGCGCTTGGCCTGGTTGTAAGGCTCGTAAGTATATTCGACCTTGACCATGTTCTTCTTCTGGTTCGTATGGAAGACGAGCTTCACGTCCGGGATATTCCACGTCCAGCTCTTGAAATAGAGCATGCTGTCCGAGCTCGAGGGCTCGCCGTACTTTTCAGTCAGGTATTTCATGAACTCGCTCTGGAGCTGGGACTCCTCGAACTCGTCCTTCGCGTTCAGTATAAGCGAAGAAGAAAGGAGCTTGTCGTCGTAGAATTCGAGTCCCGTGCTGACGTCCCTCCCTTCGAGGTCGAGCGGCAGAGTGACAAGCATACCCTGCATCACTATAGTTCTTATTTTCTTGGAGTCGACCTTGTTGTCCATGATCCTCTTTCCGTTCGTCTCGATTATTTCCTCGGCGTCGTCGTCCGAGATGCCGAAAGCGAACCCGAGAGGGGCGAGGTCGGCGTTCTGCTGGGCGGCCGCATGAGAAACCGTATTCAGGCAAAAGAAGCTTATCAATATTAAGACATGAGCTCTTGTTAAAATATTCATTGACTCCCCCCTGTTTCAGCTTGCCGTATATCTTGCCGTTTCCCATAAAAGTTATAAGATGAAGGAGTCAAAATCAAGTTTTATTACCCGTACCCGCCGGGACCCCCTTCCCCCGTCCCGTTTGAGTCCCGGAGGGAAAAAGCATATAATCTTGCCAGGCATGGAGATTATAATAGGAGTGATAGGAGCGGGCGAGCCTACCGAGGATGAGTACGTCGCAGCATTCGAAACGGGAAGGGAGATAGCGCGAAGGAAATGTACGCTGTTGTG
Source organism: Thermodesulfobacteriota bacterium (assembly GCA_040754335.1). Taxonomy (NCBI): domain Bacteria; kingdom Pseudomonadati; phylum Thermodesulfobacteriota; species Thermodesulfobacteriota bacterium. The sequence continues at coordinate 286,020 of JBFMCV010000001.1, read as the reverse complement.
CGGCGGGCTCGGAGGCGTCATGGAAGCGGCCTGCAAAGGGGCTAAGTCCGAAGGGGGTCTCACTGTGGGGGTCCTCCCCGGAGAATCCAAGCACGAGGCAAACCCCTACATCGATATACCCATCGTAACCGACATGGGGCACGGAAGGAATATAATAGTCGTACGCTCGAGCGACGCGCTCATTGCAATAGGCGGGAGCTTCGGTACATTATCTGAAATTGCCTTCGCTCTCAGATTGGAAATTCCGGTCATAGGGATTAAAACTTGGGATGTATCAACCGATATCAGGCAGGCAGACAATCCCAGGGAGGCGGTTGAAGTGGCTATCGGGCTTGCTGTTTCTGGCACTGCTCGGGGCCTGCGGTAAGGAGCCCCCGCCGCCGTCCATTCCCAAGGTGAGTGAAAAGGACATACAGAAATGCCTGACGGGAAAGCTGACCGTCAGGGAGGGTTACAGGTACCATATGCTCGAAGAGGGACAGACGCTTTACAGGGTGTCGGTCATGTACGGTACGACGGTAGAGGAGCTGATAGAGGTCAACAACATAGTGGACTACACCGACATCCCGGCGGGAACTATGCTCAAGATACCGGGAGCGGTCGTTTCTTCAGGCCTCATATGGCCGCTTCCGGGGAAGATATCCTCGGGGTTCGGCAAACGCGGCAGGAGATACCACTGGGGAATCGACATCCCCGCTCCGAGCGGCACACCGATAAGGGCCGCCGCCGACGGCCTCGTGCTCATAAGCTCGGACGGCATGGGGGGCTTTTCCGGCTACGGGAGGGTCGTTATCATAGAGCACGGCGGGGGGCTGAGCACGCTTTACGCGCACAACAGCAGGAACGAAGTCAAGCCCGGCATATGCGTCAGGTCGGGCGAGGTGATAGCCGAGGTCGGCTCGACCGGGAACGCGACCGGCAGCCACCTCCATTTCGAAGTGAGGAACGACGGCAAGCCGGTCAACCCGCTCAACTACCTGCCATAAGACGAAAGGAGAATTATTAATGACGGATCTCAAGAAATACATAAGGGACATACCGGATTTCCCGAAGAAGGGAATTATATTCCACGACATCACGCCGCTCCTTCAGAACGCCGGGGCGTTCGAGTCAGCGATCGAAAGAATGGCGGACATGCTGCGCGGGAGTGCAATCGATTACCTCGTCGGGATCGAATCACGCGGGTTCATATTCGCCTCCGCCCTCGCGATCAAGCTCCGCACGGGGCTCGTCATCGTGAGGAAGCCGGGAAAGCTGCCGTACGTAACGATTAACGCGTCCTACGACCTCGAATACGGCTCCGATTCGCTTGAAGTTCACAGGGACGCGATCCATCAGGGGAGCAGGGTCGTGCTTATAGACGACCTCCTGGCGACAGGGGGCACCGCAAAAGCCGCAGGCGACCTCATAGAGAAGCTCGGCGGGGAGATCGCGGGGTACTGCTTCCTGGTCGAGCTCACGGAGCTCGGGGGCCATAAGAAATTATCGCCGCGCAATGTATGGTCGGTGGTCAAGTACGAGGCATGAAACAGATAGGAATTATTTTAAACCCGTCGGCGAAGATAAACAGCAGGAAAACAGCCGCAGTAGTCGGCAGGATGAACGACATATTCGGCGGAAGGGCGCTTCTGCGCACGACCAGAAACAAGCCCGAGATAGCAGGCGTGATGGACGAGTTTCACGGGGAAGGGGTGAAGCTCCTCCTGATAAGCGGCGGGGACGGGACTATATGCAGCGTGCTCAGCACCTATCTCAAGCTCTTCGGCGAGGACGATCTGCCCGTGATACTCCCGCTCATGGGCGGCACGATAAATATGATAGGCTCCGATGCGGGCCTCAGGGAGAGCCAGTTCGCTATCTGCAGGAAGCTCAACGACAAGCTCAAGCGCGGCGCACCGATAAGCGTTATAGAGAGGGGTCTTATCCGTATAGAGGATTCGCACCTCGATGAACCCTATTACGGGTTTTCGTGGATAGACGGGTTCCTTTATAGATTCCTTATCGATTACTATAAGCAGGGCGCCGGAATCCAGGTGGCTTCCATCATGACTATAAAGACTATACTGACGCTCCTCTCCAACGGGAGCCGGGGCCCCTTCGAGAACATCGATTCCACGGTCTACGTGGACGGCAAGAGGCTCCCCCACGAGGGCCACGTCCTGACGATCGCATCTAGCCTGAAAAAATTCGTCTTCGGCTTCGACATATTCGCCGAGGAATCAGTACCCGGCGAGTCTTTCAATATGGTTTATGTCAGGGAAAACTACATTAAAAAGCAGCGGCACGCGCTCCCGCTCGGGCTCTACAGGAGTCTCAAATCGGACAGATACGGGAATTTCGTCAACAGGGCCGTAAGCTCCCTCCGGGTCGAAAGGAACAGTGGGTATATTATCGACGGAGAGATATTCAACAGGGACGAGCCGACGGACGTACTGATAGAGGCCGGACCGAGAGTGAGGATATTCTCGTTCAGGGGCGAGAAGGAGATAGAGCTTTAATTTCATCAATACGGCAGGCGACATGGAGAAGATACGGGTAAACCTTAAAACGAGAGAGGACAAATCATACGATATCCTCATAGGCGAGGGTTTGCTGACGCGTATCCCCGGTGAGATAAAGGAAGCCGGGCTCGCTCATAAATACGCGATTATCACCGACACGACCGTCGGCAAACTCTACGGAAGCGCGCTCCTGGACGAATTCGGACGCTCGGGTCTCGATACCCGGCTGATCGCGTTCCCGGCGGGAGAGGAGAGCAAGAACAGGGAGACGAAAGCCTGGATAGAAGACCGTATGCTCGAGAATAAATTCGGCAGGGACTCGGCCGTCATAGCCCTCGGGGGAGGCGTTGTGGGCGATATGGCGGGCTACGTGGCGGCAACATACACGCGGGGTCTCCCATACATACAGGTACCGACCACGCTCGTCGCGTGCGTCGACAGCTCGATAGGCGGGAAGACCGCAGTCGACACCCCGCACGGCAAAAACCTCATAGGCGCATTCCATCAGCCGTGGAGGGTATACATAGACGTTAACACGCTCCTCACGCTTAACGGGAAGGAGATAAGGGAAGGACTCGCCGAGGTTATTAAATACGGCGTTATCAAGGACGAAGACCTCTTCGCATTCCTCGAGAAGAACATGGACAGCATATTCTCATACGACAAGGGTGCGCTCACCAGCATAATCAAAAGGGGGTGCGAGATAAAGGGAGAGGTCGTCGAGAAGGACGAGAGGGAATCGAACCTGAGAAAGATACTTAACTTCGGACACACGATAGGCCACGCGGTCGAGAACCTGTCGGAGTACAAGATTTCCCACGGGGAGGCGATATCAATAGGCATGGCGGCCGAGGGAAATCTCGCCGTCGGGATGGGGCTCTGGAAGGATGAAGAGCTCGGGAGGCTCACGCGCCTCCTGACCAAGGCGGGGCTTCCGACGACTATGCCCGGGCACATGAAAATAGAGGATATTATAGATACGATGAAGCTCGACAAAAAATCACGCGGCGGCAAGATCGAGATGGTGCTGCCCGCGGCGATGGGACGCATGGCCGATATTAACGGGAGCTACGGGCTTAAAATAGAAGAATCGCTCATCAGGGACATTGCGTAACCTAGTCCCGTTTCAAACCAGAAATTCCGGAAGACCGCAAAAATGGACAATTCGGAAATAATAAATCCGGCCCTCGACATATCGCTCCGCATCCTGCCGCTCGACATGGAGGAGGTATTCGGGAACGGGAACGAGTGCCTGCTCGAGATCGGGTTCGGGGACGGCGACTTCCTCATCGAGAACGCTCTCGGGAGCCCGGATAAAAATTACGTAGGTATCGAGATAAAAAAGCGAAGGTTCAACAAGGCGGTAAAGCGCGCGAGGCGCCAGAAGGCGGCGAACGCCAGGTTCATTCACATGGACGCGGATATTGCGCTAGGGGAGCTATTCAGCCCCAACTCCTTCTCGACAGCATATATCAATTTCCCCGACCCCTGGCCCAAGGACAGGCACAAGAAGCACAGGATAATCAACCGCAGGTTCTTGAGGAAGCTTTCCAGGGTTATGAAAAAGGGAGCCTTTCTCGAGATCGCGAGCGATCACCGGGAATACGTGCAGAATACACTCGACACGATGAAGAGTATAAACCTGTTTGAATCCGAATTCCCCGATCCGGGCTATATGCTCCACATCCCAGGGCGCACGGAAACGACATACGAAAAGGAATTCAGGGCCGAGGGGAGGGAAATTCATTACATGAGGTTCAAAAACACAGGGCTGCCGGGGTCCGGGCGCCGATTACTCAGGTAAAATATGAGTGAACCAAATCAGCAGGAGGAGGATTGAACAATGAGACGCGCATTGACGTTATCCGCAATAATATACACCGGGTTACTCCTGAGCGGCTGCTCGGAGAACGGGCCCGGATACCTTTTTCAGCTCATCTTTATAGTCGCCCCTCTGGTCGGGCTGGGCGTAATGCTGCTCAAGCGGACCGAAAGCACGAACGACTCGCTATATATACTCGAAGGGCAGATAAAGAGGCTATCATCGAAGCTTGAAAACCTTGAAGAAAAAGTCACGGAGCTTGCCGAGAAAGAGAATAAAGCCAAGACTAAAAAATAAGGGTCCTAGGGACGTCCCTTATCCGGGGTGCCCTTTTTCAGCTCGATGCTCTTTGAAGAATTCTCGAGCGCTTCTACCTGGTACTTGATCGGGACCTGGCCGATGTCGTTCGTCGCGTGAAGGACCCCCTGTTCGTCAGTCCAGGTGAAAAGCCCTCCCCTTACGCCCGGTGTTTCAAGCCCCTCGGCGGCGTCGCCCAGATCGGGCGCCTCTGCGGAACTGACTCCTTCATCGGGCGAAACGCCTTCACCCTCTTCACCCTCAGCTTCTTTAAGACTCTTCGCCTTGGCCTCCTCAGCCGCCTTCATTCTCTCCTGTTTCTTCTTCTGGAGCGCTTCGTTCACTTCAATATTGCTCTGACGCTGGACAGACGTGCCGAGCGTCCCGGTGCCGTCCCTGTAATTCGTCTCCGTGCTCTTCTGCATAGTGGATAGATCGTACGGGTTCAGATCCTCGCTCGGGACAACGATGTAGGACGGAAAGTCGGCGGGGGCCGGAGCAGGAGCAGGCGCTGTTGATTGAGGGAACGCAGGACCGGAAGACAAGAATACAAAGCTTCCTGCAATGTATAATGTCAGAAATACAGAGCGGGACATATTCCGCCTCCTCGTTTACACATTATAAATAAATATACACCTCCACGGCCGAATACTCAACACCAAAAATTAATGTATAAAGCTCGCCGAAATACACACTTAAACCATTTTATTAAGAATAAACCGAAGGGTGGCGAAGACTCAAACCCAAATAATGCGTGAAGAAGGTAGGAAGGATTGGTAATATACCCTCCCTTTCCTTGAATTTATTGTGACTTAAAGGTGTAAAAGAGGAAAAATCAGGGCACGAGGAGCTCATCTAAAAAATGAAAAAAAAGCTTACTGTTTCTTCCTCTAAAATGCTACCACATAGAGATGATATTAGAGTTGAATTTACAGGAAGAAATCTGACAAAATTCGGCGAGATTCCCCATTTAAGGAAATTTCTTATACGGTTTGGAGTTAAAGAAAAACTTGAAAATGCTGTCACAATTGAGAAGAGAGACAGTAGGAGGGATGTTAGTGTGTCTACTTTATGCTGTAATCATTGATATGAAGAGACAGAGTGACACACTAATGCTCAGGCTGGATAAAGTATTTCAAAAAATAGCTGGGCTCGATGACCATCCCGTACAGAGCACAATCAGCAGGTTTCTAAAGAGATTCCGAGTTGATACAGCAAAGGGGATAGCTAGGGTGAACCACTGCCTGTTAATGAAAGCGAGAAGAGACTTTGAGGGTTAGCATAAGATTACCTTAGACTTAGATTCGCATGTGAGAACGACTTATGGACACCAACAAAGAACATCAGTGGGATACGATTCAAAGAAACCAGGGAGACCAAGTTTTCATCGCTTATTGTGCTTTATCGGAGAAACCAGAGATTTTTCTTGATAGCTGGTAAGCTGGTAAGCAGTGGAAGGAGGCTTATATTGAAGCTTCAAGAGGATTGGGCATATAGGGAAGAGTATTCTTTGGCAGATAGAAGGCTTGAGAGATTGGCTTGGGTTAGATAAGAGAGAGGAAAAGGAAAAAGAAAAAGAGGACAGAAGAAACAAAGGAAGAAATCCCTTCTATGGCGAGGTTCGCCTTAGTAACGGGAAAGGAGGGGGAAGGACTCGAATTGTAGGCTATGGATAGAGGCAAAGAGCGCTTTCCTGCCATGGCAATAGGCATTTGGAGAGAGAATTGGTCTTGACAAGAGGTTATTTTTGAGATAGGAGTAACAAAAAAGGTTTATGCATAAAATGGGTTCACTAAAGCTATCGGTATTCACCATAGGCTACGAATCGGCATCTGAATGCAGGATGGTGATCGAGGAGCTACGGCGGCAGAGTTCCAGGGAGGCAATAGAGCTTATCGTCGTAGCCCCCAATCGTGACGGCATAGAAGACGAGCTTTTCGAAGGGTTTGGCGCCTGGCAGTGGCTTATTCTTCCAGATATACGGACCTGTGGTAAGGCGATGGCAACCGCAGTACGCGCCGCCAGAACACCTTACGTCACATACGCCGAAGAACATTCATATCTTCACGAGAGTTGGGCTGAAAGATTAATTGCAGCCCACGAAAGCGGATACGATGCTGTGGGCTTTGCAATGGAAAACGCCAATCCCAATACTCTGGTGAGCTGGGCACACCTTTATGGACAGTTCGGCCCGGTAGTTGCTCCGGTAGCGCCGGGGGAAAGCGATTTCCTGGCGGGACACCATTCTTCTTATAGACGAGAACTACTACTCAGCTACGGCGACCTGCTTGGTGATATGCTAGAGGATGAAGCCGCTCTTTTTCTTGACTTGCGTGCGAGAGGAAAACGAATGTTTATAGCTGGAGACGCCGTCTCCTGGCATGCTAACATCTCCAGTCTCAAAACCTATATGGCCTTGGACTACCTAGGCCAGCGAAGCTTTGCGGCGACTCGCGCAAAGATAGGAAACTGGCCCTGGTGGAAACGTGTAGTATATGCTGGTGCGGCGCCGCTAATACCTCTTATTAGACTTCGACGAATCCTGGCCGATATCAGACGGACCGGCCGTGAAGGCCAATTTCTGCCAAAGATTCTCGTTCCTATATCGCTTGCGCTTTTGGCCGGTGCTTGGGGTGAGATGCTCGGCTATTTACTCGGCCGAGGAGATGCCGCAGAGCGTAAAGCCCCGGTCGAGCTCCAGCGGGAGAGGTTTATTTCCAAAACAGACACCTGGTCAAAGAAAAGTAAACAAGTTATCCAGTCCAAAGGCTCATAATCTTCAGCCTACCTCTTTGCATATTGATTCACGGCTATATTGCTATGTACTAATAGATTTTGGCTCGTGTAGTAAATTGTCGTATGCAAAGCGAATGCGTCCGTTTAAACTACTTACCGGAAGCGAGACAGAACCAGTAAAACGCCGAAACGACTAGCGAATGTGTTATGCGCTTTTCCCGGACGAGCCTCGGAATATCCTCTACGGGGGATGTGAAAGTAACAATGTACTCGGTCGTATCGAAGCTGGGCTCTCTCTCCTTCCTGAGACTCCTGGCGAGGAAGGTAAAACAGGTGTTATTCTGGATGGCCGGATTCGGGATGACCTCCCCTATACAGGACCAGTCGTCCGATACATAACCCGTCTCTTCGAGGAGCTCCCGTTTGGCAGCTTCGAGAGGGGTCTCCTCCGGATCGACGCAGCCGCCCGGTATCTCGATCGTCTCAGACTCGATACCGTGCCTGTATTGCCTTATCAACAGGACTTCATCAGTGTCAGTGAGCGCGACAACGTTTACCCAGTCTGGGGCCTCGATCACAAAAAACTCGTGCTCCTCCCCGGTCATGGGTGACACGCTCGTGTCCTTTCTCGTTGAGAACACCCTGTTCGAGGAGAGGGGCTCGGATTTTATCACCTTCCATTTTTTAATCATGGCTTCCGGAGAATAGATATCATTTATTTGCCTGCATACTAATTGCGGATTTCGATCTGTTTCAACTTCTCCCGCGTCTTTTCGGAATACCAGATGTCGACGAAATCCGAGACCGAACCCTTTTCATGATTTTCAATCCTTTCGAGAGTTTCTTTCCTGAGAAGCCTCTTGATGCTCCCGAACGCAAACGCGTCCCACCCGGCAAGCTCATGCGCGGCGGCGAGTGCCTCGCTATCCATATCCTCCGCAGAAACAACCTTGTCGACGAGGCCGAGCGCTAATGCTTCTTCCGCTGAATTCATTTTTCCCATATAGAGGAGGAGCTGCGCCGTCCTAGGTCCGACCGTGTATTTCAGAATTTCCGCGATGCTCGTAAATACCGAAGCTCCGAGCGTGAGCTCGTTGAGCGCAATCTTTGCCTTCCCTCCGGCCATGACCCTCCTGTCGCACGCAATCGCAAGGACGCAGCCGCCTGCCACGGCGTGACCGTTAAGCGCGGCTATCACGGGTTTCGGAAATACGAAGATGCGCTGGACAAGCTCGGAAAAGCTCATGACAAATCTACGGAATGACTCCTTCGGGTAATCCATGAACGCGGGAATATCGAACCCGAACGAAAAGAAGCTCCCCCGCCCGGTCAATATAACGGCCTTTACCCGCGCATCCAGGGCTAATTCCCTGAAAGCGTTCCTCAATTCCAGGACCACCTGCTCGTTTATAGCATTGACCCTGGGCCTGTCGAGAGCGACCGTGGCGATACCGTCGTCTACAGTCAGATGGACGAATTCCATTCAAACCTCCTTATCCGGTGTTAAGATTACCATTATCCCATTCCTCAAATCCACGCGCAATACCGCCATCTATACAAACCGAATTTTACGGTTAAAATAGATTGTCGTTAATCTCGTCCACAGAATTCGGGAGGTTCTGAAATGAGAAGACTTGTTTTTACGATGCTTTTTTTGGCGACAGGCGTAGTGTTTTCGCTGCCGTCCGTATCCGCGGCGGAAAAAGGGGACGCGGCCAAGGGAAAGGAAACGTTCCAGACTACATGCGCCGCATGTCACGGGGCGGAGGGCAAGGGTGACGGTGTAGCGGCTGCGGCCCTCGACCCCAAACCGAGGAACCTGAGCGACGCCGCATACGTATCCACACTCTCGGACGAGCACCTCTATAAAGTCATAAGCGAAGGCGGGGCGGCGGTCGGCCTCTCGCCGATGATGGCCGCATGGGGGGGCACGCTTTCCGAGCAGGACATATGGAACGTTATCGCCTACATAAGGCAGGATATCTGCAAGTGTCAGTATAAGGCAAAATAAATCATGAGGCGGCGGGCGGCCGCCCAGGCTTCCGCCCGTTACCCGACGTGTCGTATATTACCTCTCACTTCCTGCTCATTTTGGTATATATTTACTCTTATTCGACGTCAATAATCAGGAAGACAAGGGGAACAATATGAAGAAGATGCTATCGGATATGATAAGACCTTTCGGGCTCGCGGCCCTGCTCGCGCTGCCCGTCCTGACCGCATGCGCAACCGTAGAGCCCGGGACGGTCGATGACCCCGGTAAGGCGCTTGACGCGCCGACGGAGCCTGAATCGTTCGACGAATCTTACTCCGAGGGTCAGCAGTATCCGGAAGAGCAGGACAACCAATAATTATCCGCCCAGGGGGTAGTCCCGCGGAGTGTTTTCCGCCGACAGAACGCGATTCTTCCGACTTTTGAAGAAATTTCCCAAGATGTTAAAATCTTGCTGAATTCCATTATACAACCGGAGAGGTGACCGAGCGGCCGAAGGTGCACGCCTGGAAAGTGTGTAGGGGGTTAACGCTCCCTCGTGGGTTCAAATCCCACCCTCTCCGCCAGTATGTGTTTGAATATGACGAAGGAGCGCCGCGACCGCATGCGGCGCAACGATTATTTCATTCGATGGCTATTAACATTCGGGTATTCTATAATATAGGCTAAGGCTCTTCAGGGAATATTAGTTTCGATAAATTTACCAGTTAGTCAGGCCCGTACGGCAGGAGCTTGTGAACCCCGCCAGGCCCGGAAGGGAGCAACGGTAACAAACCCTCCTGAGCGTTGCGGAAACCCTGACTAGCTGGTTCTAAGGTGACGGATGTCCTACCTAGTGCTCGCGAGAAAATGGAGGCCTCAGACCTTCGAGGATATTGTAAGCCAGGAGTTCGTGACCCTGAGCTTGAAGAACGCGGTCTCCACGGGGAAGATAGCTCACGCCTTCATATTCTCGGGGCCGAGGGGGGTCGGCAAGACCTCGACCGCAAGGATACTGGCGAAGGCGCTCAACTGCATGAACGGCCCGACACCCGAGCCCTGCTCCGTATGCGTATTCTGCAAGGAGATAGCCGAGGGGAAATCTTTAGACGTCATAGAAATCGACGCCGCGTCGCATACGGGCGTGAACGACGTGCGGGAGATAATCGAGAACGTTAAATACCTCCCGACCTCCGGAAAATACAAGATCTACATAATAGACGAAGCGCATATGCTGTCGCAATCGGCTTTCAACGCGCTGCTGAAGACTCTAGAGGAGCCCCCGCCCCACGTCCTGTTCATACTGGCGACTACCGAGGCGCACAAGATACCCGTGACTATACTTTCCAGGTGCCAGAGATACGATTTCAGGAAGGTGCCGGTCGAAAAGATAAAAGAGAAGCTCGCTTTGATAACGGGGGAGGAGAATATAAATGTCGCGGAGGAGACGCTCTATATAGTCGCCCGGGAAGCGGACGGGAGCATGAGGGACGCGCTCAGTCTCATGGACCAGCTTCTCGCGACTTTCGGGAGCGAGATCGCCCACGACGACGCGGTGAGGATCCTGGGCGTGCTAGACAGTACTCTCCTGAAGGCCGCAGTAGCGGGCATACTCGGCAGGGACCCCAAAGACTGCATCGAAACACTCGGGAAGGCTGTCGAAAAAGGAATAAATCCGAAGCGGTTCGCCGAGGACCTCTTGAGGACATTGAGATACGCCCTTCTCCTCAAGACCTGCGGAAAGGGAGTCGTTACCGAGCTCTCCGATGAAGACAAGGACGAGATCATGGGAATCACTTCCGGCGAGAGCGTAGAGACTCTGGAGTCCCTTTTCAATCTCACGCTCGAAGGGGCCGAAAGCATACACAGATCGTTCTACCCCCAGATGGCGCTCGAATTCATGCTGATAAAGCTGTCTACGCTCGAAAGGACAGTGCCGATAGAAATCATAATAAAGAGGCTCGAAACCCTCTCGGGTTCATTAAAATCCGGAGAAGAGCCGCGGACGCGCGTCGGCGAGCCCCGCGGAGAATATCGACACACTCGATCCAAGCCGGAAGAGACGACGGCCGCTGCACCGGATTCTACAGGCGGTCAGACCCAGGAGAACAAGACGAAGCCCGAAGCAGAAGACATCGGCGCGGTGCTCAGGCACATTAAAACGAGGAACGCCTTCATGGGCACGAGACTCGAGCAGGCGAAGGACATTTCAGTGGAGGGCGGCTCTTTCAGGATCACGTTCAGCGACCCCCTCAACAGCCTGCATTTCGGGAAAAAAGAAACCCAGAACGAGCTCATGAATTATCTGAAAGAGCTCTATTCCGGGGACCTCTCGATCGAAATCGCGGAGGACAGCCCCGCTCAGACTGGCGGGACCGGGAGCGGTAAGAACGACAGGAACGAAAATAAAAAGAAGATACAGAACGACCCTGCGCTCAAGGACGCAATAGAAATTTTCGGAGGCAGAGTCGTCAGCGTAAAACCCAAACAAAAGGAGTAACACGATGAAATTCGGGGGCGGAAACATAAAGAACCTGCTCAAACAGGCAAACAAGATGAAAGAGCAGATGGAGAAGCTCCAGGCCGAGGCGGGGGAAAAGACAGTCGAAGCCTCGGCGGGCGGCGGAATGGTGACCGTCGTCGCGAAGGCTAAAGGCGAGGTCGTATCAATCAAGATCGAGCCCGAAATAGTAAAGGACAACGATATCGAGATGCTGCAGGACCTCATAACCGCCGCCGTGAACGAAGCCCTGGGAAGGGGTCAGGAATTGATGAAGGACGAGGTAACCAAACTTGCCGGGGGCCTTGGTATTCCCCCCGGACTTATTTAATCCATGCTCCAGAAAGGCATACCGGAATCCATAGCGAGGCTCATAAACGAGCTGTCCAAGCTACCCGGAATAGGCGAAAAGAACGCGACCAGGCTCGCGTTCCATATTTTCAGGTCGAGCCGGGAGAGCGCGGAAAACCTGTCTAGGGCCATCATCGACGCAAAGACGAAGGTCGTGCTTTGCGATACGTGCTTTAATTTCGCCGCCTCCTCCCCCTGCGAGCTCTGCAGGGACGAAGAGAGGGACCATTCCCTTATCTGCGTCGTCGAGGAGCCGCTCGACCAGCTCGCGATAGAGAGGAGCAGGGAGTTCAGGGGCGTGTACCACATACTCCACGGCGTCATATCCCCCATAGAAGGCATCGGTCCAGAGGACCTCAAAATAAAGGAGCTGATACGCAGGCTCGAAGGCGATCACGCGAAAGAGGTCATAATCGCGACCAACCCGAGCGTCGAGGGAGAGGCCACGGCGCTCTACCTCTCGAAGCTCATAAAGCCGATGGGCATAGGCGTGAGCAGGATAGCTCACGGCATCCCCATGGGTGGGGATATTGAATATATCGATGAAATTACATTAAGCAAGGCTATTAGGGATAGGAAATATATTTAGCTATTCTAAATATCTCAGAAAATATGATATGTATTGATATTTAGTATATCTATTATATATAGATTATAAAATTCAGAGGAGGAGAAGATGCCGAGGATCGGAAGGGCGTTCAAAGAGCTCAAAGTCGGAGACAAGCTCTCGGAAAGGATAACCGTTACCGAAGCACACGTCGTCAGAGCCGCGGGTCTTTTCAACGATTACAACGCGCTCCACACGAACGAGCCCGACATGAAGAACTCGAGGTTCGGGACCAGGATCGTCCACGGAGCGCTCACGTTCAGCCTAATGGTAGGCGTCTACAGCAAGGCCTTTCACGATACGGACATCTCGACGGTCGAGGCTTCGATCAAGTTCACGGCGCCCGTCTTCATAAACGACACGATAATGATGGAGTGGACAGTAAAGGAGCTCGACGGGAAGCCCAAGCTTAACGGGGGGCTGGTCGCACTTTCGGGCGAGGTCAGGAATATCGAGCAGAAAGTCCTCGCCACCCTCGAAGCCAAGATCCTCGTCGGGAACGAGACTATTTTTTAAGCGGACATTCCGCCTATAAGAATGGATGACAAGAAGAATACATACCGCTCGCATTTATCCAAAATAATCCTTGTTCTGGCCACCGTCTTGATAACGTTAGGCGTAATCGAGCTCGCAGGCCGGCTCGCGCACGACCGTGACAAGTTCTCGGTCATAGAAAACATAGAGAAGCTGACTCCGGGCGGGAACCCGGCCGGATACGAGCTCAGGAAAACCGCATGGGAAGCGAGCTTTTCCGAGAGGGGTCTCATTGTGCCACCCGGCGGTCCGAGGGAGGGTTTGAGGGGCGAGGGAGTGACCCCTTTAAGATGCGCCGTGTCGGATTGCGGCTTCAAGAAGTTGGTGCCCGGCTATATAGAAGTAAACGACGGTGGCATTCAGACCGTCGGCGTCACCGCGAACCCCTACCCTCACATTTTAATAGTCGGCGGAAGCGTGGCGTGGGGCGCAGGCGCATCCGATATAGCGAATACCTACTTCTCGCGACTGTACGGCATGCTGAAAAATGAATACCCCGATATGAGGATATCCGTGCTCGCATATTACGGTTCGACGAGCAATACAGATTTAAGCTCATTTGTTCAAAATGGCCTAGATATGAATCCCGACGTCGTGCTGTTCCTGAACGGTCTCAACGACCTCACCGTAAAAGGACAAATCAGACATACGGACGCCTCCGATTACATACTGAACATGAAAACTGCCGCCCGGATCGCGGAGCGTAACGGTATACCTGTCGTTATAGTGAGACAGCCGTTCCCCGGCGAGAAGAATCATAAAACGGACCTCGAAGAGAGGATAATGGAGCTTAGCAACAAGGATTACGACAAGGTCGTCACTCCCCTTTATAATCACATAGGCAAGGCCCTTGAGGAAATGGCGAAGAGGGACGGGATTTATTATATCGACGCAGCCGATTGTTTTGCGGGTGAGATGGCAACCACATTCAACGACCAGTGGCATTTCTCGGATCCCGTCCACGAGCTTCTCGCGGAGAGGATATATACCGGTCTTGCTCCGGTTCTAAACAAGATCACTGCGAAGGGAGAAATTCCCCCTAACTAAAACTATCTATCAATAAGGCGCAGGACAGCCCCTCCCACAGGCTCGGGTTATCTAATCCGCAATAACCTTCTTGCGGCGGTACAAGACGAAGAGCGCAATCGACAGCAGCGCGAGACTCACCGCAGCCATGCCGTATTCAGAAAGAGTCGGAATCGCCGATAGCTGCGTGTTGAGAAATGCAATGGCTTCGAGTCCTTCCACTGTTTCGCCGACATTCGTAACCACGCCTGTCTCGGTGTCTATCGTTACAAGGTAGTTATCATACACCAGCGTCACGACGTCCAGGGAGCCGAACATCACGTTAGTCTCGGGGTTCAGATCCAGAGAATTTATAACCGTTAACCCTTTCTCGAGCGGGGGAAGCGTAAGGTCGGTGATTAAGTTTGCAATACCCGATGACTGGTTCAGCAGGTAGAGCGAGGGTAAGAAGGTTACGAAATCGGTATCCGTCAGGAACAGATCGTTAAACTGGTCGAACCCTATCCCGTTTCCATCCCCATTGAGACCCGAGAAACCGATAAAATTGGTGTCACCCGTGTGTACATCTATCGTCGCGAGGAAGTTGCCCGGCTTAGCTATGAAATAACCGAATAGTGTGCCGTCGCCCCTGAACGACAGGTCGTGCAATAAACCTTCGGCGTTTAACAGCCCGACGAGCGTACCCTGTCCGGAAAGAATATCGATGATAATGAGCACCTGATCATCGGTTCCATCGAAGCAGACGGCGTAGAGAACATTCGTCCGGGGCTGAAAATCCATACCCCTGCAGAAATAAAATCCCGTAGGACCGATCAGAGTAGCTGCGCCCGTATCAGGATCGATCGAATACAGGCTGCTTTCTCCGAAACCGTTGATCCTAGGAGCCTCCGTTTCGGCCGACCTATGCTCAGCTTCCTGCGCTACGCCGTATAGCTCTGCATGCGCCGCGCCGGTAAAGAGTATAAAAACAGCAGTACACAGGGAAATATGCATGAATCGCATCATGGGACCATCCTCCTTAGAGACAGAACCTCGAACAACACAATTTTAACACATCTGATAAATCACTATCAAGGCTGATTAGAAAGGATATTAACGGTTTTGACACGGCGCACGGCGTGTGCTAGTTTCTCATTTGAGGCGGAAATATAAGAAAAGACAGGAGGTAAGTATGCGCTTCCTTCACACCATGATAAGGGTCGGGGACCTCGAAAGATCCAAAAAGTTTTATACAGAAGTCATCGGACTTAAATTCAACAGGCAGAAAGACTACCCGGAAGGTGAATTCACACTGGCATTCCTCGGCACCGAAGACCAGCCCGAAATACTGGAGCTCACGCATAACTGGGGCACGGATAAATACGACCTCGGGAACGCCTACGGCCACATGGCTTTCGGCGTGGACGACATCTATGCCGCATGTGAGAAAATAGCATCAGCCGGAGGGAAGGTCGTGAGACCCCCCGGGCCAATGAAGCACGGCACGACTGTCATAGCGTTCGTCGAAGACCCCGATTCTTACAAGATAGAGCTCATCGAGCGTCCTGCTTAACGCCGCATGCGGCTTGTGACCGGATTCGGCAACGGCAGTTTAGTCCGCCCGACGACTCAGTGCTCTACGTTCTCTCCGGGAATCAAGGCCTCGATATCGTCCCCCGCCGAATCGACGGACAGGATGTAGCCGCCTTTGAAGCTCAGCAGATTATCCGGCACGTCGCTCTGCACCAATTTGACGGCAGTCACCTCGTAGGTTCCCGTCTCGGGTATGGTAACGCTGATCTCGAGCGGCAGTTCCCCGCTTTCCGCCTCTTGAAAATCGCCTAACCTGCGGCCGCTCGTCAATCTGAGCCTGGCGTGCGATCCTATATAACCGGCCGAGGGGTCGCCCTCGATCCTGATTGTAATCTGGTCGCCTTCTTCGGCCTTGAACCTGAAGGTATCCCTGTCCACCGCTCCCGGCGCGGGGTCGTTACCCAGCTTGGATGCGACCGAGATTTCGTTATCGCTTTCGGCTCCGAGCTCGGGGAATTTCTGAGCGATTACTGTGATGCCCTGCTGTTCCATGATAATAAGCTCCACGAGCGATGTCCCCGCCGGCACCGCGATCCCGGAAGTTATGTCCGGCTCGCTGCCCACAAGGAAACAGACGTCCACCTGATATAGCGAGCAATTCCATGACCCGTAGGGGCTGAACTCGCTGATTTCAGCAGAATAGAAGTGGGTCACGCCGCCCCTTTGGTTGACTATCACCCTCGGCGTTTGCCTGGAGAAAGGACCCTCACACTGAAGGCACCAATCGTCGCCTGTATTATTCACCGCGTTAAATTCTATGTCGCCCCCCGAAAATGCCTCATACGGAAGTAGAGTAAAACCTGCTATAAAGGCGTACAGAAAATAAAGCTTAAATTTACTCATAATATCCTCCTTCTCTACCGGAAGCCCCCTTAATCTCATACATACGCCGTGGTCAGGAAATACAGCCGGGGAGGATTCCAGTTTCTTATCTTAATAGTATAACGCTGGTTTTTACTGCTGATTATTTTAAAGTAATATCTAAGGGTTACGGATGGTTCGGAGGTGAAGATTACGATATTGAACGACCGGGTCCTGCATGAGAGTGCCAACATGCAAAGACTTTGCCGTTGACCCAGATCGGTTTAGTACAGAGTTAATTGAACGGTCAAGCAGAATGGTTACTTATCCTTCCTGCGTTTCTTCCATTTCATTTCAAGATACTTTTTGATGGACGCCTCTCTGCCTATCTCTGTCGGCTCGTAGAAAATCTTGTCCTTGAGCTCAGACGGCAGAAAATCCTGCTCTATGAAATGGTCTTCGGAATCGTGAGAGTACTTGTAATCCCTTCCGTAGCCGATTTCCTTCATGAGCCTGGTCGGGGCGTTCCGGAGGTGCATTGGAATGGCTATTCCCGGCCTCTTCCTCACCTCCGCGAGAGCGGCGTTTATCGCCATGTAAGACGCGTTGCTCTTCGGGCAGCCCGAAAGGTACGTGGCCGCCTGGGCGAGTATCAGGCTCGCTTCCGGCATGCCGACATAATCGACGGCGGTGAAAGCCGCCGTAGCCAGCGTGAGCGCATAGGGCTCGGCGTTCCCCACGTCCTCGGACGCGAGTATTATGAGACGCCGCGCGATGAACTTGGGGTCCTCCCCCGCTTCGAGCATCCGCGCGAGATAATAGACGGCAGCGTCCGGGTCGCTCCCCCTCACGCTCTTGATGAACGCGGATATTGTATTGTAGTGCTCCTCCCCTCCCCTGTCGTACCTGTAGTGGTGGGTCTGATACGCCTCGCGGACTATTTCCCGCGTGATCTCGCCGTCAAGAGATATATCGACCGCGATCTCGAGGGCGTTCAGCATGATGCGCGCGTCGCCTCCGCTCTGCTCGATTAGCTCCTCCCTCGCTTCCGGAGTGAGCGCAGCACCCTTTATGATCTCGTCTTCATTTAGCGCCCTCTCGAGCAGCGCTTCGAGGTCTTCTTTAGATAAAGATTCGAGCACGTAGACGCTCGATCGCGAAAGCAGCGGCGATATCACTTCGAAGGAAGGGTTCTCGGTCGTCGCGCCTATCAGCACAAGCGTGCCGTTCTCGACGCTCTTGAGCAATGCCGCCTGCTGGGACTTGTTGAACCTGTGTATCTCGTCGATGAAAAGGACCGTTCTCCTTCCCAAATTCAGCGACTTTTCCGCCTGAGTGATTATGTCCCGGAGCTCTTTCACGCCGGAGGAGATGGCGTTTATCTGAATGAAATCGGCGTTGAGCTTGGTAGCGAGGAGCCTCGCGAGCGTGGTCTTTCCGCTCCCGGGCGGCCCCCAGAAGATCATGGAGCGAATGTTCTTCCCCCGGAGCATCTTCTGTATAATGCCCTCGGGACCGACGAGGTGAGCCTGACCCGCAAACTCCTCGAACGTGGCAGGACGCATCCTCTCTGCAAGAGGCGCGGCCTCTTTCGGTGGCTTAAATAACGATGGCTCGTTCTCGTCGTGATACCTGTTCGCCATGGGAAAAGGGTAGTGGGTGCGGGGTGATAAATCAATAGCAATAATCTAAGGAATTCTTTAAGATATATCGTTATCGGACACGAGCGGAGGTGACGAGCATGACAAAACCGGGTAGCGCAAAGTACGAGCTCGGGCTCGAAAAAAGAGACGCCAACTATGCGCCCCTCACGCCGCTCACGTTCATAGAGCGGGCGGCGTCCGTCTTTCCCCGGAGGACCTCACTCATACACGGCGATACGCGCTACACGTGGGGCGAGACCTTTGAGCGCTCACGCCTCCTGGCCTCCGCGCTCGCAAGGCAGGGGATCGGAAAGGGGGACACGGTAGCCCTGATGGCGCCCAATATCCCCGCCCATTACGAGGCCCACTTCGGCGTGCCGGCAACGGGCGGCGTCCTCAATTCGCTCAACATAAGACAGGACGCCGACAACATCGCCTTCATACTCGAGCACGGAGAAGCTAAGGCGCTGATAGCTGACAGAGAATACTCGGACGTAGTTCGGAAGGCGCTCAACATGCTCGACCGCGACCTGCTCGTAATAGACATAGACGACCCGCAGGGAAAGCGCGGAGAGCCTATAGGTGAAATCACATACGAGGAATTCCTGAATACAGGGGACGTGAGCTATACGTGGCGCGGGCCCGAAGACGAATGGGACGCTATATCGCTCAACTACACGTCGGGCACGACAGGCAATCCCAAGGGCGTCGTCTATCACCACAGGGGGGCATACCTGAACGCGCTCGGAAATATAATCGCATGGGGCATGACAGGACATCCGGTATATCTCTGGACGCTCCCCATGTTCCACTGCAACGGCTGGTGTTTCACGTGGTCCATGGCGGCGCTTGCGGGCACGTCCGTATGCCTTAGGCATTTCGACGCGGGCAAGATCTTCAGCTCCATCGCGGAGCACGGCGTCACGCACCTCTGCGGGGCTCCGGTCGTAATGAACATGATAATAAACGCGAAGGAAGAAGAACGGCGCGCGTTCGGCCACAGGGTCAATTTCATGACCGCGGCTGCCGCGCCTCCGGCGGCTGTTCTGGAAAGGATAGAGAAGGCGGGTTTCGACGTGACGCACGTCTATGGACTCACGGAGACGTACGGCCCTGCCGCTATATGCGAATGGCACGGCGAATGGGACGAGCTCCCACCCGCCGAACGGTCCCGCATGAAAGCCAGGCAAGGGGTGAGGTATACGGTCGAGGAAGGTCTCACGATCGGCGACCCGGAAACATGCAAGCCAGTCCCGGCCGACGCCGAGACCATAGGGGAGGCGCTATTCCGCGGGAATATCGTAATGAAGGGGTATCTCAAGAACCCGACCGCAACGGAGGAGGCGTTTTCAGGAGGGTGGTTCCACAGCGGGGACCTGGGGGTGATGCACCCCGACGGTTACATCGAGCTCAAGGACCGCTCGAAGGATATTATTATCTCAGGCGGCGAGAATATTTCGACGCTAGAGGTCGAATCCGTCCTATACCAGCACCCGGCAGTCCTCGAAGCGGCTGTCGTCGCCCGTCCGGACGAGCAGTGGGGAGAGACCCCCTGCGCCTTCGTGACTCTCAAGGCAGGTGCTGATACCGTTAGCGAGGAAGACATTATCGAATTCTGCAGGAGCCGCCTCGCACATTTCAAATGCCCTAAGACCGTGGTCTTCACGGATCTTCCGAAAACGTCTACCGGAAAGATACAGAAATACGTGCTCAGGGAGAAGGTTAAGAAACTATAATCGAGCAGATCAGGGATTACTGGGTACCTGCCGCAATCCTGTATATCCCCCCCTTCCCCAAATCGAGTATATATATCTCCCCAGCCTCGTCGACGCCGAAGCTGCTCACATTAAGCTCCGTATCGAGGAACTCCGCCCATTCCCACGAGCCGCCGGGCTTTTTCCTGAGTCCCCAGAGCTTCCCCGAGCAATAGTCGGAAAAAAAGTAAGTCCCTTTGAGTCCGGGCGACTTTCCGCCCCTGTATACGTAACCGCCCGTAACAGAGCACCCGTCCTCGTGGCTGTATTCAGCGACCGGGAACGTAAGCCCCTTCGTGTCGTAGCCGTTAGGCAGCTTGAACTCGTAGGAGCCTTCGAGGAAACTCCACCCGTAGTTCTCCCCTCCCCTGCTGCTCCGCGGCTGGTAATCCACCTCCTCCCACTTCCCCTCTCCTACGTCCCCTATGTACATATCCCCCGTAGACGAATCGAACGAAAACCGCCACGGGTTCCTGAGACCGTACGCCCATATCTCTGGACGGGTGCCGGATACGTTCCTGAACGGGTTATCCGGCGGTATGCCGTAAGGCTCGCCCCCGTCCACGTCTATTCTCAGCATCTTCCCGAGGAGTGCGTTCAAATCCTGACCATTCCCCGAGGGGTCGCCCTGGAATCCACCGTCCCCCGTGCCTATATAGAGATAACCGTCGGGGCCGAACTGCAGCTGCCCGCCGTTATGGTTGGAAGCGGGCTGTTTTATTTTGAGGAGAACCCTTTCGCTATCCGCGTCGCCACGGTCGGGGTCGGAGCCCACCTTGAATTCCGATACGACGGTATCGCCTTTGAGATCGGTATAATTTACGAAGAACCTGCCGTTCGCCTTATAATTGGGATGGAAAGCGACACTTAACAAACCTTGTTCGCTTTCTTTGGAGCCCACCTTACGGACGATGTCGAGGAAGGGCTCGTCCGAGACCTTGCCGTTCTTGGCCACTTTTATAAGCCCCGCCTTTTCCACGACGAAAACCCTTCCGGAGCCGTCGCCTGGGTTCGCGAGGTACACAGGGAGCTCGAAGCCGGAGAGATACGGCATCAACTTGACTCCGACCCAGGGATTGACAAAACTTGCGTTATACGAGCCGGCGGCGGGCCTGTCCGGCAAGAGCCTGCTCCTCGCGTATTCAAACCCGGCCCTCACGTCATAGCGGTAGTAATAGGCAAGAGCCGCCAGTATTATCATCAGGAGGAAGAACAACTTTATTAATCTGTACAAATTACCCTCGATGCTGGTTTCGACCGTATCACGAGCGCTCATAATCCACGTTTATATATTACTTGATATGAACCCTTCCCGGCCCTATTATTAAGCTGAAACCGGTGGGAGCTCAATAAATTATCCGCTGACGCGGAATATTCAAACCGGTCTCGACGCTTCATGGACAGATCAGACGACAACCTGAAAGACCTTGAGCTCCTCATCCGCTCACATTACAGCATAATATTCGTGGAAACCCCCGAAGAGGAGCGGGCGGAGACTCTGCTCAAGCTCCTTGCAGGCCGTCTTGGTATCCCCTATTTCCACTGGTCGCGGACGAAGGGGCTCAGCCGCGGGGACATAGAATCCAAGGGGCCTGTTTACGGAACAGCCGAGCTCACGCAGGCGCTTAAACACATAGAGGCCTCGGGTTTTCAGGCAATATATCATTTGAAGGACGCGGGCGACCTGCTCGAAGACAAGACCGCTTCCCAGATGCTCAAGGACGCGGCTGCTCCCTATACCAAAAACCAAGGCGCCATAGTCATAACCGGGCATGGCGTAAGGATCCCGGACAGCATCAGGGAATCGAGCGCCTTCTTCAGGCTGAACGGCCCCGGACGGGACGAATACAGAAAGCTCCTCGGACGCGTTGCGAGCGACCTCCACGCCCGGATGAAAGCCGAGATAAAACTTTCGGAAGAAGACACGAACAGGCTCCTCAATAACCTTAGAGGACTCACGCTGACCGAGGCGGAGAAAATAATAACGAGGCTCATAGTCGAAGACGGCGCGCTCGACGCCAGGGACATCGGGAGGGTCATTGACGCGAAGAAAGATATCGTCGAACGCGAGGGCGTCCTCGAATATTATCCCGCCGAAGAGGGGATGTCCGACATCGCGGACCTCAGGACGCTCAAGTCCTGGCTCTCCAAGAGAAAAGAGATTTTCGCCGATCCCGAAAAAGCGGTAAAGTTCGGGCTCTCATTCCCAAAAGGGGTCTTGCTCCTGGGAGTGCCCGGATGCGGGAAGAGTCTATCGGCTAAAGCCGTAGCGAAGGAATGGGGGCTGCCCCTCCTCAAGATGGACCCTTCGTCCCTCTACAACAAATACATCGGCGAGAGCGAGAAGAATTTCAGGAGGGCGATGGACACGGCCGAGAAGATGTCCCCCGTCGTGCTCTGGATCGACGAGATCGAAAAGGCGTTCTCGGCGGGAGGGGAAGCCGAGGACGGAGGAGTGTCGGCGAGGATATTCGGCACGTTCCTCTCATGGCTCCAGGAGAGAAAGGGGGACGTCTTCATAGTCGCGACCGCAAACGACGTGGAGAAGCTGCCGCCAGAATTTCTGAGAAAGGGCCGTTTCGACGAAATATTTTTCATCGACCTGCCAGACGAAGAAACGAGGAGATCGATATTCGAGATACACCTTAAAAAACGCGGTAAAGATCTTTCCCGGTTCGACCTGACATCGCTCGTCCGTATGACCGAAGGGTTCAGCGGGGCCGAGATAGAGCAGGTCATAGTCTCGGGGCTTTACACCTCTTACTCCGCAAAAAAGGAGCTCGATACCGACACACTCGTGCACGAGTTGTCCGCAACGCGCCCCCTTTCCGATGTCATGGCGGAAAAGATTTCCCGCCTGAGGGACTGGGCCGCCGAAAGGACAGTGAGCGCGCACTAGTAAATGTTGAACAATTCAATGCTGAAATCCTCCGGGATAATATATAACGAAGGGGGGTTAGTTTTCCCGACATTACAGAATTGGCGTGAAAAAAATCAGCTGTTAACGCGTTAAAATGTTTCAGGGCTGCGGGTTGAATTGAAACATTTTAGCGTTAACTTGGGATTTTTTAGCCAATTCTGTACAGTCGGATGATTTTTGCTTCTTTTCATCAAGGAACAGAAGAAAATATATTTTGCCTTATTTTATGTATTCCACTTCTGTCGACATACTTAGGACAAGCTCGGTGAAACGAATCGCACCTCCGGAACACCGGTCAGGGGCTGTTGCGAGTCTATTTGCCGCCCTTGAGCGCAAGCGAGAACATGACCATCGTTATGCCGTTGATGAGGAAATAGATACCCACGAGTAGCCCGATGATAAAGGCGCTGCTCTCCGGGAACTCGCCCCATATCATGACGCCGAGTACTACCGAAGCGACCCCGCTCACGAGGAGCCATATCCAGTTAGGGGCGGGCTTCATCTGGAACGCGTGGATTATCTTGAAAAACCCCTCGACGAGCAAAAATGCGGCAAGGAGCAGTGTCAGCGTGAGGACGCCCGCCATCGGGTTCTTGAGCAGGAGAACGCCGACGACGAGGTACAGGACGCCGCTCAGGAGAACGAGCAGGAGCCTCTTCCAGTCGCCTGTGAAAAATGCCCCTATTATGGAAATCACGCCTCCGATGATCAAAACAAAACCGATGAGCACCTCGACGGCTAGAGTCGCCGCCATCGGAGAGCCCGCTATTACGAGACCCATGATTATGTATGCTATGCCCAGGGCGAGAAGCCAGCCCCAGCTACGTCTGATGCCCTCCGCTATGGAAGTGCCGTTCATGTCTCATTCCTCCTTAAGATAGAAATAATGTTAGTGACGCGCTACAAATTATAATTTCATTTTCGGATTATGAAAATCCGTGCGGAAATAATTCCGCACGCCCAATATAGAGCGGACTCCACGCTCGTCTTTCTTCCCGGCAAAGACCAGAGCGTGGCGTACTCACCAAAACGGGCAAGTATTCACTTCAGTTAGGTCGAAATTATACAGGAAGCTTGTCGAGGACGTTATTGTTTTCCTGTCATTGCGAACGGCCTGTCCGGCGAAGCCTTTGGCGGAGCTGGAAGCGATCTCCTGAATAAAGCGAGAACGCGACTCGTTCGGATGAAGACCCCAGATGCAGCTCGCCGGCCATCTTCAATTCAGATCATAGATAATCGCCGATATTTCACCCTCGTCGTTAAAAACCTCGATCGCCTCGGCTATCGACTGAAGCGGGCCTATATCGTTCACGTACAGCGCGTAGACGAGACGCCGGCCGCTCTTCGCGTCAATGTAGCCCGCAAACACCTGGGCCTTGAAAAACCCTTCAAGTATCGTCGTTCCGGTTTTTGCGAACACCTTTCCGGTAGCGGGCGCTATGACGGGGTTCGGGGGATCGACGCCCACTGCTGCAAGAGAGCCGTCCACACCTAAAATGGGAAACGAATCGAAGTAAGAAGGGAATACTTCTCTTTCGCTCATCTCTCTTAACAGCTTCACCGTAGCCGTCGGAGTAGCCTGGCTGTCGGGGCTTCCGCTCCCGTTCGTCGGGAAATTAAAGTCGGAGCCTTTAATGCCAAAGTCATTGATCAGAGTTTCTCTTTCGGCGGCCAAGGCGTCACCTATAGTTCTCGCGTCTTGTGTGAGCCCGAACAGCATGAGGCTCAGGTTAGCGCCCAGATTGTGGCTCACTTTAAGAATCAGCTTGGAATATTCCGAATAGGGAAGCGAAACGAACTCCGCCACCTTCGCATCCTCGGTGTATGAATTCCGGGGCGGCAGCTTCCCGGCCGGGTTCGGTGCAATCGTATCGGCGGTAACCTCAACCCCGGCTTTTTCGAGGGCCTCGATGAAAACTATACGGGCATATGATGCCGGGTCTTCTATTCTGAATGTTTGCACGAGCGTCTCCACACCGGGAAGCGCAGGTTTAAAACCGACGGGTATCTGACCTTCTACCGTGCCCTTACATCCGGGGGTGCCGATGCAGCCCGGAATATCACCGGTGAGCGCTATATCCAATTCACTGCCTTCAGGTGAGGTGATTACATTCGATTCGACATTGAAGGCGGCTGATTTCGGACGCCAGTCAACCATCGCAGGCTGGCCCGGCTCGGTCAGTATTATAGTTACGTCCACGAGGTTGTCGTTTATTATGATCGGCGTGATTAACACGTTACCGTTAGGAACCCTGAAGAGATCGAAGAGCCTGTCGTCCACTACTACGTCTCCTTCGACCGTCTTAATACCCGACGCCGCTACCTGCGCCGCTAGCTCATCGATTCCCAGGAGCGGATCGGGCTCCGTCAGGATCGCGCTGCCGAGCGAATTGGCCTCCGTATGATCGAAGCTCGTAAACGCAACCGTGCCCTGAGGAGTGTTCCGCCCCCCCATCGTGAGGTCGCCCGCGGCGACGAGGATCAAGTCCCCGTCGAGAACCCCCCCGTCATCCACGTCTCCCTGCCTGTAGACAGGGGTTTTAAAGGTGTGGTCCGCACCTAATTCGTTCAAGGCAAGACCGACCGAATACGTCTTTCTAACCGAACCCGTGAAAGCAAGGAGATTTGGATTGAGATCATATATAACTTTTCCTGTTTCGAGGTCGATAACCCTGAGGCACCAGGTCGCATCGGCATATCTCGGCCTCTGCATCACTTCGAGTATGGCATCGGGTATCTGCGTACTAAGGATGTTCTTGCCGTTACAGCCCCCGACAGCAAAGAAGGACAGAAACAATATTGCGAATATTGGAACTAAAACAGTCTTATTTCTTCTCATCGATCCTCCCTGTGTATTCTGATACATATTCGGACCCGATAACGTCGTTCGCGATGGGACAGTTCCTCGCTGTGCAGGGCACCCAAGCCGGTAAGATCAATCCCGGCTGCCTGTCCGGATTCGAGGCCGGTAGGGTTCCGACATCCCATTATACTGCATTGAGCGGCCAAGGGCTAATTCTTTAAACAGACGGTATGGTGCACATTGATCATTCGCACATACCTTTGACCATGGCTATATTACGGGAGGCAGGCCTCCGTAAGTGGCGATAATATAAAGATGGCTAACCGCCAGTCGATCAAAACCTAGAATTCGGCGATCGAGAATCGGCAGACGGTATTTCAAGTGATAAAAACACCTACGCAGAAGTGCGGGCTCACTCTACTGCTTCGCCCGCGTGAACGTGAACGTTGCGACCTCGGCTTCCTTCCCGTTCTCGAAAGAGGTCCACTCCTGTACAAAGGTTTTATCGTCCTTGAACTCGAAGCTCACGTCGTGCATGTAATGGTCTTTTTTCGGGTCGATGTTCGTGCCGCTTACGAAGACAAGGTCGATTTCATTGCCGCTCGAATCTTCGAGCGAGAGATGAGGCTGGTTTCCTATCGCGCAGTAGTGCGTCATGCCCAGCTTCCCGTTATCGTCGTAATAGACCGAAACCATCTCGTGTGGGGTCCCCGGGGAGAGCGTCTCCACCACCACGCTGCCGTTCGAGGACGTCTGGTAAGTAACGGTGACGGGAGTCTCCTTACCGCCCATCATGGTCGTACCCTGCCACGTCCCGGCGAGGGTCTTTAGCTTCTCGAGCTCTTTTGACCCGGTAATGGGACTCATGTGATGCTCGTCCTGACCGCCAGGCTGATCCGCAAAAGACGATATGGCAAAAAACAGGAACGTAAAAACAGTTAAAAGAACCAAAACCGATATATATCTCATTTTGAACCCCCCTGATTGATGTATTTACATATAATATATTCTAACAAAAACGGAACCTATTCATGCATATAATTTTTGAGATACTTAAGACAGATAGTCCATCCTATCAGAAATCTTCACCCACCTTCACCGTGCCGTCTCTTTCATTACTGATCTCAGCGCGATGAATCGGCGCGCGTGTCTCGCTGCAAGGAATAAGAGAGACGACGCACACAGGATCACGATCGCCACCCTCAGCGACGAAGCGGCCGATACCGAAATCCCGACTCCGGTCGCAAGGGCGACATACGCCGCAATACACATGGGACACTTCGGCAGGAGCGCGAGCATCGCGCCCGGGACGATCCATCCGGCTATGCCCAGAAAACGCTGAAAGAACGTCTGCATACGCTTTCCGCTACTCGCAGTCTGTTGTACAGCCGTCTTGCGGTACGAGCTTCTCAACGTCACTCCGCAACAATGACGAGCGCTCATGGGCGTCGCCGTCCTTGCCCGGCCCGAATTCCGCGCTCGACCTGGGCGCTCCACTCCCGGGACTGCTGAGCGTTGCCATATTCGTCGTGCCAGTTCCACCACTCGTACGGCGGGGTCTGAGGGTAGCCTTTGGGCGAGTCCTCCCATTCCTCCTGGCGCCCGAGCGCAGTCATATCGAGGTAGCTCCAGGTGCTCCCGAGCGCCTCGTCACCACGCTTGTTGATGAAGTAGGTACGGAAGACACGGTTGCCGTCGCGAATAAACGCGTTCGTGCCGTGCCACTCGTCCACGTCGAAGTCTTTGTCGAAGTCGTCCGTGATGGTGTACCACGGGATCTGCCAACCCATCCGCCCCTTCAGGCGTTCGATGTCCGCCTGCGGCGCGCGCGAGGCGAACGCGAGCGTGGTATCGCGGGCGTTCAGGTGGGCAAGGTGGCCAACGTGGTCGGCTACCATAGAGCAGCCGATGCAGGCATGCTCAGGCCAGCCGGACACACCGGGTTCGAAGAAGACTCGATAGATGATCAGTTGACGGCGACCCTCGAACAGGTCGAGCAAACTCGCTTTGCCTTTTGGCCCGTCGAACTCGTACGTCTTCTCGACGGCTACCCATGGCATCCGCCGACGCTCGGCGGCCAGCGCGTCACGCGCGCGGGTCAAATCCTTCTCCTTCTTCAGTAGCTCCTTACGAGCCGCCTGCCATTCTTCCGCGGAAACGATTTTATGCTCGGGTGTAGGGTTTTTCATTGTCTATTACCTCCCCATTCATATGATTTTATTTCGTTCTATAAATACAATTACTATCATGCATACAATCTCGCGAGATTCCCAAGACAGACCGTCCAGCCTTTCCTGTGGTCCTCGCGCACCTCGGCGGTCGGCAGGAATTCGTGCTCGAGCGTGATCTCTGTCCCGCCCGCGACACCGCGGAAATAAACGGTAACGACCGTATCCTGCGCGAAATCCGAGTTCCAGGTAAAGACAAGCTTTTCGTGCGGCGCGATAACTTTATACTCGCCGGTATGTTTATATTCTTTACCATCGGGCTTAATCATATTTAAGATATATTTCCCTCCGATCTCCAATGTATTGGAAACATCAACTGTCCATCCCTCGTCCCCGTAAAACCATTTTCTCATGATCTCGGGGTTAGTAAACGCCTCGAACACCTCTTCAGGCGTCGCTTTTATGATTCTTGTCACCACCAGCTTGCTTTCGCTCATTTCACACGCTCCTTTGCTTTTTTCCGTCCTTCAAAATATTTATCAAGAGCATCGAGTCTCTGTCCCCAGAAACGGCCGTACTCTTTTATCAAGTCCGAGACGCGGTCGAGCGGCTCTATGTTGGCGCGGCAGTGCTTGACGCGCCCCGCTTTCTCCTGAACCACCAGCCCCGACTTAACAAGCACCTGTATGTGCTTGGACACGGCCTGGAGAGACATATCGTATTTCTCGGCAAGCTCGTTCACGGTCAGGTCCTTTTTGGCGAGCTGCATAATAATTCCCCTACGCGTCGAATTGGCGAGTGCGTGGAGGATTGAATCGAGGTCTGTCCTTTGATATTCAACCATATAGTTGATTATATCATGCTATCATCGATTGTCAACCAAACAGTTGATAATATTTTCAAGGGCTGTTCATCTCCATATCGGGGACGCCGGACGGACACACTTTAAGACTCTCCGGATTCATGTATAATTCCCGGCATATATCGTGTCTCGATATATAAAGCGCTGTAACGGCGGAAATCAGCCGTCCATGCGCACCCTGTACATTCAATATGGCAAGATATCCGAACTTTATACGTCTGGTCGTGTTTATTCTTATAGTCAGCGGGTCGTGTCTCCGCAATTCGGCCGCCGCGGAGTCGGCGATCACGGAGTCCATAGGCTCCTACACCGCCGGGTGCATAAGGAACGCCGCACCACTGCCCGCGAGCGGTGAAGGCTTCCAGGTCATAAGGTTAGGCAGGGGGAGATACTATGCCAATCCCGCGATGATCGAATACATCGAATCCCTCGCAAAGACCGTCAGTGAACAACTGGAAGCCATACTCCTCATCGGGGACGTCGCGCAAAGGACAGGGGGACCCATGTACGATGAGCACAGCAGTCACCAGATCGGACTCGACGCCGATATACTTTTCTGGCAGCACCCGATAGCTCTCAGGAGACAGCTTACGCTAACGGAGAGGGCGCATATTTATCCGCAATCGGTCCTCAATGAAGATCAGACGGCAATAGACGGCTTCAAATGGGACGTAAAGATCGAGGAGATAATAAAGACCGCCGCCTCGGACAAGAGGGTCGACCGGATATTCGTGAACCCGATCATCAAGAGGAGACTCTGTCAGAACCATCCGGGCGAGAAGTGGCTGGGAAAAGTGAGACCCTGGTACGGACACGACGGGCATTTCCACGTCCGCCTGAAGTGTCCTCCGGGTAACATGCTCTGCGAAACACAGGAGCCGCTCAACATGTTCGACGACGGGTGCGGAAGCGAGCTCGACGGCTGGTTCAGGGATGACGGCAGAATAAGACCTCAACCGAGATCAGGCAAGACCTCTCACGCCAGGCTGCCGGACGAATGCATACCAATTCTCAACGGAGCTTATTAATACGGCTGACCGTGCCGGCCGGACCCTGCGCACTTTCAATACATTTAAACCGAACATGAACACGCGGCGTGTTTTATTCGCGGGTCTCTCCGGCCCCCGGCGGCGGGGTGTCCGGGATCAGCGTATATATCCAGCAGAGGAGAAAGCTGAGGATGAGTCCCGACGTGTTCGCGAGGACGTCATACACGGAGGCGCCCCTTCCGGGAACATATATCTGGAAAAATTCGAGAGATATTCCAAGAAGGAATATAAAAATAAAAATAATAATCCTCTTCCACACAGTCTCGAATGCGATATACGCCAGGACGCCCATGACGCTGTAGAAGATCGCGTGGGCAATCTTATCCAGATACTGCCCTCCGCCTATACCCGGGCCGGGGATCAGACTGAGAAATATCACAAACAATACATAAGATATAAAAATAACCTGGACCATGTATTAACGACCAAACGCCTATAAGAGGCACTATTATACATGATCGTCAGCACGTGACGTTTCGCCTGAGATTTAAGGCGAGACGTATTCTGGACAACCGACCATTCCAACCTGTTACCGAATTCGCGCCGAGCATATCGTTAACCGCAACGCCCTTATGCTCATTCTGAGTTTATTGAGTGACAGCAATTAACTGCGGCGCCCTTTTATGAATAATCCTCATCGAATTCTCACAAATCTCAAATATGACATGAGATAGATGAATTCAAGCTAATCCGCTCCTTTAGGAATAGATCCCAAGAGTGCAGGCATATAAGATTCGAGCCCCGTAAGTTCCGGAAATCAGGCTGAATTTGAAAGCTCTAGTAGAATATTTCGTCAAGCTAACGGTCCGGATTTCTTATAATTTATAAATATGTTTAAAGAAGTACTTGAAGAACCATCAACAACTTGTTATTATTAAAGCGAAACCAGAATGAGGCTTGGTTTGAAAACCCTCTTCCAACCCCACCAGACATTCAAACCAAGCCTTACTCAAAACTAGTACACTTCTTGAAGGCGTCCCTGAATTTAACGACAAATTCGTTTGTAGTATCATCGTTCTTCGTAATTCCGCTTGCTATTTTCCTGAGCTCCTGAGCGGTGGTCTCTTCTTCGAGATTTTTCACAGCGCATTTACACCGCGTATCGCATATCTCGGAGTCGGATGTTTCAATAACGCATTCCCTGACACAATATGCGATAAGGTCCTCACGTGGGTCGTCCGGCCCCGGAGAGCAGCCGCCTGACAGAAACCAGAAGAGAACAATGTGCAGGGTTATGGCCGGTATTTTGACGAACTGCAGGCCTTTCTTAATTCCCGTAGCGCTATTTTTCAAGTTGATGATGCAACACCCCGGCTGATATTTCTAGTCGATCGCTTTCACTACGCGTACAAGGAAAAGTTTCCAGTCCTTTATTGCCTGCCCGCCCTCACCGTCGACGGTGCCGTCAACGTTCAGGTGGCTCGTAATGTAGTAGAGCCGTCTTATCTCGTCATTCTCGGCAGGGCCGGCGCTTGCGTCCTGGAACCTCTGCTGGAGATATGAAGGCGGGATCGCCTGATAATAGAGCGTAACCTGCACGTCGTGCACACGGCCGAGGGTCTCGATGTCGAGGCTGATTAAATATTCTACAACGTCCGAGCCCGTGAGCGCTGTGTTTGTATAATAGGGGTCGAACCTCTCCTCGCCGTGGAGCACCGCCAGCTGCTGGGTATACGGCGAGAGGGCGGGATTGGCGAAGAACTCGGGGTCAGCGCCCTTGGGCCTTATGCGGTTGTCCTTTACTTCGTTTACACGCCTGAGGAAGCTCGTCGTGACGTTTCCGTCCGAATCCTCGACGACCTCCTCGTATATCTGCACCTGGTTGTCGCTCGTAATCGTCTGGTAATGCGGCTGGAACGTGTCTGGATTGATGAGCGGCTCTTCGCTTGGAAGCACCTCGTCCGTTGTGCCTTTGAGCAGAACGCCGAGATCGTTCGTACGCCCGGAAGCCCATAGCACATTTCCATCCGCGTCGCGGACGAGGAACTCGATGAACATGCGCCTGAATCCGACTCCTGTCGGGAGATAATGTCCCACAAGGCTCGTTACCTTAACCACGGCCCTGAGCTCGCCAGCGGGCGTTATCTCGAGGGTCTCGACGCTGATCTCCGCGGTTTCGTTCCGTGCCATCCCGACCATCGAGTCCCTTCCGGTAATGAGCGGCGGCACGCTGAATGTGCCGGTCATAACGCCTATCTGCCGGTACCCCAGTATGACGGGGAACTGCTGGAACATTTCGTTTAGAAAAACGTTGAGCCCGTGGAGCGAGTGGCGGGCATAGTAGTCGCGCTCGGTAAGGGCGATCTCTTCATCGGGCAGACGGTCCGTCGTGGGGGCGAACGCGTCGGACTCTATGTTAGCTATCTCGAAAGAAAGCTTCTCCCCTTTATAGTGAGCGGGCATGTGGCAGTCCGCGCATGATTTGAAGTTTTCACCGCTCGTGCCGAACTGGCTGTTCAGCCATTCGAAGTTCGTGGACTGCTCGTAGCTCGCTCCCAGTATTTCGCCCTCGTTGCTGAAGACGGGGAGCAGGATATTGTGGCAGCTCCCGCAGATATGCGAGCTGAACGGGTCGCCGCTCACGAAATAATCGGCGAACTTCGGAGTGATGCCGAGGGCGTTGTCCATGGGCTTAGGGATTATCGTCGAGTCTTCGTAAGGCCCGTAGACCTCGTCAGATGGACCCGTGACGAAGTTCCCGGTAAATGAGGATTCCCGTCCCAGATTCGTCTCGGATATATGGTGGCACACGCTGCAGGATATGCCGTCCCTGGCGAGCGCTCCGTAATTCTGAAATTCGTTGTCTTCCGAGCCGGGCCACTTCGTTACCATGTCCAGCGTGAAAGGTTTACCGAAGGGGACCTGCGGAGAAGGCTCGATCACGAAGAGGCTCTTGCAGCCTCCGTCATTCTGACCCTCCGTATCGATAGCGAGCTGGCGCTGCCCCATGACGCCGTGACAGTGAAGGCACGTGGATTCGATACACTCCGTATACTCGGGCAGGTTGTTCGTCTCGCTCTCGAGCTGGGAGAAAAAGACCGGGTCGCGCCCGGCGAGGCCCATCGGCGAGGCTTTCCACTCGCCGTAAGGCGAGAGGTTGACGTACTTGGTGCCGTCGGGCTCCGTTACTTCGAGCATCATGTTCGGGATGGATGAGTTCGAAAACGACGCGTCGTGGCACCCCTCGCACTGGTCCGAGGTGATAAAATCCTGGGGTCCGCCGCCTCCTGATACTATGTGGTCGTAGGTTTCCGCTGGCAGGCGGAGATCCCACACATCAGGGAAAGTCACCATACCGAGCTGGTCGTAAAATTCGAGGAATCCGGGGGCGGGCTCGGGAAGCGCTTTCGAGAAGGGCGAATCGTAATTGTCGACCTCCCCATCAGCCCGTAGGCCGTTTTTAATATAAAGGGGCGCGGTACGCCCGGCTATATAGACCGGCTCTGCATCGAGGCCGCCGTCCATGCTCTCGTCCGCTTCGAGCGGCCCGTAGTGTTTATATCTCAATCCAGGTGTCAGTAAATTGTCGAGCGAGGAAAAAGTTTGCTCGCTTTCGGCCGATGCGTGGCAGTTAATACAGTAGTTCCCGTAGTCGCTCGACGCAGGAACGACGTCCGGTATCTTGTTCCCGCTTTCGTACACGTAACCCGTCGGGTACCATAGCGGGTTGGGCTCGGCGGGCGTGATCTCGCCGCCGAAGAAGTCCTCGCTCGTGACGGCGGATATGTCGAAGATCGGCGGATTGCCGACTTGCCAGCTTGACGTGGGCGGGTCGTATTCAATTATATAATTCCCCCAGTACCAGCCGTCCCACGCCTCATCCCGCTGCTTTACCATTATAGTCCAGGACTCGGGCTCGACGCCGGCGTTGATCACCATGCAACCTTCGGAGTCGATCGATATGTCGAGGGACTCGTTTATAGAATGCATCTCTTTCACGATGACGGCCCCGTCGGGGATCTCGCCCTCCCTGCCGCCGCAGAGCCACTCAATCAGTTCCGGGGAATAATACAGTCTGACGGCGGGGTGAACGCCGTAGGCCTGGCCGCTCCCTATGGGACCGACGTAGGGGCCTGTTAGGCGCCAGTTCAAATCGCCCGGCCAGCCGAGCTCGCCTGCGTATCCTTTCGCTCTCAGAAAATCCTGCATCTGGGTGTCGTAGACGTTCTTATCGCCGAGGCGGGAGATAGGAGGGGGGTTACGGAGAAAATCCGGAGCGGGAAGCCCCCGGTCGGCAGTGGCACAGAACTGCTCTATTTCTTCGGGCGTCGGCCCGATCTCGGAGTTCTTGCATACCCATTCCTTCGGGTCGGTAGGGAGCGTATTTCCGCCGTGCCTTTCATCGCAAGCAATCAACGCTATCAAACAGACCGATATAGCGTATATATGCAATGCCGTTACCTTCATGCCGTTCAATTATATAGCCGTATGTAATAATAAGATAGACAGTGCATTCAGCGATTTAGAATGTCAGCCGCTTGCGTTATAATTGTTACATTCCTGTTTAAAGGAGAGGAGTATGAGAACCCGTTTCATCCTGTTAATTTTGACGCTTCCCGCCCTGTCGGTCCTGACCGCGCTTTCATGCGGCGCTGACGAGACCGCCGGAAAGATCTACGACAGCCCGTTTGCTTACTGCAAGGACGTCGGCACGATCGACACACCGGGCAAGGAATACACGGGCCCTCCGGTGCCCGAATCAATAGCGGTAGCGTTAAAGAAGGCGTGGGGCTCGCCCGAGTCGGCCCCTCTCGACACGTTCATCAAGGGGACGTACTGGCGCTGCATGGACGGGAAAGTCTATGCGTGCAACGTCGGGGCTAACATACCGTGCGAGGAAAAGGCGGACGTGAACAAGGAGCCGACGCAGGCGATGAAAGATTACTGCGAGGAAAACGCGGGCTCCGATTTCATTCCGATGTACGTGACCGGCCATTCGACGATATACGAGTGGAAGTGCGACGGCGCAACCCCGGTTGCCGGCAAGTCGTTCGCGGAAGTCGACAAGCAGGGTTATCAGACGAACATGTGGTACGAGATAAGTCCCGAGTAGAACGTTCTCCGCTCCAATACGTGCGGAACTGATGTAATAAATCCCAATGGGCAGTCACAGGAAAACAATCGGCATAATCGGGTCCATGGACATCGAGATAAAACATTATCTCGAGAACGCGGAGATCAAGAGAGAAACGGACTGGAACGGAATAATATTCCATGAGTCCCGTCTCTTCGATAAAGACACGGTCATCGTGAAATCAGGGGTCGGCAAGGTCTTCGCGGCTATGGTATGCGAGAGGCTGATAGACGAGTTCGCGCCCCGCGCCGTCGTATTCACGGGCGTCGCCGGAGCGCTAAACCACGAGCTCGACATAGGGGACGTCGTTCTGAGCAAAACCTGCATCCAGTACGACCTCGACGCCGAGGCGCTCGGCTTCCCGCGCGGCGAAATACCCTATACGCATCTCAGGGAATTCAAGGCCGACGAGACTCTGCTTAATATTGCGGGCGGCACAAAGCTGAGTGGCAACAAGGTTATTACGGGTACGATACTGACGGGAGACCAGTTCATGACGACGAAAGAGACGGAAGAGCACAAATACCTGACTGAAGAGCTCCACGGGGACGCGATCGAGATGGAGGGCGGCTCCATCGCGCAGGTCTGCACTCTCAATAAGATGCCGTTCATAATAGTGAGGACAGTCGCCGATAGAGCGGACGGGACGGCCGCCGCCGACTTCAATAAATTCCTGCCTGTAGTCGCGAGGAATTCGTTCAACGTCGTAAGGAGCCTGCTGCTCAATTATTGAGACTGCAGGCAGCATTTCAGCGGCTCCCTGCGGAGATAAAAACCTCCTCTCTCGGGAGCTCCCCGATTACCTTCCCGGACACTCCGAAAACCGCCGAAACGACTTCGGGAGGCGTATCCGCGATCCATTCGGATATGCTTATTTCCTGATACGCGCCGTTATCGAATACCAGCAGTATCTCCGCTTCCTCGTCCCCTACATTTTCAAGATAGTGGCCGCAGCCCTGGGGTATGTAAAACACCTCTCCCGGCCCAAGCTCTTCCGTCAGCGATCCCTCATCAGCCGCGAAAAGCGTGATCCTGAGCTTGCCCCCGAGCAGGTATCCCCACTCGTTTGCGTTCGGGTGCCAGTGCATTTCCCTAAGCGCCCCCGGCTTGAGAGTCATCAATGCCCCGGCCATATTATCAGAGACGGGGAAATTGCTGACGTCGGCCATCTTCACGGTCCCTCCCGGATAGACCTTCCCCTCCTGTGCCCGGAGCGGGAACTTGTGCCCGAGTCTCGCCGTATTCTGCCGCCCCCTTTGCCCGAGCGCCTTTTTCCCGGGGATCTCGCCCAGAGCCATGTAGACCTCTTTCCTGGGAAACTTATCGAACAGCTTCCCGGGCAGTCCGAAATTTTTCGACAGCACTTCTTTCGGAGTCTGTGCGATCCACGCCGTAACGCTGAACGTGCTGAATTCGTTGAAGGCACCGTTATTGAACGCAAGTATGAAATGGCATTCGTCCCCTCCGATGCTTTCGATATAATGGGCGTGCCCCATGGGTATGAAGAAAATATCACCGGGGCCGTACTCCTGAGTATCCCACTGGCCGTCAGGGTTGAGAACGGTAACCCTGGCATTTCCGGTTATGAAGAACCCCCATTCGGCCGCGATCGCGTGCCAGTGGAGCTCCCGTATGCCGCCAGGCCTGAGCCGCATCGACACGCCCGCGATCCCCTTCGATATGGGCAGCTCCCTTACGGAGACCTCCTTGGAATTCCCGGCCTTCCATACTGCGGGCTTCTGACCCTCGAGGTCGTATGTGAACCGTAACGCATTTCCCTTCGATGATTTCTTAACAGAATTCCCCTTACCCTTCTTGGATTTCTTAGATGCGGACTTCGCCATGGTTTCTGGCCTCCGGTGTTAAAGGTTGGTATTGCCGGCTAATTATAGTATCAATAGAGGGAAACCGAAAGGAGAGTAAACTGTTGTTCCGGGCCGCCGGAAAGCCTAAGAAGACCGGAAATCGCTCTGCTGTTGAAAAAAGAATTCATGCATTCCGCATATGCAAGAATTAATGAGACTTCCAAATTGTCAGACGCTCTCTCCTCCCTTGCCTTCCAATTTCTAGACCCTTCATTTTAGTCAGAAGCTTTATGTCCCGCTATTGACCGAAAGCATAACGCTTATATATTGTAATCATTATGATGGATATTAAAGCCGATAGCCAATATGTGGCGTACCTCCCTTCCTCATGGAAGCCGCGTCACCGCGACAATGTCGTGAGGCTCGGATCGAGAAACGACGGAGGATATGTAGTTACAGAAAGTATAATCAGGAATACGGATTTCCTAGTCGGCCTCGGAGTAGGGACGGATTGGACTTTCGAGGAGGATTTTCATAAGCGAAAGCGGTGTCCTGTCCACTGCTACGACCATAGTATAAGCGCCACTCAACTAACGAGGAACACAGTTAAAAGCGTGAATTTATTCCTGCGTCGTCCGCGCCTCGATCACTTAAGGCGGTTTTCACTATCTAAAATATTACGTCCCTTGAGATTCAGAGTATTTTTCTCAGGCAACAGAAAACACTTCATGGAAGCAATAGGCGATGACCCGGTATCTCAAACTAATTTCAATAAAATATTTTCCAGGATACCCTCGACAGCCAGTGTCTTTATCAAAATGGACATAGAAGGATGGGAGTACCAATCACTTCCCGGACTTGAGGACTACTTCGATAGGATTACAGGGATTGCTGTAGAGTTTCACCACGTCGACACTATGCTCGAAGATGTCTGTAGAAGCGTGAGCAACCTTGAAAAATCACTCGACATCGTTCATGTCCATATCAACAACGGCGGTGTGATTGACGAGCGCGGCATACCCGACACGGTAGAGATGACGTTCGAAAACAAGAGGCTCAATCAAGAACCGACGAGATCGTCCGAAAGAACCTACCCGGTCGACGGGCTCGATTTCCCCAACGTAACAGACCGAAAGGACTACAAGCTCGAATTCCGCGACGACATCCAAGAATGCAGCGGCGCCGAGATACAAACTTAACGCGGACAGTGAGCTCGGCTGCTCATATGTTCTTTCTCATAACGAGCCGGTTCTTCCCCCCTAACCTCCTGTATTCGAGCTCGCTCATATACGTCTTGACCAGATAGATGCCGAGCCCGCCAATGGGCCTCTCGTCTATCGGGCATTTGAGGTCTGGCGTCTTGTATTCGAGAGGGTTGAACGGCTTCCCGTCGTCCTCGACGGCTATTTCTATCACCCCCTGCCCCGACCGCAGGGTGACATCTATATTATGCTCGTCGTGGTCGTCGTACCCGTATGAAATGACGTTCGTTACGACCTCGTCGAGGGAAAGCGTAAGCGCGAAGACTATATTCGACGGCAGCTCCCTGAACTCGCAGTACGTATTCAGCGCGTCCTTCAGGCGCGATAATTCGCTAAAGCTGTTTTTGAGCCGGATCGAGAGATCGGAATTCATAACTATTACTTATTATATCTGAGCGCAAGCACCGTAATATCGTCCGTGAGATGGACTCCGCGGGAAAACTCCTCGACGTCCCTCAATATCCTCCCGACCGTGTCGCGTGGGTTTTCGAAACCGTCCGTCGCTAGCAATTCCCTGAGCCTCCTGTCCGTGAAGAGTGCCCCGTCCTTATTCACAGCCTCCGTCACGCCGTCGCTGTAGAGTACGATACCGTCCCCGGGCTCGAGCTTCACGGACTTTAAGCCGTAGAGCGAATCCCCTCCTATAACGCCCAATGCTATGCCCTCGGTGTTCTCCAGCATCTCGGGCCCGCTCCCTCCGCGGATGATGATCGGGAGCTTGTGCCCGCCGTTGCTGTAGACGATCTCCCCCGTTCTCGTATCCAGCACGCCCGTGAAGACCGTGATGAACATGGAGAACTCGTTCTCCATGCAGAGTATCTTGTTCGCCTCGGAAAGGCACCTCTCGGGCGAAAGGCCCTTCACCGCGTCCGCCTTGACCATTGTCCTCGTCACCGCCATGAAAAGAGCAGCCGGCACGCCTTTGCCGGACGCGTCTCCTATCGCGAAATACAGCCTGTCGTCGTCGATCATGCAGAAGTCGTAGAAGTCGCCGCCAACTTCACGGGCAGTGATTATCTCGCCGAATATCTCGAAATCGCGCCTCCCGGGGAAGGCGGGGAATATTCCGGGGATCATCGAAAGCTGGATCCTGCGGGCGACGTCGAGCTCCTGGCGTATCGCGGCGAGGCGCTCCCTGTCTTTCACCGCCTGCTTCAAGGCAAGGGCCTCTTCGATCGTTTTTGTAATGGTGATACCCAGGTCGTCGAAGTCTATGGGCTTCGTAAGGAAATCGAACGCCCCCAGGTTGAGCGCTCTCCTTATCGTCCTCATGTCCCCGTATGACGAGATTATAACGGTCCTGATGAGCGGGTATTGGGTCTTCAGCCTCGAAAGAAGCGTAAGCCCGTCCATGCCCGGCAGCTTGATGTCGGTGAGGATGACGTCGATCACATTCTCTCTCAGTTTTTCGAGCGCGTCTTCGCCGCTGCGGGCGAATATGAAATGGAATTCGCCGCTCCTTATCTGCCTCCTGAATTTCTGGGTCACGATGAGCTCAAGATCGGGGTCGTCGTCGACCACTAGGATAGTCGCGGGCGCGGCGTAGGAGACGGCTAGAGAGTCTTCCGAAATTTTATTTGCCATAGCTCAGGGTCCGGAATGCGGAGAACAGCCGGATACGCTCCACATCCTTTATATATTCTGCAATGCCTGCTGTTTTTATCGGGGTAAGGGGTCCTTTCGAATCCGCCTGATCTCAGGCGGCCGTTCTCAACCTTTCGAGCGCCCTCTCGTAATCGTGCTCTATGGGCATCACCTTGTCGAAGCCGGCTGTCCGGAGCACGTCTTCAACGTCCGGATGAGGGTTGAGAAGCACGAGCCTGGCGCCGAACTTGTTGAGCGCCTTGGCCGCTGTCACGAGCATTCTGAGGCCTATGGAGGCGATGTAATCGACTTCGGATATATCCACGAGCGTAGGTTTCCTGCGGGTGACCGTATGTCTCGTAAATTCGAGGTCGAGGTCTCCTATTCCCTCGAGATCGACCCTGCCCGAGAGCTTCACGTGAGTAAGTTCGTCGTCTTCCCTTATGACCTTCATCTCCATGGGGCTATGCCTCCGTCCGCACGAGAAAATTCGACCGAGCGATATTTATTGAACTTTATAAACGGAAAGCATTTTGAAGTCAAAAAAGTTAACAGTAGCTTAACAATAGGAGGGAAAATCTGTTGTATTAGGGTAAAAAACCGCGGTTTCCGGATGGGTACGCGCTACTCGGATTCGCTCGCGCAGCTCACGCAGCGGTCGGTGTACGGGAGCGCTTCGAGGCGGGCCACAGGGATAGGGTCGTCGCAAACGGCGCAAATGCCGTACTCGTTCTTCTCCACGCGAGAGAGGGCGGAGTTTACCTGGTTGAGCTCCGTGCGCAGCGTCTCGTCGAGCGCATCCACTACCTCGTCGTTCTCGCGCTCAATAGACTGCTCCTCCCAGTCCTTGGCATAGGTCTTCCTCATGGATGTCTCCACCTTGCCAAGCCTGCTCTCAAGCTCGGTTTTCCTTGCTCTCAACCTTTCTATTATTGAGTCATAATCACTCATAAATAACTCCGGCGCAACCGCGATAACTTACCCAACATATTAACACTATTTCAGGATTTAGAAAAGCGGCGCGTGGGCACGAGGAAAAATAATTTAAACAGTATCCGCCCGGCACCTAACTCCCGGACATGGTATGAAAACCCTTGCGGGCTGAATGCCCGGCCGGGAAAAAGCATCATATTTTTTGGCAGTTGTGTACTATCAGAAAACCTGGAGGATCGTCTTTTTGAAGAGCGGGTTGAGGTCGTCCATGGAAGTATCCCTTATCATCCAGCAGTCGATCTGCTCGCTGTCGCGGGTGAGAACGAGGTTGTAACCGTTTTCCTTGCCCCATCTCATCTGCTCGGAAAGGCAGGTGAACTGATACTGCTCTTTCTCGCTCAGATCATCCACAGGCTTGTTGAGGGTCGCCCTCTGTATGTTGCCGAGATAGAAGCTCCGGGAAAACTTGGTGCCCGTATGACTTAAGTTGTCCGTATTAATCATTTATTTCACCCCATTCCTTCGATAAAGTTTATCAAATATATAATAAGGGTTCATCCGCACATTTCAAGGGGGAAATTGTGGTTTAATTGGCAGAATTTAAAAACAATCATGATTCAGGTGGGTATTCCCTTTCGGTTTGCATTAGTCAACCAGTGCTTAACACGTCCTATAAATTCCCAAACATCGCCACTAACAGGTTTCATATAATTGGGCAAATCCGGATCCTCGCCCATTTTTTCAAAAACATCGACAAGCCAGTCAGGTCCATGACCAGAACTCTGTAGTGTAGGCAGCCACGACTCTAATTCGCCCCCCCTCACTACAAATAGACCATAATCCGCCAATTGATCAAGTAAATTATTGGCTGCTTCTTGATCATTTGGTGATAAAAGTGCAACTCCTCCGTCTCTTTTCATATCCCTGCCAGTTTCTTCAAATTTAGTTTTCACTGAATTACGCAATTGAGCAAGTGAGCTATGTTCGAGTTCCGGAATAAAACCACCCTTTAAGAAATTGGTCCAAACTGAACCACCTTCCTTAATCATATCTAAATCGATGATTCCTGCAGCAGGTATGCCTAATTCACGTAATGGACGGATGATTGTATGCACAGTTTGCTTATTTTGTGCATTCAAAAACAAACAATTAGGAATCCCATTATCTGGATCATATAATACCAATCTTTCATTTATTTCTTGATAAAATGCACGATCGGAATCCGATTCAGTAACGACGACGAATTCATAAAATATTCCTCCAAGTACCCCCGTAGATCTTAATAAAGGACTTCTCATTAGTCTCAAAATATCATTTTTCGGAAGTACCCTAGCAGTGGCTGTTCCATTACGATATGTAAGTCGAATTATATTTATTGGCGTCCCAGATTGTATGCATCCCATTACAAAATTCGTACTGTGAGTTGAAATAAAAAGTCTCTTTTCAGATTTATGACTAGCACGTGCAATCTCTTTCCCTAATTTAAACGAAAGTGCAGGATGTAAAAATGCCTCGGGTTCATCAATAAGTAGAACCGCAGGATCTCCTGCAATAATTTCTGTAATAATGCCCGTGAATGCTTTAACCCCATCACTCGAATTCTCAATAGGCATTGCTTTGGAATGATAACTAACTGATTCATCATGAATACCTCGCTCTTGTGCATCATTCAAAGGTGCATAAAGAGCTAGTCTCAGCCTTAATTGTCCTAGATGTGTAGGATCGATCACAAAATATAGATCAAATGCTTCTTTTATAATTCGACGCACTTCGTGTCTTTTTTTATCATCAGTGAACAATACTTGAAATGTGCTTTGTGGTATTTGTAAATCACCAGCTGGCTGTTGATTGATTAAGTTAATTCTACTATTGCCATCCAAGATAAGAGTATTATAAGACAGATACCAGGAACAAAAATGTGAAGGGCGGTTATTTGGGTTTTTAACCGCCTCTAATAGTTGCGATCTATTTACATTATGGCGTGTACCTTTTTTGCCAATTATTACATGATTATCAAGAACTGCTTCTCCATGTCGAGGTTTTAACAGGCTGAATTTGATTTTATCTTCAGCTTGTTCCGCAGTAAATGTTTCAAATTCGAGACTGTCAAATATGAGATTTAGTGTATTTTGGGATCCATTTTGGCAAAATTGATAAATTTCACTTAAGACTTTGCTTTTTCCTGAGTTATTTGGACCGACAAATAATGTTACGGGTGTAGTCTCTATTGTCTCAGCCTGTAAGGTCGGAGCTCGACCGAATTTAAGCTTTATACTCTTTATCATCTTTAAATGGTATTATTCAAACACATAAGTTGGATAAAGATTATTATTTCTATAATTGGATTATAAATAATCAATGTTGGAGGGGTCAAGACTTTTTAATAAATCGAAAACCGAAAAATTCATAACAATATGGAAACTACAAAATTAATAATTGACACACTTTCTGCTGTTCTTGTGCCTATTATAGCAATTCTGACGGCATATATAGCTTATCAACAATATAGAACTAACAAAAACAGGCTAAGATTTGAACTATATGACAAAAGGTTTGAAATCTATTTGTCTATAAAGACCTTTATATCTTATATTGTGTCAAAAGCAGATGTTGATATAGATAGGGCGTTTCAATTTCTAAGAGAAACGAGGGAAGCAGAATTTCTCTTCGATAAGGAAATTCTAGAATATACAGATGAAATGTATAAAAAAGCCTTAAAAATACATGCAATTGTTGCTTCTTATGAGTCATTACCAACAGGAGATAGACGTACAGAATTAGTAAATGAACAATTAAGCCTAGTGACTTGGTTTAGTTCGCAAGTAGAAATTGCTAGTAAAAAGTTTAGTAAGTATCTGAGCTTAAAAGATCTAAACTAGGCTACAGACACACGTCAATAGTGGTCTCATCCCCCCAAATACGTCTCGAGCCTCGACGCATATCTCGCGACCTCGTTGACGAACCCGCTTAGAGATACGGGATGAACCGTCTTGGGCTTCCCGAGCGCCTTGCTCCCCTTGAGATCGAGGCAGGGGTCGAGCGGCGAATATATGAAACCCGTGTTGCTCCGCTCGAAGAACGCCCCTGTCACGGCAAGGCTCCGCTCCTTCGGAGAAACGAGACTCAGCGAATAGCTCTCCATTCCGTGATTATCGTAAGCCCACCTGGCGGTATAATCCTCCGTAATATCGAGGGCCATCCTGTCGCCCGTGTGCACCACGGCGTAGTTGTTATAACTGTATCCCTTCGGCGTCCCTATGCA
This sequence comes from Thermodesulfobacteriota bacterium, assembly GCA_040754335.1. Lineage (NCBI taxonomy): Bacteria > Pseudomonadati > Thermodesulfobacteriota > Thermodesulfobacteriota bacterium. Next base: position 242,182 of record JBFMCV010000001.1, on the reverse strand, counting down.
ATCGAATATCAGCCCACCTGCATGCGGCAGATCCTTCTCATATACCGCATTTCTAAACGCCTCCCTGAACCTGTATTCCTCCTGCGTCATACTGTTCGGCAGCTCGCTTATTACCAGATCGTCTTTCCCGAATCTATCGAGCACGCGCGCGGCTGCCTCCTCGCTCCCGATCCAGTATGTGTCGAGCCCGTAGTGAATCTGCCCGTCCGCGATCTTGTAGAGCTTCGGTATGCCCATGTGCGACGACACGATGAAAGCGACCTCTCCTTTCTCATCCGCGGTGAACTCCGTTAAGGACTCAAGCACCTCGTCAAAATACACCCTCTTCGACATATCCGCCCGAATCTCGCGTATCCTGGATATGGCTTTATTCGTCAGACCCGAGTACGAGATAGAGACCTCTTTATTGAGGACTATCGTCTTGAGCTGACCGGGTATGACATCGCTGCCGGTCGTATTCGTATCGGAGATCATGGAATCAGAAAGAATGCATATACGGTCTCCGAACTGCATGGCCATTACTAAAGACATGGAACAACCTTTTTATTAGTACTACAGTTGTCTGAATTATTAATAATCGGCCGCTTTACTTCTCGGACTAACAGGGGCTGCTTCGTTTGCAGGACTCGACGCAGTTGCCCGCGCTGTTAGGCCTGCAGCACTGCGCGCCCGTGTCGGTGTTGAGGCAGCAGCACTGCTCGGGGGAGCAGGTCTCGCTCCCGCAGTTCGCCAGGGCGACGACGATTCCCGACGACGGAGCCGGATCCTGTAACGAATACAGATCAGGACCGAAGCCCTGACCCGCAATGCTTATGTCCTGGGGCTGTTGTGATTCAGCCGGCTGGTTGCCTAAATAGAATAATCCTGACACCAATAAGAGTAATAAGATTGCGGAAGACGTAAGTAGGGTTGTTCCAGCTTTCATATTCATGCACCCCCTGTGTTAAGTAAAAGGATTAATTAAAACGAACGAGTTTGCAAGTGTAAATTTTATTTTGTGGATTATAAGACAAGCCTAGGAAGAAGTATTGTACATCCGTGATATGTGCGGGGATTGTAATCGTCCTTCGACAAGCTCAGGACGAACGGGCGGCTTGTCGCGGCTTACATACTGAAGCTCTAATTGTAAACCCTTACCTCGTTGTAGAGCGCGTCGCGCTCGACAGGCACGAACCCCGCGTTCTTAATCATGTTCACCATGAAGTCCCGCGTGTGCCCGAGCTCGGACGGCGCTCCCGCGTCGTGGATTATCTTCTCGCGCATTATAGTCCCGTCGGCGTCGCTGCACCCGTAATGTAGCGCGACCTGGGCCATCTTCTCCCCGAGCGTTATCCAGTAGGACTTGATGTGGGGGAAATTGTCGAGATATAGCCTCGCGAGCGCGTGTATCTTGAGGTCGTAAGACGCCGGGACGAACTTCACCTGCTTCTTGAGTCCTGTGTTCTCGGGCTGGAAGAGCACAGGTATGAAGGCGAAGAACCCGGGCGATTCGTCCTCTATCCTCCTCAGCCTCTCGTAATGGTCGACCACGTGGAATGGCTCTTCGATGTGACCGTATAGTATGGTCGCGTTAGTAGGTATCCCCATCCTGTGCGCGAGGCCATGTATCTCTTCCCACCGGGTGGCAATAGTCTTGGGCGCGCATATCTTCTTCCTCACGTCGGGGTGCAGTATCTCTGCCCCTCCGCCCGTGAGCGCGTCCACTCCGGTCTCCCTCAGCGTCTCTAAAACCTCTTCGAGACCCATGCCGCTTATCTCGGTGAACCAGTCTATCTCAACAGCCGTGAACGCCTTGACGTGAGTCTTCGGGTAGTGGTCCTTTACGAGCTTCACGATGTCGAGGTAGTCCTGGAACTTCCACTCGGGGTGGAGGCCGCCTACGATGTGCACTTCGCGAATGTCGTCGTTCAAGAGCGAAAGTATCTGCTCGTGCGAGAGCTCGTATGCGTTCGCTGATTTCTTCGTCGTGCCGAACGCGCAGAACTTGCACGATATGGCGCATATGTTCGTCGGGTTCACGTGACGGTTGACGACGAAATAGACCTTGTCCCCCGCCCTCTTCCTCTTCACGTAATCGGCCAGCATGCCGACCGTGTTGAGGTCAGGCGTGTTCATCACCGTAAGGCCGTCCTCGAAGGACAAGCGCTCCCCGCCTGCAACTTTATTTATTATCGGGAACAGCTCCTTGTCAAAACAGAGCTTTTCTATTTCATCCAGTATTCTTTCCATCTTCCGGTTACCGTCTCCTTCACGTCCTCCGACATCTCGATTACAAGAGGATACCAGCTTTTTATCGTCGCATCTATCCCCATCCTGCCGCCGTAAATTACCGCCGAGCCTCTGAGCTCGGTCCGCTCGAATATCACGTCCAGGTAGGGGTCGAACCTCGTAAATATGCCCCATATGAGCTCCGTGTCGTCCCGGAGGTCTATGTCCGGGCTTAAGGCGGCGATTATCCTCAGGTCCTCGTATCCCGGCGTCTCGAACATCTTTTTAAGCATTTCCTTGGGATTCTTTTCGAGTTTGAGCGCGAGTATCCCGCCCGGCAGTAGCCTCCAGTCGAGTATCTCCTTATGCTTATCCCTCGGGTCGGGCACGCGGGCGGGGACCTTCCGCCTGGTTTTCGCGTCCCCTTTCTTGCGCACGGCGTTAATGCCCATCTTGCTCCCGACGTTGAGCTTCCCGCTCGTGAAGTCGAGCGTGTCGAGCGGCGCCCAGGGTATCATGAGGAAGTCCTCGCCCGGATCGAAGTTCTCGCCTATCTCCGCGAGCACCGCCTCCCAGTCGCGGGGGTTGACGTCGCTCGAAACCGTAATCATAACCTTCGTCAGCAGGAGCTGTCCCGTGCCCCAGAGCGCGAGCATGGCCTTGACTCCATTACGCGGATAGCGCTCGTCCACAGAGACGACGAGGAGATTGTGGAACCCGGCTTCGGGATACGCCCACATGTCCTTCACCTCGGGGTGGATTATCCTCGTGAGCGGCGAGAACATGTCTGCCGCCGCCATGCCGAGGAAAACGTCCTCCTTCGGGGGTTTACCCACGACCGTCGCCGGATAGACCGGGTTTATCCTGTGTGTTATCTCGCTCACGTGGAATACGGGGAAATCGGCTTCCATCGAATAATGACCGAAGTGGTCGCCGAAGGGCCCTTCGACCCTGAGTTCATTCCAAGGCACTACACCTTCGATGACGAACTCCGCGTTTGCCGGGACGGAGATGGAAATGCTCCTGCCTTTCACCATCGGTATGGGCCTCCCCCTCAGATAACTCGCGAACGCGAGCTCGTCCATGCCTTCGGGGAGCGGGGCTATGGCGGTGAATATCATTTTGGGGTCGCCCCCGAGGATTACGGCGGCTTCGAGGTCCCGTCCGAGCTTGCCGGCCTCGTGGTAATGGGCGGCCCCGCCCTTGTGCGGGTGCCAGTGCATGCCCGTCGTTTTCTCGTCGTAAATCTGGAGCCTGTATATGCCGAGGTTCCTTCTGTTAGTTACCGGGTCCTGCGTGAGAACTAGCCCGAGAGTGATGAATCTCCCGCCGTCGAGCGGCCAGCACTTTATGATAGGGAGCTTCGAGAGGTCGGGACGCTCCTCGACCTCCTGCGACGCGCCCGATTTAACGCCCCTCGTCCTCATGGACAGGAGGTCATATGCTTTGGGGAGGACGGAGAAAAAAGATTTAAGCGAAGGCGGGTTCACCTTGTGAAAGAGCTCGACCAACTCCTCCCCAACGTCACGGGGCTTTCTGCCGAGCGCGAGCTCGACCCTCTCTTCAGACCCGAAGAGGTTTATTGCGAGGGGGTATGCCGCGCCCTTCACGTTTTCGAATATAAGAGCAGGGCCCCTCTCCTTTATGACGCGCGAGGAAATCTCCGTTATTTCGAGTATCGGGTCGACCTCGGCCTTCACGCGCACGAGGTCCCCTATCGCTTCGAGATACCTTATGTATTCCTGCAGGTCATAGAATTGCTTTTTCGGCATTTGAAGAGGTTCTGATTGTATTATTTCTTTTAAATTGCAGATAATTCCGCATCAGACTTAATATCCGCCATCAAGGCTATTACGGAATTAGTAACCCCTGAAATATACCCCGGAAAGGGTACATGGTCTAATCGAGCTCGTCGTGCTTCCAGCCGTTGCCGGCCCCTACCCCTATGATGTTCAAAACCTTATCGACATAGCCTTCGATCAAGTCGTTCACAGTGTTGGCTTTTATATAATGGGGCGGGCTTATGGGCATTATGATTGCCCCTTCCCTCGAAAGCTTTAGCGCGTTCTCGAGCGCGATTGAGCTAAGCGGGGTCTCCCGGAGGGCTATGACGAGCCTCCTCCTCTCCTTGAGCGCCACCTGCGCTATCCTGGTGATTAGGGTATCGGCGATGCCGTTAGCTATCTTCGCCAGAGTGGAGATGGAGCAGGGGATGATGACAAGCGAATCGAAGTGGTTGCTGCCGGATGAAAACGGGGCCGCGAGGTCGGAATCGCTGTAAATTTCCCTGACCCAGGGCCTCAGCTCCTCAACCTTGAGACCGAGCTCCTCGTGAAGCACCCTCTTCCCCCATTTGCTCGCTATAAGGAACTTGTCGTCGGGACACCTCCTCAGGAAGTCGACGCCGTACGCCACGCCGGAAGCGCCCGTGAATCCTACAATAGTTCGCATCACGGTAAGTATATCCCAGAGAGGACAAAAAGGAAGACGGCGAAGCCCACGGCTATATTGATCTTGAAGAACGCCAGGTCGACGTTCTCCGACTTTTTATGCTCTAAATAAAGGAGTAAACCGATCAAGACGAGAAGCGCGCCTGCCGCTATCGTCTTGAACATAAAGAAGTAGATAAAGGCGATGCAGAAGAATGCGGCATAGTGGAGCAGGCCGGCGATATAGAGCCCCGTCCCTTTGCCGTAGACAGCCACCATCGAGCGCACGCCGCTCTTCCTGTCGAATTCCTCGTCGAGCGTGGCGTAGATGATGTCGAACCCCGATACCCAGAAGAATGTGAATAAGGAGAGCATTACGGCCGGGAACAGTCCCGACGTCGAGCACGTGACCGCGACCCATCCACCGAGAGGAGCAAGCGCGAGTCCCAATCCCACTCCGAAATGGCAGAGGGGAGTGAACCGCTTCATCAACGGGTAAACGATGAAAACGACTATCGGTATAGGGGATAGATAGAGTACGAGGTCGCATATGAAATAGGCGGAGGCGAAGTAAAGAACCAGGCCCGCGAGAGTGACGCCGAGGGCGGATGCGAGGCTTATCTTGCCCGAGGGCAGCTCGCGCCCCTCCGTCCTCGGATTCTCGCTGTCTATCTTCCTGTCGATTATCCTGTTCAGCGCGAGCGCGGCCGTCCTTGCGCCGGTTCCCGCCAGTATAATCAGCACGAGCAGATGGAGCTCAGGCAGTCCTCCCCAGGCGAGGAAAGCCCCGGAAAAAATAAGGGGGAGCGAAAAAAGCGTGTGCTCGAACTTGATAAAATTAGCGAAGTTCCTTATGCCGTTCATTTTATGCGCTGGTGTTTCTCCGGGTAAGGCTTCATTCTACTTTACTTTTACTCCCTCTTCTATACACTAACCCTCTATTCCAACGGGGCGGAGAAAATCGTGCCGAGACCCGAACTCGCCGAAAAAATATCCAGCAGTCTCCACGAGGGCAAGATCCAGGAGATAAAGGCCCTGCTGGCCGAGGTCCACCCTTCGGAGATAGCAGGCTTGCTCCAGACACTCGACCCCGAAGACCACCAGAGAGTCCTCGAAGCGCTCGACACGGACACCGCTTCTGAAGTCATACTCGAGCTCGGCCCCGAGCATAGGGAAGAGATACTCGGCGAGCTCGACGCGGAGAAGATCGCTGAAATAGTCGAGGAGATGGAGTCGGACGACGCCGCCGACCTCATCGGGGAGCTCCCGGAACAGACAGCCAGCGACGTGATGGCCAAGATGGACCCCGAGGATTTGAGGGACGTAGAGCCGCTCCTCAAATACCCGGACGACTCGGCGGGCGGCATCATGCAGATCGAGCTCGTGAAGGTCTCCGAAAAGTTCACCGTCCGGGACACGATAAACTGGATACGGCTTATAGCAGACGAAATCGCAGACTTTTATCTTATTTACGTAACAGACGAGGACGACAAGCTCCTCGGGCAGATATCGCTCAGCAGACTCGTGCTCGCGACCCCGAGCTCGAGGGTCTCGAACATTATGGAGCCCGTCGAGCACCGGGCGACACCCTATATGGACCAGGAGGAGGTCGCGAAGATCTTCCAGAAGTACGGCATACTGTCGCTGCCTGTAGTAGACGGGAGGGGCGTTCTCCTCGGAAGGATCACGGCCGACGACATACTCGACGTCGTGACCGAAGAGGCGTCCGAGGACATTCTACAGATGGCTGGCGTCGGAGAAACGCTCCACCCGATATTCACTCCCACGCGGACGAGGATCGCGCTCCGCACTCCGTGGCTGCTGATGACGCTCATAGGCGAATTATTCATCGCCTTTATCATCGTCTACGCGTTCGAGCCGACTCTCAAGAAAGTAGCGATTCTGGCGGCGTTCATGCCGGCGATAATGGCGACCGGGGGGAACGTGGGGCTCCAGACAACTACCATAATCATAAGAAGCATAGGCATGGGGACAATCAACATAAGGCAGATTCTCAGGATCATCCTTTCGGAAGTGAAGGTGGGTATATCGCTCGGAATCATATGCGGCATAATCGCGGCAATAATAGGCGGTCTGATAAGCTACGATCAGCCGGAGGTGATAAAGATCGCCCTTTCGGTGTTCATCGCGATGGTCTCTGCCACCATGGCCACGTCCTTCATAGGTGTGGCGGCCCCTCTCCTGCTCCACAAATTCAGGTTCGACCCCGCGGCGGCCTCGGGACCCTTCCTCACCATGTTCAACGATATTTTCGGGTCGGTCTTCTATCTCTTTATCGCGATGCTGATTTTCTAGATGTTACGGCATTAGTGTAAGTTGCCGATTCCCTTCCGGAGAGCAATACAGTCACTACTTGCTCAGGTCCTTGCAGCTCTCGATATCGCTTTGCGTGCAGAAAAACTGCGTGCAGGAGATCACCATCTCGTAGTTATATGTGCTCCCTTCTTTCCAGTCGGACATGCATTTGTCGAGGACGCCCCTCTCCTTGCTCCCGTTAGAAAATTTGCCGGACAGCTTGTCGATCTTGTCCTTCGCCACCGCCCTCTGCTTCATGCAGCTTTCCTGCTCAGACGGTGTCTGATACCTTTCCCGGCACCACGATTTCACGTCGTCCACTGGGGCTTCTTCCTTGAGCTCCTCGTCAGCCTCTCCCGGAGGCAGCGCAGCGACCTCCTCCGCGTCAGCCGGTGGCGCGGCTTTGGATGTATTCGAGTTGTCGGCAGACACGGCGTCCGGCGGTGCAGACGTGCCGGCAGCCTTTTCTTCATCCGTTGCCTTAGATTGAGGTGTTTCAGATTCACTTGAGCTCGTTTCTTTCATGTCAGCATTCGTCTGTACGGCTTTGGCTTGCTCCATTATCTTCTGATTGAGTCTCTCGATGTCTTCTTTATCCGGTTTCTTGTCTTCATCCGTTTTCTCAATCCCCTCTTCGGTCTTCACTTCTTGAGGGGGTTCGGCGGTATCCTTCTCAGCTTGTGAGGGGTCGGCATGCGTCACCTCTTCGGTCTTCACTTCCTGAGGTGGTTCGGCAGTTGCCGCCTGTTCGGTTTTCACCGGATTGTTTTCCGACGGGGGAAGGGCCGGCTCGGCCGCAGGAGTTTCCTCGGTTTTCACCTGAATGTTCTCCGACAGTGCGGGAGCCGGCTCCGCAGCCGGGGGTTCCGGTGTCCCCTCTTTCACCGGCGTTTTTACCTCGGGTTCTTCGACCGTAGGCTCAGGTTCAGTTGCTTCCTCTACAGGCCGGACAACCGTGGGCGTCTCAACGACGGCGGTATCCGGCTCTAGTACTTCGGCTTCCGCTTCTTCCCGTGCTTCCATATCGGCCTGCACCTTTTCGGATATCTCGGCTAACACCTGCGCTTTAGTTTTCACTTCCGGGGTTGGAGTCAACGGTCCCGGGGCAGCGTCCGGTTCGCTTTCAGTGTCCACTTCATCGGGTGGAGAGTATTCCGCTGCCCCCCTGTCAGTAATATCGCTTTCCGTAATCTGTTCGGCCGCTTCATTCTTAACGACCGCCGGTCCGGCCGCCTTCACGTTCTCGATCTCCTCGTATGCCTTTCCCAGAGCGACGACGGATTTATTGATAGATACGCCACCCTGGCTGACGAGGCTCTCCTTCACTCCGAAATCCTCTTCGGTGCAGGCCTTGAAGTAAAGCTCGAGCCCCGCCGAGTAACCGTCGAGGGACTGAGTCGCATATTGGTGAACGGTTTCGAGCCTGGTCGGCGGAGTAAGAGAGCCGAGCTGCTTTGAGATGGAGCCGACTATGCCCCTGTAATCCGCGAACTGTGACGCGCACTCCTCGGGGGTGGCGGACTGCAGCTTAAGCAGGGAATCGCTCACGCCGGCCGCAGCCTGGGAGAACTCATACAGAAGCGGTGTAATGTTTTTAAGGTATATCTGCTCGGCGGCGCTGAACACCCCCTGAGCGAGTGATATCCCGGGAAGCCACTGTGCCGTTAAAAATAACACCAGGATGAAAAGAGAATAAACGGCTCCCCCTATCCTCTCACCCCTGCTAAAGGACGGTTTACGCATAACATACTCCCTAACGATCTAATTCCATCACCCTCGGTATCCGCACATCACCGCGGAGAGTAATATTATAAAAGAACCGCGCCCGCAACTCTAGTGAACCCCTGAGATTTTTTCACAGGAGCTCCCTGAGCGGGGGCGGGACGTCGTCCAGCCCTTGTCGAATGTGGACTCCGAAGGCGGAAAAGCGTGCGGTAATTCGCCAACTCATCAGTTTTTAGTAATAATATCAGTTTAATGAAAAGCTCAGAAGCGTTACTTCTCCGCAAGCGCCCTCACGGCGACGCCGATTACGTTCTAACGCTGTTTACGAGGGATTTCGGAAAGATAAACGCCTTCGCAAAGAACGCGAAATCGAGCCGAAAGCGTTTCGGCGGCAGGCTCGAGCCCTTCGTCCTTTTCCGCGCGAGGTTCAGGGAAAAGCCGGGTGATATGAGGTTCCTCGAGGACATCGAAACGGTAGAGGTATTCCGGCACATGATGGAAGACCTGGAGCTCTTCATGTGGGGGAGCTTCATGACCGAATCCGCGGAAATACTCCTCCCCAAAGAATCTCCGAACGAGGATATGTTCAACCTCTTGGCGGACACTCTGAGAGGGCTCGACAGCGGGAAGAGCGCCATGCCCCTCGTACTCGGGTTCCAGCTAGGGACGCTTACGCTCTCGGGTTACGGGCCGAGTATAGACCTATGCGCTGAATGCGGGAAAGAAGCGGGAAAAGGCGCGCGCTTCAGCGTAAAAAAAGGGGGCGCGCTGTGCGCTGAATGCGGGGGCGGTGCGGAAAACGGCGTCGCTTTCTCGGGTGCGTTCCTCAGGGACAGGGAGTCTATGGAAATCGAGCCCAGCAAGGTGCTCAAATACATAAAGCTGTTTTCGAAATTCACCGAATACCACACTGAAAAGAAACTGAATTCATCGAAATTCATAGAGGAGCTCAAGATATGATAAAGGTTCCCGGGTTCGCAGGAAGCGGCATATCGTGCGGAATAAAAAAGAGAGGGAAAAAGGACCTGGCCCTCATCTTCTCGGAAAAGCCTGCCAGGGCGGCGGGTCTGTTTACGACAAATATCGTGAAGGCTCCGCCCGTGCTCGTGGGAATGGAGCGGATAAAGAGCGGGCTATGCCAGGCGGTACTCATAAACAGCGGCGTTGCAAACGCGTTTACGGGAAAAGCCGGCTTGAAAGCCGCGCTCCTCACAACTGAGTGCGCGGCTGGCGAGCTCGGCATAGACGAGTCCCTCGTCATCCCTTCTTCGACCGGGGTTATAGGGGGCCCGCTCCCGGTCGACAAGATAAATAAAGCTATGCCCCGTCTCGTAGAGGAGCTGAGCGAGGAAGGACTGCCCGATGCGGCCCAGGCCATCATGACGACGGACGCCTTCCCGAAGCACGCGATCACGAAAGTCGGCATAGGAGGCAGGACGGGTACAGTGTGCGTCATAGGAAAGGGCGCTGGGATGATAATGCCCAACATGGCGACGATGCTCGCATACATACTCACGGACATAAACGTCGGGAAGAGGACGCTTGCGAAGGTGCTCAGGAGCGCGGTCGATAACTCGTTCAACAAGATAATCGTGGACGGTGATACGTCGACGAACGATACGGTACTGATGCTCGCAAACGGCAAGCTCGGTAACACCGCAATCGGGCTCACGGGGACCAACTACAGGAAGCTCGAGCAGGCAGTGACCGAGACGGCTTCCGAGGTCGCCGAGATGATCGTAAAGGACGGAGAAGGGGCGACGAAGACCGTCAGGATTATCGTCAAGGGAGCGAGGTCAGTGGCCGACGCCGAGAGCGTCGCGAGGACGATAGGCACGTCGTTACTCGTGAAGAGCGCGCTCTACGGAGAGGATCCGAACTGGGGGAGGATCGTAGCCGCGGCAGGCAGAGCAGGGGTGGATTTCAACCCCGACAGGCTCGACCTCTATATAGGGGATCATAAAATATTGAGGAACTCGAAGCAGGTGATGGACGAGGCCAAGGCGCTAGAGATAATGAAGACGCCCAGGTTCTCTATCACTCTCGACCTCAAGACCGGGAAGAGGGCTTCGTTCGTTATAACGAGCGACATCACTTATGACTATTTGAAAATAAACGCCCATTACAGGACGTAGATAGCTTTAAACATATAGAACGCCGGAGCGCTTCCAGCCGCGACACACAACAGATTCAAATTCCGGCATTTTAAAAATGAGCAAACAAAATCAGATTCTGAAATAAATTCAGAATGACAGACATAGAAGAAAAACCGGAAATCCAGCCTCACTTCCCCGCATCGACGCCGACGAGCTCGTCGAGCGACCTGACCCCTTCTCTCTCCATGTACTCGACAATCCCGCGGTTGATCTTCCCGGCTACTGCCGTTCCCTCCCCCCTTATCGCGGTCACGATCTGAAGCGCTCTTGCTCCGGCTCTTATTTTTTCTAAAGCAGTCGCGGCGTTCTTGATCCCGCCTACCCCGATTATCTCCAGCTTGTCGCCCGCCTGCCTGAAAATGTGAGCGACTTTTTCCGTGGTCATCCTTCTGTAATCCTCGTCGTCCCCGCTGAGCCCTCCCGGCTGGCTCCTCCACCTCTCTCCGTATTTTGCCTTCATCTCGGGCACGTCCGCAGTATTGGCGGCTATTATCCCCGTGATCGAATGCTCGACCGCGACCTCCAGTATGTCGTCCACTTCCTTAAAGCCGAGCTCGGGCGCGATCTTGACGAAGAGCGGCTTCCTCCCGCCCTTAGCTTCCATCGCGTCGTTCACGGCCTGTATTATATCTCGCTTCCTCCCCTTCTCGTGGAGCATCCTGAGGCCGGGCGTATTAGGGGAGCTTACGTTTATAGCAAAATAGTCGGCGTATCCGTAGAGCCTCTCCGCGACGACGGCGTGCGCTCTCGGGGAATCGTCGTGGGGGACATCCCTGTTCATGCCTATGCTTATGCCTACCCTCACGGGCGCGCCTTCGTATCTGGAGAGGTTCTTCGCCACTACGTCCATGCCCGGGCTGTTGAACCCGAGCCAGTTTACGGCGACGCCGGGCGAGAGCATGAACTGCCTTGGCTTCGGGTTCCCCGGCTGCCTGTACTCAAGCACCGAGCCCACCTCGACGCCCGCGAAGCCGAGCTGCCAGAGGCCCATGATAGCGCGCCCAGCTTTATCCCATCCCGCGCCGACAATGAGCGGGTTCTCGAATTCGACGCCACCAAGAGTTGAGCGTAGCCTCTTGTCCGTGAACCTCTCGCGCCCGTCCGCGAAAAGCCCGACGAGCCTCAGCGTAAGCGGCGTCATTTCCGCAAGATGTAATGATTCCCTCGCTATGTTGTGGAATGTTTCGGAATCGAGCCTGTCGAGTATAGGCCTTATTATCTCTTTATACATTGAACCTGAAGAGGAGTATGTCCCCGTCTTTCACCACGTATTCCTTCCCTTCCGACCTCATTTTCCCGGCCTCTTTCAGGGCTGCTTCGGAGCCGGCAGCGATGAAGTCATCGTATGCCGCTGTCTCGGCGCGTATGAACCCCCTCTCGAAGTCGGAGTGTATCACACCCGCGGCCTGAGGCGCCTTCGCCCCGGCCTTTACCGTCCAGGCCCTCACTTCCTTTGGCCCCTGCGTGAAATACGTGATCAATCCGAGTTTATCATAAGCGACCTTGGCGAGCCTGTCGAGGCCCGAGCTTTCGAGACCGAGCTCCTTCAAGAAAAGCTTCTTTTCTTCGTAGGGCAGCTCGGCTATCTCGGCTTCTATCTTGGCCGAGAGTACTATGACCTCGGAGCCTTCCTTCCCGGCGTACTCCCTGACCTTCCGCACCTCTTCGTTACCGGAGGCGTCGGGAATGTCCTCTTCGCCGACGTTGCACACGTAGAGGACCGGTATCCTCGTCAGGAGATACATCTCCCTCACTACATTTGCGGATTCCTCATCCAGTGGGAAGTTCCTGACCTTGTTCCCGTTCTCTATGAATTCCCTGAGACGCGTAACTATCTCGAGCGTCTCCTTTGTCTTTTTGTCCCCGCTCTTCGCCTGCGACTGGAGCCTTTCCTCGCGCCTCTCGATGGTCTCGAGGTCTTTCAGCACGAGCTCGTCCTCTATTATATGTATGTCCCTGAGAGCGTCTGTCGAGCCCTCGACGTGCATGACGTTGTCGTCCTCGAAACAGCGGACGGTATGGAGAATGAGGTCCACTTCCCTGATGCTCGCAAGGAAGGCGTTGCCCTTGCCCTTCCCTTCCGAAGCCCCTTTGACGAGCCCCGCTATGTCGACAACTTCGAGATAGCTGGGCGTTATCTTCTGGGGCTTCACGAGGCTTGCTATCTTGTATAGCCTCTCGTCCGAGACCGGTATTATCCCGACGTTGTCGTCTATAGTGGTGAAGGGGAAGTTCCCGACCTCGGCCCCGGCGTTCGTGAGCGCATTAAAAAGTGTGGACTTCCCGACGTTGGGAAGCCCTACTATTCCGCATTTTAGTCCCATGTTTTCAATTTATACCTTAATTTGTAGTTTTGTAGCAGCAAGGGTGAAACCGCTGATAAGCTACCTCAAAGGGTAGCGTAGTCAAGCAAATTCAGGCATTTAGACACAGTGTTCCGGCCTCGGGAACAGCCCGGCCGGGAGCAATGAGCACAAAGACTGTTACTGCCCTGACTCGGGGCAGGGGCTTTCATCGATGTTGAACCATATGCTCTTGTGGCCGCCGTCGCCGTTGCCTGTCTCGAAAAAGAGAATGTAATGGATTTCTTCATGCCTCAAAGCCCTGTTGAAGGTCTCCTGGTCGAGGCCGTCGAGTATGGCAATTTCATCTTCCGACTGACAGGCGATGAGGTTATCAGGAGGGATATTCCCGCACATGAGGTCTTTCCTGATGGTGATCTCGGGGACGACCGGAACGTCGGTCGCGTTCAGGTCCTCTATGTCCGGCCTCGACTTGCTCTCGGTCTCCATGCACTCCGCCTGCTCGTTCCATACCGCGACCTCTTCATCGGTGAGGGCCCTCCTCTCGACGACCTCTCCCTGTATCGGGTTTGTGCCCGAATCGCCTACTTCGATGCAGCCTGAAAGAATAAAGGGAATGCACAGCACCGCTAAAGGAATGTATTTCATATTCCCCACCTCTTCCCATCAATATATCCCAAACGCCGGTAATTGCCAAACCACGAGACAATCAGGATCGTCATCTAATATTTCGGACACCATTGACTGTGAAATGGAGCTAGCGCATAATCTCGGAAATAAGGGCGAGGCTTGCCGAATTCCCGGGGCGCAGAGGGGTCGGATACGTATCCGATTACCGTCAGAAAGGGTATGGAGTTCCGGGCCGTGTCCCTAATACGAGCAAAAGGAGATGTAGCATGATCGGGAGAATTCCAGCACGTTTATACCTTTTTTCGTTACTGTTGTTTCTTGCATTCGTCCTTGGAACCGGCGGATCGGCTTTATTCGCCGCAAAGGCTTACGCCGCCAGCGGAACCGCCAAGGGGACGCTCAAGATCAAAGACAAGACCGTGGATTTGAAATACGCGTACCTCGTCAAGGGTCCGGACATGTTCGATACGAGCAAAACCGTGAGCACCGTGATCCTCACCCCAACAGATATAGGCCAGAAAATTTCCGAATGCAAGACGGCCTCGTGCGCGACCGGGCTCACGGAAGGCATGACCGTCGGGAGAGAGGACTTCGGAGGAACGGTCAGGGTCGTTTACTGGGTCGTCACGAACGACGGGATGATGCAGTATTCCGGGAACGACGACCTGTCCGCGCTCGCGTTGACGGCGGACACCGCAGACAAAATGGCGGGAAAGCTGACTATAGACGATTCCGCTGCCGACGGTCCCAAGATAGACGTCGAGTTCGACGCACCTCTTGCGAAGGAATTCAAGGAATAAGAGGGGCGCCCGGACGAAATGGGCTGTGTAGCCCGGGAAACTTGTTCAAACAGCACTTTATGAACCGGAAAGTGCGTTGGGCTTCTACGTTCGATAAAGAAAATTAGGCTTAGAAGTCGCTTGATAATCATGTAATTTATTTTTAATGAATGCCCGGGGTCCCGGCAACCGGGGTCTGAGAATACAGGAGGTATAAAACAGAATGGACAGAATGACCCTTTCTCAAGTTAGGCATCTAGTCCCGCTCTTCGCGCTAATCATAATGGCGGTATGCCCTTACGACCCGTTCGGCGAGAGCGACGCGGAAGCCGTGGTCTACAATAATAAGGAAAAGATTTACCTCAAGGAGATCACCCCTATACTTTATGAGCTCTCGGAGGTCGGCAAATCGGTGAGTCAGAAAGCCGTGAGCCTCCAGAACTCGAGCTCTGACGTTTGCTCTTACGAGTTCGGCTACTACCAGGGCATAGTGGAAGGCCTCAGGGTGCGCCTGAACAGCATCCCCCCTCCCCCGAGGATGACAAGCGTGCAGTCGACTGCGCTGCTCGCGATCGGCGATTACATAAGCGGGCTCAGTCTCTATACCAGGGCCTGCACCGAGCCCGATTACAATATGAAAGCCAAGATGGGATACGACGGCAGGCAGAGGCTCATAGACGCCGACGCGAAGATAAGGCAGGTGAACAGGCTTATCATGAACCCGCAGGTACAGGCTCCTGCCGCGGCCGCGCCCGACAACAAGATCGCGCAGATGTGCGCTTCGACGTGGCCTGCCGACCAGAGGATGCAGGAATACTGCGTCAAGAACCAGACCGAGGCTCTTGCGAAGCTAAACCAGATGAACCGCATATATCCGGCGGGATCGAGAGAAAAGCAGACCATTCAGAACTGCAGCTCGCTCTGGAAGAAGGGGAACACATACGATTACCGCATGATCGTATTCTGCGTCGAGAACGTGCTGGGCAAGCAAGGAGCTCAATAGTCGGCAAGACCGTGAGCGCGGGGAGGTATGAATGCTCGAAATCATACCCTTCGATGAAGGGAATATAATCGGGTTCCGTTTGAGCGGGAAGATGGAGGACGACGAGTTCGACAAGCTCGTAGGCATGATGGAGGAGATGCTGAAGGAGCATAAGAAGCTCAGGGTCTATGCCGAGGTCGAGGCGTTCAAGGGCATGTCCGTGAACACCTTCATGAAGGACCTGCATTACAGCTTGAAGCACTGGCGTGACGTCGAGAGAGAAGCGGTCGTCTCCGAGAAGGGATGGATGAAGACCTGGGTCGACTTCGCATCCAAGCTTGTCCCCAACGTCGAGGTCAAATTCTTCCCCTTCGAGGAGAAGGAAGAGGCGAAGGCCTGGGTGCGGGGGTGAGTTTGTTTAACTAGTTATAGACTCTATTCATCTTTAACGCAGCACCTACTCTATTTTTTATTTCGATGAACAACTCAACACGCATCAGATTAATGAACCCCGGCGAGGAGGTCGAGGTTTCGAACCTCGTCGCAAGGTCGTTCAATGAATATATAGCCCCGGATTTTCCCGAGGAAGGCATAGAAGAGTTCTTCAGATACGCCAACCCGCGCGCGCTCAGAAAACGCTCTGACGGCAGCCACTTCGTCCTCGTAGCCGAGGCGGATGGCGCTATAGCAGGGATGATAGAGATAAGGGAGATGAGGCACGTTTCTATGCTATTCGTCGACAAGGCTTTCCACAGGAGGGGTATCGGGAAGGAGATATTCAATGCCGCGCTCGACAGGATCAAATCAGAGAGCCGCCCTCCCAAAAAAGTTACTGTCCACTCATCCCGCTACGCAGTGCCCTTCTACGATAGCCTCGGCTTCGTCCGGACGGGAGAGGAAAAAGTCATACACGGCGTGATACACATACCGATGGCGCTGACGCTCCGGGAAGGTAGACTATTACGCCATGAAAACGCCCGCCGATAAGAAATCCACTGTCAGAGAGATAAGAGAGAGGTTCGACGCGGACGTCGAGCGCTTCTCCAATCTCGAGACCGGGCAGAAGGCCGTTATAGACGCCCCTATCATGCTCGACCTCATATCCGAGCTTGCAGTCAGGATAAAACCCGACGCGCGGAACGTGCTCGATATCGGCTGCGGCGCAGGGAACAATACTATAGCTTTACTCAGGAGAAAGGGCGGCCTCGACTGCGATCTCGTAGATCTCAGCCTCCCGATGCTCGAGCGCGCGAGGGAGCGTCTTGCGAACGAGAGCGCCGGAGTTGTAAGAACCTTCCACGGGGATTTCAGGGAGCTCACCCTGCCCTCCGCGCACTATGATATAATCGTCGCCGCAGCCGTGCTCCATCACCTCCGGGACGACGCAGATTGGGAAAGCTGCTTCGGGAAGATATACGTTCTCCTCAAACCGGGCGGCGTGTTCCTCGTTAGCGACATGGTATTCAGCAAGAACGGAGAGATACAGCATGTTATGTGGGCGAGGTACCGTGAATACCTCGAATCGGTCGGCGGCCCCGGCTACAGCGGGAAGGTGTTCGATTACATCGACAAAGAAGACACGCCCCGGAGCCTCATGTATCAGATTGATTTGATGAAGCGGGTCGGGTTCAGACATACGGACGTGCTCCACAAGAACGCGTGCTTCGCGGCGTTTGTGGGGATTAAATGAGCAGTGAGTCACGGCGGACATTTGATATGCCGCAGTTGCTCTAAGCAACATATAACTACAAATCCACCCTACCCCTCCTTTACAAAGGAGGGAATTAAAACGTAAGATGTAGATTGGAACTCATGCTGATGCTGGATTTCCTTATCTGAGGAACGAATGCCTGAAAATTATCAGCTAAGCCGAAGGGAACTGATAAAGCTCGCGGGGATGGGGCTCCTCTCCGCAGTCGTCTCCGGCGCATGCGCTCCCAAAAAGGTAACCAGGCCTCCCGTAAAGCCATACCGGAACTTCCCGATGGTGAATGTCTCCAGCGACAGGGTAGTGAGGCAGGCAGTCGGCCTGAGACCCTTCCGCCCCTCTGGGTTCGTCGTGCGGTACGACAGGCTCGCGAACAAAGACTTAGTTCACAACTACGGGCACGGCGGAGGCGGGCTTACGCTCTCGTGGGGCACGGCGCACATCGCCGTGGAGAAGGCGCTACCGCTCGGACACAGGAGCTGCGCCGTGATCGGATGCGGGGCCGTGGGGCTTGCGACAGCCAGACTAATGCAGTTCAAGGGATACGACGTCACGATATACGCCAAAGATCTTCCGCCCAACACGACGTCGAACGTGGCGGCAGGTCAGTGGTCCCCGTTCACTGTATTCGACGAAAATAGAATCACAACCCGGTTCTATAACGAATTCATTCGCGCGTCGAGGCTTTCGTTCGGGTATTACAGGAAGCTGATCGGGAGCTACTACGGGGTGAGGGTCGTCGACAATTTCTATTTCGGGTACACGATCGCCGACCTCCCGGACGCCATACACGAGCTCCCCGAGATTTACGGCAAGCTCACGACGCTAGTCCCCGGCCAGTACCCGTTCGACGAGCCCACGTGCATAACGTTAAGGACGATGCTCATAGATTCACCGACCTATCTAAACGCGGTGATGAACGACTTCAGGAAGGACGGCGGGAAGATATTCGTCAGGAATTTCAGCGGAATCGGAGAGCTCCTTACGCTGAGGGAGCCTCTTATAATGAACTGCACGGGACTGGGCTCGTACTTCCTCTTCGGCGACCACGAGCTCGAGCCCGTAAAAGGGCAGCTCATCGTGCTCCTCCCTCAGCCCGAAGTGGATTACATCACGCTCGTACACGGAGCCGGCATATACATGATGCCGCGCTCGGACGGCATAATGCTCGGAGGGTCGAGAGATTACGGGAACTGGAGCCTTGCCCCCGACCCCGATGTTACGGAGCGCATATTCACGAGACAGTCGGAATTCTGGAAGGGACTACCCGCCGTTTAGTGTAAAATAGTAAGGTGAGCGACTTCACGCAGATACTACTCGGAACCATCGTCTCTCTCCTCCCCATAGTGAACCCGTTCTCGGTCGCCGTCACATTCATATCCCTGTCGAAGGACATGGACGACGGCAAACGCCGGAAACAGGCGCTCCTGGCCTCCGTTTACATGGCGGTCATACTGATCGTGTTCCTCGTCGCAGGCGTGCTGATAATGAAGTTCTTCGGCATCTCGCTTCCGGGAATACGCATAGCGGGCGGTATAATCATCATCTATATAGGGTTCAGGATGCTTAACCCCGAGCAAAGAGACCCGCAATTCCAGGGAGCCCGGGTAGAAACAGCAGACGAAGACATAGCGTTTACTCCCGTCGCAATGCCTATGCTCAGCGGGCCCGGGGCGATAGCGGTGACCGTCGGCATGGCAGCCAATGCGGGATCGAAGATGGAATATGCCGCGGAATCCCTCGGTATCCTAGTTGTAGCGACTATCACGTTTATCCTTTTAAGAATCGCGGGCGGCGTCAAAAGATTGCTGGGTAATTACGGAGTCACAATACTGACACGCATAATGGGATTCCTCCTCATCTGCATAGGCGTTCAGTTCGTTATGCTCGGCATTTTGGATTTCATACACGGCTAGAATTTCTCCCATCGTGCCCCGGAAGTGATCAAAGGACGCGGAAGCGGATGACCTTATGCACACTCTCAACATACGAAGGTATAAGCCCGAGGACGCCGAAGATATCGCCGCGCTATACAGTAAGTCGGTAAGAGAGATCGCGATAGGGATATACACTCCCGAAGAGGTCGAGGCGTGGGCGTCTTATGCGGACGAGATCGAGGAGTTGAGGCACAGGCTCACCGAAGGGCTCACGCTCGTCGCGGAATCGGGGAACAGACTCATTGCGTTCGGACAGCTCAAGCCGCTCGATCATATAGAATTTCTCTACACCGTAAAAGAATATTCCAGAATGGGGGTAGCGACCGATATCTATAAGCGCCTAGAACACTATGCAGCCACGAAAGGATCCGGATACCTTACCACGGACGCCAGCCGGGTATCGAAACCGCTCTTTGAAAGGCTCGGCTTCAGACTCGAGCGTCCGGTAGTCGAGAAAAGGAAAGGCGTGGAGATCGAGTGCTTCAAAATGAGGAAGGATCTGTTGGTCGATAGCCGGCCCGGATAAAGAAAAAACCTGTTGATTCCAGGCCCGGAACAATTATATAATCGACCTAGAGACGCTTAGGGAGGTCGTTATGAAAGATTCTTCCGGTCAGAACCTCGGGGCCATTCTTTTCCTCACGGCAATTGGTGTGTTTTTCGCCCTCTGGTTTTATCTGTGGTTCAGTTAAAAGATAGTGAATTTCGTATTCAGATTTCTGTTCGCTATATTTTTTCAGGTATCATTGAGCTAAGGTCGAGACTGGGTTAATTATTTGCATCCGCATAATTACGTCTATAATAGTGTTCTGTCTTAATATCTGACAATCGACACCGCACCTATGCGGGGAATATCGTATTCATTAGTGTTTGCAGTGGCATAGTTATTGCTGGTATTAAACGCTGAAGAGTTAACCAGACTGCAATGGCGAATACGACAGCTACGAGAGAGAACGCTTCCGGAGAAGTTTTACCATACTGCCGGTGCCTCCACTGCGGCGAAACCCTGGATTCGTCCAACACCATAGAATCAAACGGCAAGCTCTTCTGCTGCAACGGATGCAGAGCGGTGAATGAGCTCCTGGGCGCGCTCGGCCTGGACGATTACTACGGCATAAGGGAATCGCAGAACATATTAAGAACAACCCCCCCGGCAGACCCGGCAACAGGGGAGGACTACGGATACCTCGACGGCGAGAGCTTCGCCGAATTATACGTGAAGAAAGAGAACCCTCGTACGATGAACTTCTACGTGGAGGGGATAGAATGCGCCGCGTGCCTTTGGCTGATAGAGAAGATACCGGACTTCGTGCCGGAGATAGAATCCGTATCGCTCAACATGTCCGACAATACGGCGACCGTCAATTTCACGCCTGAAAAAAATTTCTCGTCATTTCCCGAGACGGTAAAGAAATTCGGTTACAGGGCGCACCCGCTCAAAACAGATGAAGACGCGAGCGGGCTCAAGAGAAGAGAGAACAGGAAATCTCTCATCAGGCTGTCGGTCGCGGCCGTATGCGCCGGGAACATCATGCTCCTCTCCGCGGCAATATACGCAGGCGCGCGGGGGGTATTCGAGGAGCAATTCACGCTTCTCAGTCTAGTACTGTCCCTCCCTGTGGTCACCTACTGCTCCCTCCCCTTCTACAGGAGCGTGCTCGGCTCAGTCAGAACCGGACGCGCGACCGTCGACATCCCGATCGTATTCGTAATATTCGCGGGTTTCTTCATAAGCGCGTACAACTACCTCAGCGGGAGCCGGGAGGTCTATTTCGATTCGATAAGCATGTTCGTTTTCCTGCTGCTGGCGAGCAGGTATTTCCTGAAGACGATCCAGGAGCGGCTAAATGACTGCGAGCCGCTGATAAAGAGTCTCTTTTCATCGAACCGCGTGCTCGTCAGGGACGAAGGCGCGAGGCAGTTCTTCTATCAGCCCGTGGAATCCCTCGGGGCCGGACAGAGAATCAAGCTCGTCCGGGGCGAACGCTTCCCGGCCGACGGCAGGCTGCTGTCACGGAAGGCCGAGGTCAATCTGTCAGTGCTAACGGGAGAGAATATCCCCCGCACCGTATCCAGAGGGGAGACCGTTTACGCGGGCTCGATACTCGATTCGGACGAGGCCGTCCTCGAGGTCACGGGGACCGGGAGCTCCACCAGGATCGGACGGATACTCGAAGAAGTGGAGAAAAACTACAGGAGCAAGATCGGACTTTCCACGTACAGCGACAGGTACGCGACCGTATTCACATTCGCCGTGGGCATTATTGCCGCAGTTTCCTTCTTCGCGGTCTCTTATTATTACGGCGCTTCGGAGGCACTCGAAAGGACGATCGCTTTCATACTCATTTCATGCCCATGCGCATTCGTATTCGTGCTGCCCCTGTCGTTCGGCATGTTCCTCAAATCCGCCTCCGACAAGGGGATACTGATAAAGGACGCGAAGATTTTCGACAAGCTGCCGCGCATAAGGAACATATTCTTCGACAAGACAGGGACTCTTACGAACGGAGTTTACAGGATCCTCAGCTGGGACACGGACTCTCTCCCGGAAGAGGACCGCGCCGCCGTGCTCGCGATCGAGCGTCGGTCGGAGCACCCGGTCGCAAGGGCTATAGTCACGCACCTATCGGGGGAAGACCTCGATATACCCGAAGTGAGCGGCTTCAGACACATATTCTCGAAGGGCGTCGAGGGACAGGCCGGGGGGCATCTCTATTCGCTTACAGCGGAGAGTGACTTATCCGGGCCTAACGAAGTCAACGAAATAATAGCGACGAGGATAGTCATACGGAAAGACGGGGAGCCCGTTTCCCAAATACTCCTCGGGGATTCACTCAAGGAAGATGCGAAGTTCGTAGTTGCCGAGCTTAAAAAAAGGGGCTACATCCTGTATATCCTGTCCGGGGATAAGGAAACTAATGTCGGGCAGGTCGCCCGCAAGCTCGGGATACCGCTCGAGAACGTATTCTCGGAAGAGACCCCGGAGCAGAAATCCCGGATCGTGAGCGAGCACGGCGGCTCAATGATGATAGGGGACGGGCTCAACGACGCGGGGGCGCTCTCTTCTTCCGATGTGGGAGTGGCTATACAGGGAAGCGTCGGGGAGAGCATGAAGGTCTCGGACGCCTATATACTCGAAAACGACCTGTTCACGATCCTGGACCTGATAGACCACGGCAGGGTTATACGTGAAACCGTAAGAAGGAACACCGCCTTCTCAATAACGTATAACGTAACCGCGGGGGCTTTCGCGCTCATGGGTTTTATAAACCCGCTTGCCGCTGCCGTGCTCATGCCGCTCAGCTCGGTGCTGCTCATATTCTCCTCGCTTTACGGCCAGAGCAAGACAAGGAGCAGGGAGGGGGCTTCGCGGGCATGAACATTATTTTCCTGACACTCGGAGTCTCGATTGCGATTGCGCTCGTATTCCTCGCGGCTTTTATCTGGGCTGCCGGTAAGGGGCAGTACGACGACCTCGAAACCCCCGGCCACAGGATGCTTCTCGACGATTATGAAACGAATAAAAAGAACAATCAAGCTAAGGAGGACACGGACAAATGAGTGATGTCAGAGCGGGAAGCGCCGCTATCACGGAAAATATTTATTACGACGACGACATCGTCAAGAAATTTATCTATGCGACGATATTCTGGGGAGCGGCGGCTTTCGTAGTCGGCCTGCTGGCGGCTCTCCAGCTCGCGTACTGGCCTGCCAACCTCGAGCTCCCATGGCTCACGTTCGGCAGGATCAGGCCGCTCCATACGAACGCCGCCATATTCGCATTCGGCGGCAATATTATTTTCGCCGGCGTATACCATTCGACGCAGCGTCTCCTCAAGACGAGGAACTTCTCGGATTTTCTATCCAACTTTCATTTCTGGGGATGGCAGCTGATCATTGTGGGCGCCCTCGTCACGCTCCCCCTCGGCTACTCCCACGGGAAGGAGTACGCTGAGCTCGAATGGCCGCTCGACGTCGCCATAGCAGTCGTCTGGGTGGTGTTCGCAGTCAATTTCTTCGGCACGATAGCGATAAGGCGAGTCCGTCACCTCTACGTGGCGATATGGTTTTACATCGCTACAATAGTGACGATCACGCTGCTGCATGTCGTGAACTCGATTGAGATACCGGTGGCGATGTTAAAGAGCTATCCGGTTTATGCAGGGGTGCAGGACGCACTCGTCCAGTGGTGGTATGGCCACAACGCCGTAGCGTTCTTTCTGACCACTCCGTTCCTGGGTCTCATGTACTACTATGTGCCCAAAGCGGCGAACAGGCCTATATACAGCTACAGGCTCTCTATAATCCATTTCTGGTCTCTGGTATTCATCTACATCTGGGCGGGCCCGCACCACCTCCTGAATACCGCCCTTCCCGACTGGGCGCAGACTCTCGGGATGATATTCAGCGTAATGCTCTGGGCGCCGAGCTGGGGCGGCATGATAAACGGATTACTCACGCTGAGGGGGGCGTGGACAAAGCTGCGCACGGACCCCATAATCAAGTTCCTCGCGGTGGCAGTCACATTTTACGGTATGTCCACCTTCGAGGGACCGCTGCTATCCATAAAATCCGTGAGCTCCCTCGCGCACTATACGGACTGGATCATAGGACACGTGCACGGCGGGACGCTCGGGTGGAACGGCTTCCTCACGTTCGGGATCATTTACTACATCGTTCCGAGGCTTTGGAATACGAACATGTACAGCCAGAGGCTCATGAACTGGCACTTCTGGATAGGCCTTCTCGGCATACTCCTCTACTATATCTCCATGTGGGCGAGCGGCATCACGCAGGGCCTCATGTGGAGGGCCATAGGCGAGAACGGCCAGCTCGTATATCCGGACTTCGTCGAGACGGTGATGAGGATAGCTCCGCTCTATTACGTGAGGTTCGCGGGCGGCGCCCTCTTTTTGGTAG
Source organism: Thermodesulfobacteriota bacterium (assembly GCA_040754335.1). NCBI lineage: Bacteria > Pseudomonadati > Thermodesulfobacteriota > Thermodesulfobacteriota bacterium. The sequence continues at coordinate 218,089 of JBFMCV010000001.1, read as the reverse complement.
GGTTCCTCATGCTTATTTACAACGTATGGATGACGATCGCGAATGCGCCCAAGGGCGTGAAAGCTATGGCCGTCGAGGTGCCCGCGCGCTCGGCTGACGTCACCGCGCTCGGCACGGGGCACAGGAAGCTCGAAGCCCTGTCCCTGATCTTCACTGTACTCTTGTTCATTTCGATCATCGTGGGATCTATAATCGAAATCATACCGACGCTCGCGATCTATAAATACCTTCCGCAGACGACAAAGACCGAGCCCTATACCCCGCTCGAGCTCGCAGGCAGGGACGTATACATAAAGGAAGGCTGCTACGTATGCCATTCCCAGATGATAAGGAAGCTCCCGTATGACGTGCTCAGGTTCGGAGCCAACTCCACGATCGAGGAATCCATGTACGACCATCCGTTCCAGTGGGGGTCCAAGAGGACGGGGCCTGACCTTGCGAGGGTCGGGGGTAAATATCCCGATATGTGGCACCTCCGCCACATGATCGACCCGCGGGAGATCACGCCCAGGTCCATTATGCCGGCATACCCGTGGCTCGCCTCGACGAAGATCGATTACCACATCCTGAGAAAGAAGCTTAGCGTCATGAAGATGCTCGGCGTGCCCTATAAGGACGAGGAGGTCGCTAACGCCGATATCGACGCCGAGAAACAGGCGGCCGCTGTTTACCAGGGTCTCCTCTCTCAGGACCCTTCGCTCGGATCGGTGAAGGACACGGAAGTCATAGCGATCATCGCATATCTCCAGAGTCTGGGCAAGAAGACGTCCCAGCAGGGGGTCGCATCATCAAACAGATAGCCCTATCCTACTTCACGGATATAGATATCATCATCATCGCGCTCATCATATTCCTTTCGGCTTTCGTAGTAATCGTCCTCTGGGCGTGGAAGAAGCCGAAAGCGGAGATAGAGGAGATGGAGCTCCTTCCCCTCGAGGATGAGAGATTCAGAACAAAGGAGGACAGCAATGACTGAGAAAGAAAAACTGATCCAGGACCACGAGTACGACGGGATAAGGGAGCTCAACAACCCGCTCCCCGGGTGGTGGCTCATGACTTTTTACATCACCGTGATATTCGCCGTCATTTATTTCGGGTATTACCAGATATTCGGAGGCCCTACGCTCGACGAGGAACTGGCCTCGGAGATGAGCACAATAAAAACGGAGCAGGAAAAGACCGAAGAGGCCGGAGAAGCCAAGACCGAGGAGCAATATCTGGCGCTCGTATCCGATCCCGAAGCCATCGCGAAGGGTAAAGCAGAATTCCTGACCAAGTGTATGCCGTGCCACGGGGACAAGGGACAGGGGATCATCGGCCCGAACCTCACGGACGATTACTGGATACACGGCGACGGGTCTATTCCTGCTATACTTAAAGTAATGAACGACGGAGTGCCGGACAAAGGCATGCCGCCCTGGAAAGGGGTCATACCTGCCGCCCTTCAGGAAGACGTGGCGGCTTATGTTTACAGCATACACGGCACTAACCCGCCCGGAGCGAAAGCGCCCCAGGGACAGATGATAGAGCATAAGAACTGATATAAAGTAAAAGATGAAAGTTCTCGACCAAAGACATCTCCCGGACGAGCGCCCGGCGACCATGGACGAAAAGGGGAAGAGGGTATTCATTTTCCCGGCGCAGGTTACGGGCTTCTGGCGGAACCTCAGGACCGTTACGGAGATACTCCTCGTCGTCTTTTTCCTCGTTCTCCCGTGGATAAAGATAGGCGGGCACCAGGCGCTCCTCCTCAATATCGGGGAGAGGAAATTCTCGATTTTCGGCCTCACGTTCTGGGCTCACGACGCGCCGCTGATTTTTTTCATACTGGCGTTCCTCACAATAGGGCTCGCGTTCGTGACCGCGGTATGGGGGAGGATATGGTGCGGATGGGCGTGCCCGCAGACGGTATTCATAGACGGCATATTCAGGAGGCTCGAATACCTCATCATCGGAAGCCACGTCCAGCAGCGTAACCTCGCACAGGCCCCGTGGGACGCCGTGAAATTCCTGAAGCTGGCTGTGCTCTGGACCCTGTTTATCATCGTAAGCCTCGTGATCGCCCATAGTTTCCTCGCTTATTTCGTGGGGGCGGACAGGCTCGTCGAGATGACACAGCATAACCCGGGCGAGAACTGGACGATCTTCATAATCATGGCCTTTCTCACGGCCGTTTTCCTCTTTGACTTCGGATGGTTCAGGGAGCAGTTCTGCATAATAGTATGCCCTTACGGCAGGTTCCAGTCGGTGCTTATGGATGACGACTCGCTCACAGTTTCTTACGACCCCGTGAGGGGCGAGCCCAGAAGGGGGAGCCTCAAGCCGGGAGAGACTGAAGGCGACTGTATCAACTGCTACAAGTGCGTCGCCGTCTGTCCGACGGGTATAGATATAAGGAACGGTCTCCAGCTCGAATGCATCGGGTGCACGGCATGTATTGACGCGTGCGACGAGGTCATGGAGAAGATAGAAAGACCGAAGGGGCTCATAAGATACGCTAGAGGGAGGGCTCTCAAGGGGCTCAAGGCCAGATGGTTCCGGCCGAGGGTCGCGATATACATCGTCCTCCTCATAGCTGTCGTGAGCGCACTCGCATTCTCCGTTCAGAAACGGGAGGAGATCGTGGTCACGATACTCCGCGGAAAGGACGCCCCGTTCCAGATCATAAAGGAAGAAGGCGAGGAAGACGAAGAAGACGAGGTAATAAACCACTTCAAGATGCACGTGAAGAACCAGACCTTCGATAGTGTGAGCCTCAGAATGGCGCTGCCTGAAGAATGGGACGAAAAGGACGTCGAGATTATTACCCCGAGCGACACGATCAACCTCGAGGGCGGTAAGGACGTGACCATCCACTTCTTCGTCAAGTTCCCCAAGGACATAACGGAGAAAAGCGGGACCCAGTCCATAAAGCTTGATTTCGTAGACCCGAAAAACAATGAGATTAAACTGGAGGAGGACCTCAAGCTTGTCGGACCTAAGTCAACTTAGCGAGGTTATAAGCCGCTGGTCGTACCTTTCGGTGCCGGTCGGGGTTTTCATAGCCAGCCTCGCCGGGAGCTCGCACTGCGCTGTCATGTGCGGCCCTCTGGCCGTTACCGTGCACAGCAGGCTCGGTTACCTGCCCCTCTACCACCTGGGGAGGCTCGCAAGCTACCTGTCGCTCGGGGTGTTGGCCGGACTGCTCGGAGAGAAGTTCCTCAGCAGCAACTACCCTTTTATTTCGAGGGTCTCGTTGATCCTGCTGTCGCTCTTTTTAATATACGCAGGTTACAATATAGCCAGAGGGAAACATCTCGAGCTGGTGCCTGGGAGGCTCGTCACGTCCCTGCTGACTGTGCCGGCGCGCTTCGCTCTCACACAGAAAAAACCGCTCGCGTCACTCACGCTCGGACTCGTGAACGGGTTTGTACCCTGCGGATGGGTTTATATATTCGTAATCGGCGCCGTAGCCGTGAAAAACCCTCTTTACGGCGGACTTATGCTCTTCATATTCTGGCTGGGCACGATACCCGCGCTGTCCTTTTTCCCGATCATATACAAGAAATCGATAAGCATCGCTCCAAGGAAGGTAGCGCTCATAGCCGGGATGATGCTGATATCCGCAGGGCTCGCCAACTTTGCAATACACATGATACCGTCCCGTGAAATCGACCGCGGGAGCTCCATATGCGCCGCGGGCGGCGGGGAATCCGGAAGCGGATACCCGGGCGAAAGCAAATAATCAGGACACGGAATCGACAGGCGTGCCGGTCGTGTGCAGAAACGGGGACCGGGAAGACATGCGGGCGGGGCTACGAAACCGTTACTCCACACCGTACTGCTTTAACTTCCTGTAAAGCGTGTCTCTCGAGATGCCGAGAATGTCGGCGGCCCTTGATTTGTTGCCCTTGCATTCCCTGAGCGCCTGTTCGAGAGCGAACTTTTCGAGCCTGTCGAGCGCCAGGAGCTGGTGTTCCGAACCCTTCGGCTGCTGCCAGAGCAGGTGCTCCTTGAGCTCCTTTTCCGTCACCGTGCTCTTCCCCGGAGGTATGACGGCTATGATACCCTCGATGAGGTTTTCGAGCTCCCTTATGTTCCCGGGGAAATGGTAGTTGTATAGCGAGCTGAAAGCCCCTTCGGAGAGCCCCTTCACCTTCTTCGAATATTTTTTATTGAACCTGTTGATGAAATGGTCGATAAGGAGAGGTATATCCCCCCTCCTCTCTCTCAAGGGCGGCAGTTCGATCACTATTACGGCGAGTCTGAAAAAGAGGTCTTCTCTGAGATAAGTCTTCTTGAGCTCTTCGATCGGATGATTGCTCGCAGATATTACTCTCACGTCGAGCGTTACTTCCTGTGTAAACCCTAAAGGTCTCACCTTGTATTCCTCAAGCACCCTCAAGAGCCTCACCTGCAGGTCTTTGGGCATTTCGCCTATCTCGTCGAGGAATATCGTCCCCTTCTCGGCAGCGACGAAGAGCCCCTCGTGATCCCTTACCGCTCCCGTGAACGCCCCTTTCCTGTAACCGAAAAGCTCCGACTCGAGAAGCTCCTTCGGTATAGCGCCGCAATTGACGCCGACGAAGGGTTTGCCCGCTCTCTCGCCGCGGAGGTGTATTGCCTTGGCGAGGAGCTCCTTTCCCGTGCCAGTCTCGCCCACTATGAATACGGGGGCGTTACTGTGCGCGGCGGCGGAAGCCCTCTCGAAAACAGTCTTCATAAGCTTCGAGCCGCTTATTATATTGTCGAAGCCGTACTTCTCCGAAAGAAGCACGTTCAGCGTGCTGACTTTATCCTCGAGCTCCTCCGCCTTCCTGATCATGTCAAGCTTGTTCAGCAGAACGTCCTTATCGAAAGGCTTCGTGATAAAATCCTTCGCGCCTCGCTTTATGGCCTCGACAGCCGTCTGCACGGTCCCCTGCCCGGTGACCATGATGATCGTTGTTTCGGGTATTATCTCCTGAAGTTTTTCGAGCAGAGTGAAACCGTCCATAAGCGGCATCACTAGATCGAGGAGCACGAGGCCGACTCTTCCGTCTTCTGCCGCCCGCTCAAGCGCCTCTTTTCCGGAAAACGCAGTAACTACATCATAGCTGTTACGGTGGAGCAGCTCTTTCACCGCCTCGACGTATTCCCTGTCATCATCAACAACCAGCACCTTGAATCTTTCAGCGCTCACGATGTCCGCTCCTCCGAAAATATCGGGAGTTTTATAGTAACGGTGGTCCCTTTCCCTTCCTTGCTCTTTATGGAAATCTCGCCGCCGTGGTCGCTTATGATACGTTTTGCAACGGAGAGGCCGAGACCCGTGCCCATCCCGGGGGGCTTCGTCGTAAAAAAGGGCTCGAATACGTATGGAATAATCTCTTTGGGTATGCCGGCGCCGGTATCGTTTATTGTTATAACCGCGTAACCCGGCACTATACCATCGGAAGCGGTTAGAGTGAGCGACCCGCCGCCGGGCATCGCGTCGACCGCGTTCATAATAGTATCCGTAAACACGAGGTGAAGCAGGTTTGTATCGGTGAGTATAAACAAACTATCCCTCGCATCCACGGTCACTTCTATAACTTTCTTTTTGAGAAGAGGCCTGATAAGATCGACCGATTCGATGAGGATGGACGACACGTCCTCAGCGCTCTTTTCGCTCCGCGGATCTCCTACGAACTTTAGGAGCCTTTGTATTACCTTCTGTCCGTAGAGAATCTGTCTCTCAACCGAGTCCAATTTCTCAAGTATGTCGCCGTATTCCGGCATAGTCGATATGTCTTCCTTGAGCATCTGGACCCTGAGCAGCATCGAAGCAAGCGGTGTACCCATGTGGTGGGCAAAGCCTTCGGCCATCCTGCCGACTATCTGGGACTTTTCGAGCTCAATTATTTTTTTTCTCATAGCCACCCTTGCGGAAATGTCCCTCACGGTCTCTATGTACTTCTCCCCACCCTGGTTCATGTAAACAAGGCTGATGCTCACAGGAACCCGCCTTCCGTCTTTCTTTATCATTTCCGTCTCGAAGTCGGCTACCTGAATACCTTCCTTCGCGTTTCTCAGCTTCGCCGAAAAGCTCTCTTTATGTTCGGGAGTTATAATTTCCCAAATGTTCTCGATCTCCCCATCTTCGCTCCCAGTAAAAAGCAGCAGCCCCGCCCTGTTTATGGATTCGATCCGCCCGTCACTGCCGAATAGCAGCACCGCGTCGGTCGTATTATCCATGATACCGCGCAGTCTCTCCTCGCCTTCATGCAACAGCCTTTCAGCTAATTTCCTTTCCGTGATATCGATCAGGGTACTGAGCACTACGAACCCTTTTTTCGTCTTCACAGGGTTAAGGCCTATCTCCACCGGAAACTGGGACCCGTCCTTCCTGCGGACGAAGAGGTCTCGTCCTCTACCCATCGGTCTTGCAATCGGCGACTCCATGAATGTATCTCTGTATACTGCATGAGGCCTGCGAAAACGTTCCGGAACGAGAGCCTCGATACTTTTTCCAAGAAGCTCGCCGTCCTCGTATCTAAGCATCCTGTTTACGAGGGAATTCACGAAAATAATTTTCCCGGTATCGTCCGTCATAACGATTCCGCAAGGTACGGACTCGACCATGAAGCTGTAATTGTTCCCGAATAATTCTTCCCCCTCGTCGTCATTCCGATCCTCATAGGATTTGACCTTCTCCCTGAGCTCTTCCAGTTCTGAAACAAGCTCTTTCTTCGTCTTTTTCAGATCCTTCATGCCGATAACTTCCGGGGTAAAATTTTTAAGTTTTCAATCTAGGATGAGAATATCATCTTATACGGAGAGTTACAACTGCAAGGTACCGAAGGATAATTCTATTTATTCCCGTAAATAAAGGTATAAAACTCGAACCTGCGCTCCCAGTTCTGCAGGTCGTAGGAGGCAATGACGAGATCCTTCTGCTCGTTCGTGGCCTCGTCCAAGACATAATAGTTGAGCACAGTCTCCGGCTCAAACCCGTAATGGCCGAGAATCTTCACGAAGCTGGTGTTGTCCGGAATATACCTCACGATTATTTTCTGGAACTGGTGTTTGAGCCCTTCATAGAGGAGCAGGTTGAACATCTGGGAACCGATACCCAGCCCCCTGTGCTCCGGATGGACTATCAGCTTCACCTCGGCGGCGTGGGGCCAGTAAAGCCCCTGGGCGTGGAGAGTGCCCTTTGCCACGACCTCGTTCCCACACAGAGTCACAAGCTCGACAACTTTTTCGTAATTGGGGTTCAGGAACCAGTTCTCGAGCGACTCCCACTTCGTAACGTCGTCTTTATAAATAAGGAGGTCGTCCCTGGGAATCGCCGAAAAGAACTTCTGTACGAGCTCGCAGTCCTCCTCAAGGAGCGGCCTGATAATAACACTGCTTTTATCTTTGAGCAAAAACTCATTTGGATACACTTTCATCTTTAATCACGATCCAAATCGTATTTCAACGACCATACCTACTCTGTCACGGGTGCCGGGCAGTATGCACTTGCAGTTTCAAGTCCGCTGCCCTGATTCGCATATTGCAGGATGCGGTAACGAGATCCTTCCATTCATTCGCGGCCTCGTACAGCACATAATTTTGTAGCACGGTTTCAGGCTCGAAATCATAATGACCGAGGATATTGATGAAGCTCAGGTTGTCCGTGAAATACCTCGATATCATTTTATGAAAACTGTAGCTAAGTCCCGCATGGAACAGGAGGTCGAACATCCGGGACCCGATCCCCAGACCCCTGCAATCCGGACGGACTATGAGCTTCAACTCAGCTGCATGCAAGCAGTATCGGTCCTGGGCATAGAGTGTGCCCTTCGCTAAAATCTCGTTATTCCTAAGAGTCACAAGCTCGACCACCCTTTCATGACTCAAGTGCACGAACCAGTTTTCGATCGGTTCCCATCTGACAACATCGTCCTTACAAATAAACAGGTCTTCTCTAGGGATCGCTGAAAAAAACTCCCGCATGGATATGTAATCCTCATCGAGAAGAGGCCTGATAACGACCTTCGTATCGTCTTTGAGCGATAATTCAATCGGATACACTTTCATCACTCCTAAAGAAGTAGCAAGGAACATACCAAGTGAAACATCGACTACAGCGGATGTGCAGGTGCGGTCTACGAATAACCGTTACTGATTGAAGAATATAACGAAACCACAGTAGAATTCAGTTTAACGTCAATACATTGAACGCATTAGCGAAGTGTAAAGGCCTGGAAACAGTCTCGCGAATTCTAACAGGATTGTCGTAATATAGGACACACGACAGAGTGGATCTCAACGTCCTCGGAGTTCGTGACTGTCACGGGGCCCCGAATCAGTCGGTTTTTGTGCCGGACGGAGGAACCTAGTTTTCCGTTCTTTTCTTTGCGCTCATAGCTTTAATGAATTCGATGACCTGCGGGCCGTCTTCCCCCGCCCATTCCCAGTCGAAGAAATCGAGCTCGTTCAGCGTGACCGTCTCGTCGCCGAAGAGGAACACGGCCCGGTATCCGTCTGTCCACCACGGCTGCTTCATAAAGTTCCTGTGCGGGTTATCGGGCGTCGCCGGTTTTATACCCTTTATATATCCGAATTTCTCAACGCCTCCGGAGAACAGGAGGTCCTGCACGAGATATGTCCTCGCTTCGTCGAGATCAGGGTCTATCGCGTGAGCCGAAAGCCAGGGCGTCCTGAACGTGAAGTAGGAGCCCACGTCCCGGCTCACCGACCCTATCCATACGTCCATGCCCTTATACCGGACGGGCATGAGCCAGAGTCGGAGGTGGTTCCGCTCGTGTATCGTTGACCTAGCTTTCTGTAGCCCTATGTCCTGGGCTCTCTTGAATACGAAAACTGTGCTCATCGGGGAAGTCCTGTATCTGGTTCCAGAGAAATATGCCTTGAACGCTCTCCAGCCGGAGCTCGCCGAGATAGGCTCGGTGACGTCCCATCCCCTCCTTATAAACGCTGAGACGATATTGTCGGTATCCCCTATGACGAAGAAATTGAGCGCGTCGTTCTTGCCTGTGCCGTCCTTCCTCGTGGCGCAGCAGGGGACGGCCTCGAGCGCCTTGCGGAGCTCTTCCTCGGTCTCGTAATTAGCGTATTCGTCCTCCTTGTAAAGAGTGTCCCAGTCGACCCTCTGGTAGTCGAGCTTTATGCCGGGTATGACGAAATAAAATACGAAGTTTTTTTCCCTGTCTTCGCCGTAGACGCTTACGTTGAGATACTTGATGCCCGGGTCCCAGTTCGAGTAAAAGAATCCGGACAACTCGCCTCCGGCCGGTATTTCCCTCCTGATGCTCTGCTTGTTGAAGTACTCGTTCATCTCTTCGTTGACCGGGCTCGCGTAGCTGTAGTTCGTGTACGCGGCTTCGTTAGGGGAGTAGTATCCGGGGTCGGTAGCGACGTAAATCAGAGTGACGGGCTTCTCCGTCGTGTTTCTGATTTCGAGCCAGACAGGCTGAATGCCGTTCCCGGCGAGGTCGACGCCGAATATCTTCTCGCTTTCGTCATCACTCAAAACGACTGCGGAGACGGATATGCCGTCTTCCGTCTGAGTCTCCGCCCTGACCTTGAACGGCACGTCCTTCGCCGGGTCCGGGGAAGGCGAATATACTTTACACCCCTTGGCGGACGGTGTGCTGAACATGCTCTCATCCTCCGGGTCCTGGCTGGCACAGTAGGACGCACAGCCCCATATTCCAGGCAGCAGACTCAAAGAAATCAAGAATAACATCCGAAACCGCGTCATTCGTTCCTTCAGATAGGATCTCATTCGAATCACTCTCCCCCGTCTTCCCGGGCGGGAGCCATCGTCTCTGTCCCCTTCCCGCTTCCGTCGTAAATGACGCCGACGTCTTCCCAACCGAAATAATCGAGGTCCCCGAGCGTTATCTGGTCTTTCACGAAGAGAAGCACCGCCCTGTAGCCGTCAGACCACCAGGGGAGCTTGCTAAGGTTATACATCGGATCCGCTGACGATGACACACCCACGCCGTCCACGAAGCCCAGCCTCCGTACGTTCTGGGAGAGCACCAGGTCCTCCACAAGATAGTCCCTCGTCTCGTCGATATCGGGGTCTATCTCCTGCGCTGCGAACCAGTATTTCCTGATCCTGAGGTCGGAGCCGATGTCCCTGCTCACGGCTCCGGCCCAGACCGTCTGGCCCTTAAATCTCAAGGGCGTGAGCCAGAGCCTGAGCGTATTCCTCTGACGGTACGACGCGTCCGTCACACGTCTAGACTTCTGAAGGCTCACGTCCTGCCTTCTGCCGAAGAGATATAGACTCGCCATCGGGAATGTCCTGTAGCTTTCCGGAGAAAACGCCCGGCCGAGATCGAACCTGAACTTTCCCGTTTCGGCTTCCGTAACATCCCATTTCCTCCGCACGACCGCGGACGATATGTCGTCCGGGTCGCCTATCAGGACTACGTTTACGGGCTCTCCTCCGCCGCCGCCGTCGCTCCCCGTCGTGCAGCAGGGTAGCGCTTCGAGAGCTTTTCGGAGCTCGGTCTCATCGTCTATATACACTATCTCGTCCTTCGTATAGAGGGACGAGAAATCGACGTTCTCGTAGTCCGGCTGAATACCGGGCACTTCAAAATAGAAAAAGAAATTCTCGGTACCGTCTATCTCGTATAGCGTAACGTTCACGAACTTCAAGCCTGGATCGAGGTTCGTGTATACGAACCCCTTGTCCCTTTCGCCCGGCATAATGAACTCTATTTGAATACCGTATTCAGAGAAATGCTCGTCCATATCTCTGTTGGCCTTGCGGTTGAACTTGAGGTGGTTCATGAAGGCGACTTCGTTAGGCGAGAAATAGTCGGGGTCGAGAGCGATCGGCATAAAGAAGTAAGGCTTTCCCGTATTGTTCTCAATGTCGAGCCAGACGGGCTGGACTCCGTTTGAGGCCAGGTCCACCCCGAAGACCTCCTCGCTCTCCTCGCGGCTGAGCACGGCCACGGAAACAGTTAGACCGCCGCGGCTCTGCGTCTCCGCCCTGTCGAGGAATGAGACCTCCTCAGGCGGCTTTGGGGAATAACTCCCGCCGCAGCCGGCCGCGGCCGCAGATATAATGCATATAACACTAAGGAAAATTCTCTTAAGCATCTTTATAATAATCCGGACTTCCCAGCTACGGGACGCCACGGACGCCGTGCTCCCCGTAACGATGAACACGCCGTTCGCGCACTGTGGCAGCTTCCAGTTAATTCTATTGCTTCTCAAAAATTATTCAATATCGGAAGGATATGGCGGGTATTTCAATAATCTCCGTGCGAATGGCGGTAGCCCCGGCAGTTATAAAGAATGGAAGCCCTTCTACCACTGGGTGAACATGCGGAGTGGAGCAGCATCCGGGAAGAACTGTTATTCGACCCGCGCCCACTCGAACTTCTTGGATCCCAGGCCCGCTTTTACGGTCATTGTGAAGCTGTCGCCCGAGTCCATACTGATCTTGACGTTAAAGTCCTTATTCTTTTTAATCGAATATACGGTCCCTTTCCAGATGCTGTCCGTATTGTCATATACAAGGTTTTTGAAAACCACAGTGGTAACTGAGCCCGGGTTTTCGGCGTTCTCCACGACAACTCCTTCGTAGTAACCGCCCTTGTTCTCGATCCGAACGACTGCTGAGCCGTCGGGGTCCTTCCATTTCCCGACGATGCTGTCCGCGTTGAGAGCACCGGCTTGAGCCGTTGTAAAATTTATTGCAGCCAGTGCAGCAAGTATATATGCAATTACAAAAGCATCCTTCAATATCTTCATAACTGCCTCCCGATGGTTTCCCGGATTATTTAGTCACTGTAGAACGAAGCGGTCGTTATTCACTCGCCGTCAGTATGACAATATCGTCGTATTTGTCGTCTAACCCCACGACACCGCATACCGTGGGATTCCCGGCCGTGTCGAACCTGCAGCCCCAGAGCCCCGCCTCCTCCGCGCCGCATTCACCCTTGTCGAGGGATACGGCGTAAAAACCGGAGCCTGCAGGCTTGTTCCGAGGATTGTCTTTTCCGTTCACGCCTATAAGCGCCGCACCCTTGGCCGTTTTTCCGTTTTTGCACTTGAAATCGCCCTCATAATAGAAGTAGAGGATCTTGTCCTCGCCGTCCCAAATGAGGTTCGCGGACTCCATATCTCCGTTGCCGTCCGTGTCTATCTCCTGAATCCAGAGAAAATCTGTATCTCTGGGGGAATTTTGGGTGTTCACTGTCATGCCGTCCTCGCCGATCGAGGAACCCTCTTTCGCGTCGGGGGGAGGAGAGGGGTTCTCTGCTTTGCTGATTACATCAGGAGACGGCTTTAACACGACCCCTGTCTCATCTTCCTGCTGTGCTACGCCAGTTGCCGGGGAGAGAAGGACCCCGAAAATCAGAAGTGTAATGATCACCGTAAGCGATCGTATCTTCATTTCTTTCTCCTTTGCCACAAATATTAATGCAGCTCCTATTTTTATCAATATGCAATGTTCCCAAACAAGAGATGAAGGGGAGAAACAATGTGGAGGGGACAGAAAGTGCAGGCAGTATCAAGCCGTTCGTAAACCGTGAATATCTCCCGCTCAGGTATATACACTACGGGTTACCAATATCCGGTGATACTTGCATCCAATTTTCAGAACTGGAATCCGATCCCGATCTGCGGGCCGTACATCCACGCGTCCCACAAGAAACGGTTGTTCCCGCTCCCGTTCGAGTATTTATCGTATAGCGCCCTGTAGCCGATTATCGGCGTTATCTTATACCACGGCAGCTCGTAGCCGATGTATCCGGCGATATTCCAGGAGATATCCGAAGAGAAGCCGAATCCGAACCCGCCTATATCGCTCCTCAGCGCAATGAAAAATTTGTTAATGTCCAGCTTGGCACGCGCGCCGACGATGAAATCGAACCAGCTCTCGCTCCCGCTGAACTCAGGATTTTGACCGAGCGGGCCTCTCAAATCTATTTCATCTTCAAGCCACCAGTAACGTCCGCCCCCGAGCAGATCAAATGTAATCGAAGTTTTTGTCTTGGATTCGGAACTTACAGTCCCTATGGGCCATGTGCCAACCCTGTAAAATCCTCCAAATTCTCCGAGAAAGAACTGACTCACGTTTTTGATATTGAGAGTGCGGTCCTGTCTGAGCGACACATTTTTCGTCAATGCTATCTTCGAATAAGTTGCATCGATAAAAAATCCAAACCTCTCCCTCCACGCCTCCATGTGGACCTCGGCCGCGAAATCCAGGTTCTCGAATATTTGAGAAAATGAAACATCTACATTCGCGGTCCGGCCCTTTACTCCCACCTTCCCGTTTATCCCCATCATCCATAAATAAGGGATAATGGAGAAATGCCATTCTTTCGACGGAGCTTCGATGTAGGTTGTATCAGTGGTAGTCTCGTCGGCCTGTGCGTAGAGCGTTTCGTTTCCGGCAGCTTCCGAAGAATCACCCCCGTCACTAAACGCTATCCGGTATGACCCTCCGTCCAACCAGCTCAGGCCGCTCTCGTCATTCAGTCGCTCGTTTACCCAGTCGGCCTGAGCGAAAGCAGAATTTCCCATGGAAAAAGAAATCGATATAATTATTAGAATCGCATACACGAAGTAATTTTTCATCTCCCAACCTCCTATCAAAAATTATCGAATGTTCATCTCCAGAACCCAACCAACCGCTCGATGAACCAGAAAGCCGCTAATGCTCCTATCGTGTATGTTGCCGCGGGCAATGCGTAACGGTCGAAGATCGGAGCGATCTTAATTCGTCTCGCCTGCGCAATCACAACGAGAACCGCGCCTATAAACGCCAATTGTCCGATTTCGACCCCGACGTTGAACGTGAACAATGCCAGAGGGATGTCACTCTTCGGAAGCCCAATTGCAGTGAGAGCACCGGCAAAGCCGAAACCGTGCAGCAAACCAAACGAAAATGCGACCACCCACGGCCACCTCGCCGTCATGCCGGACTGTCCCCGCTCCTGCCGGACGATTTCTACGGCAACGAGCAGGATGCTAAGCGCAATCGCAGCCTCCACAGGAGGGCCGGGCACATTGACGACGCCCAGCGTTGCAAGTGCGAGTGTGATTGAGTGCGCGACAGTGAATGAAGTGATAGTCAGGAGCAGGACACGGTAGCTTCTTACTATGAGCACGAGGGCGAGTACGAAGAGGAGATGGTCTACGCCGAAGAGAATGTGCTCGATACCATGGACAAGGTAGGCGCCCGCCACAGCAAGCGGCCCCTTCGGCGCAGATATCTCCATCCAGGGCTGTGAGGGCTTAACGAGCGTGGTCGAGTATACTCCGTCTAGCGTCTGCACCCGAACGAGAACGTCGGTGATAGTGGCCTGCAACCCGACAAACTCGATACGCTTCCCGGCGAGCGTGCCGCTTTCAGCTTCGACTACTCGGCGCTCGAGGAGCGAGTCCGTTAATTCCTGTATCACCGGCTCAGTAACATCGCGCACACCGTCAGGAAATTTCAGAATGACCGGAAGGCGCATGCCCGAGAGTACAGGGGTGCGCCAGAGCACGCTGAACCGGCCGGGACCGGTTTCCTTGATTTCAAGGTAAGCAGGGCGTGTCTCGTGCGCCTGGGTAAATGGAACCGATATGAAAACTCCTGCCAGCAGGGCAAAGATTGTCGCGAGAGCGAGCTTGAGAAAAACGGTGGAAGAGTACCTCGTCACAGCGGAGCCTCCCCCGAGAGAGCGGGAGCCTGTTTCTTTGGGGGTGGAACGTATGCTTTCGCCGATTCATTGGAAGGTGCGGGCAGAAGCACTTCGTACTTCACGCGCATCTCCCGGTAAGCCTTCTCCCAGGTCTTTTGCTTTTGTTCGCCAAGCCACGCGGTCTTCACATCCGGCTCAATTTCTTCGAATGCGGGAATACGGCCCGGGATCACTGAATCGACGAACACCAAGTGCCAGCCGTAGCCGGACTCGACCGGACCCTGCCACATGCCTGCCTCCAGTTTGGACACAGCTGTCGCGAACTGGGGGCCGAACTCCTTGGCTAACTGCTCCGTCGTACGGTCCGCGTAATAGTCCTGGAACATGAACTGATCGGCGAGAGATGCGGCGAGCATCGAGTCTTCCGGCTCGCCGGCTATTTCCTCAAGGGCTTTCACCGCATCATCGTGCACACTCTGACTCCGAAGATCTGGAGAAAAGTACAAATGACGAAAGCTGATGCGGCTCGGCAACGCGAACGCGTCGGTATTCTTTTCATACCACGCCTTGAGCTCTGCGGTCGTCGGTTCACGAGCGGTGGCGACATCCTCGGCCAGGAATTGCATCTTCTGTGCCATGCGGCGCTTCACAATGGTATCGTCCTTGTCGAGACCCATCGCCAAAGCCTCGCGGTAGAGAACTTCCTCACGGACCCTGTCTTCCACCATTGCCCGGAATTCCTCCGGAGTCGGCTGGCGATGCCATTGCGAAACAAAGTACGAGTTCATCAGACGTAGGTCATCCATGGTCAGGACTATCTGATTGGACGACTCGTCTCCCCCATTACCTCGGTGCATGTATCCATACACACCGAACAACAGGAGTCCTATCAGAAGGAAATGCAGGAGAGGCTCGCGCAACAATTGTTTCATCGACCTTCTCCTGCGAAATAGTCCCTCTTGTATCCTATCATATTGCTCACCGTATAGGGCTCAGTTCCGCCACAGCGGGAATAATCTCGTAGTTTGCATACCCGAACTCATTGCTGCGCGCTCCGTAATATTTGTCACCCATCTTGTAAACGGATATCTCGATGGGCGTGCCGACTAGCTCCGTGACTATCATGCCGTTCTGAATGTTGTACGTCCGGGAGGTGCCGAGATAGCTGGCATCGAACGTATCGCCTGTCAGGCTCTGCGTGGCTACATCCTTTCCGACGTACCGTACCTGAAACTGTCCCTGGTTGGTTGGAAAACGCTGGGTAACGTACCCGGGCTCGACAGGTGTGAGCGGTTCGGCAGTGGCCCCTTTCCCCAGGGCGCCGTAGATGATCATGTACTTGTCACCCGTCACTGTGTTCTGCAACCATACCGACTTCTCCACGATCAGCGCCTTCAATTGAGCGTCGTCGAGTTGCACCGCACCCTTATTCTTCAGGTCGGTCACCGTGAGTCCGGGCTTTGCGCTCTTGTGCGCCTCGGCGCTCGGGGTGTACCAGATCGGCGAAGTCCATGCACGCTCCTGTATAGTGGCGGATGCGACATCAGGCGGAGCGATACCCAGCTGTTTCGCCTGGATCGTTGTCCAGCGCGGCGTCGGTATCTCCAGCACACGGGCGTAGTAAAAGGCATGCAAACCGGGGTCGAATTCCGGATCGGTCCAAACCGCCTTAAGCTCCGTCGAGCCGACTGTGTTGGTGTAGGTAGCGTTGTCGATGTCCACAGTGCTCTCGATCGGCGGCACCACACCCGTCCATTTGTCAGGCTTGCGGTCGCCTGCCCAGACCACATCAAATATCTTCTCGAAGCTCTGGCCGCTCTTCGTCCAGCCCTTTACGATCTGTATGCGGTCGAGATTGCCGGAAGTCGGGTCCTTTACCGCCCACACCATGAAGGTAGGCGCCCCGGACTTCATAGGCGGCAGGTCGCCACCCATCGGCACGCCCTTTTCATAACCGGCCTTGACCCAGTCCTTTTGCTCCACCATCTCAGGAGAATACTCCCAGCCTCCGAATAGGCGCACCTTGATGTGAGGGCCGCTGACAGCGAAAGTTTCCTTGCGCTTCATGCCCTCGAACAGCGAGGCGCGCGTGTTCTCTTCGGCCCATACGCCGGTCAGCCCGCCGGTGCCTTCGGTGCGCGCGTCGAACATCCCGCCGACCAGTGTGCCGGACATGCGCACCTCGATCGTACCGTCCGTAAAAGAATGACCGCCGAAGAAGTTGTCCTGACGGTACGGGACTGCGGTGTTGTGCGAATCCGACCCGGCCCCGAAGCCGAACTTGTAGGGGTTAAAACCTTCGGTATCCCGCATGGCGAGGCCGTCCTTCAAGGCCTGCCGGACGTAGCTACCTACGATGTGCGGAATGCGGCCCGGCGGATTTCCAAGCAGAACCGACATGATCTCGAAATTGGCGAATTCGTCTGTGGGCGAGAGCAAGGGGTGAGTCTCCGAGGTGCCCTTGAGCTGCTTCATCTCGATCAGCGGCTCGTTGCGGACACGTGACGCGGCATAGGCGGCATCGATCGGGCGGCCTTTGATGTCGACCTCGGTCGGGAACATGCGGCCGTCAGAAAGATTGGCGTTGTGCGAGATTGCAAGGAGCTCGTTGCCTGCTTTCCGCTGCGTGTCCATCCAGCTCCAGAGATCCACGGGGTCGAAAGAGTCGAGAGCGCTGAAGGGCATCGCCGGCACCTTGGCGCAGTCTTTGAAGAAGATATTGCGGTGGAGATTCATGTTGTTCGGCATCGAGGTCCATTCGTAGGAGCAGAAAGCCGTGAACTTCCCGGGCTGGTTCGCTTGCTCGGCGAGCTCGACGTTCTTCTTCCAAACCGTGCCGGCTATCTCCGGAGACATGAGAGCCTTTATGGGCGGCCCGGAGGCCAAAGTGTTGATGGCGTACAGGGCGACCCGCGTCATTTCTTCTTTCGTCCTGGCCTTCAGGACCAGGGGTGCAGCTTCCGGGATCTTACTGACCGGGGAGCCAGGCTCGTTTGCGGCCTGGACCACTCCTGCGTATTCGGAGTGGTCAGTAACGCCTGCCCAGTCGAGCGGCGTGTCGATCTTTACTTCGTAACCCAGCGGGTGCTTGATCGGCTCACCCTTGAAGTACTTGTACGCGTCGCCGGGATTGGTGATTGTGTTCCCCATGCTGAAAGCGTCGAGCGACCAGCTCGTGTGGACGTGGGTTTCGCCGAAATAGGCGTTACGCTGCGGGGTTTCTTCGGCGAAAGTCGGCATGGTGATGAAAACAAACGCAAGGATAAAAAATACTTGCTTTTTGATCTCCATAACTACCCCCTCTTTAATAATTCTAGTTTGGTGTTCACACAAATAAATCTGATAATCTACTATTAATCACAGCATCTCTACAATGACTCATGGCGTCGGTACAGCAATATAGACCAGGGTGTTCCCCTGATAAGAAGGCTGGTAATAAACCCCGGCACAGTTGAAATAAGTCCCCCCTGCCGCTGATACTGATGAGCAACCTGCCGGCAAGGACAGAATTGTCGTACCTATAGGTACAGCCGTACCAGACTGCGGGGCGACCTGTGGTGTTTGATCGACAACGACGACTTGTTGGGGTGGCGGAGCCGTGGCAGCATACGTAGCATCCACAGCGGCGGTAGTCGCTGCGGCGCTAGTCACCACTGCAGTAGTCCCGACAACTACTCTCCTCGTGGTGCGACGGGCTACCCCCGCGACACCGAATCCTCCGACACCTACCGGACCGGGAATCCATGCCTTCGCTTCAGTAACAATATTTACTCCCGACTTTATTTCATTCAGTACATCTATGGAAAACATTAGAAATAGAATGCTTGAAAATATTAACGTCCTAGTAACTGTCAACATGGCTTTCCTCCATTATCATCAATTGATTCATAAACCCTGCTTTATTTGTGTTACGAACTCGATCATTAGAGCATCCTCAGTGGGTGCTCTTCTTGTTATAAAGTAGTCATCTGGCAACTGTTCTAGTCGTTTGTCGGGCTACCCCCGCAACACCAACTCCACCAACACCAACCGGACCCCCAATACCAACTCCCCCAACTCCAACCGGACCAGCAGGGCCACCAGGACCAGCAGGACCGCCGGGACCGGCTGGGCCACCAGGACCAGCAGGACCGCCGGGACCGGCTGGGCCACCAGGACCTGCAGGACCGCCGGGACCGGCTGGGCCGGCCTTTGCCTCAGACACAACATCTACTCCTGACGGTATGTCATTCGGAACATCAATGGAAAACATTAAAAACAGGCAACCCGAGATTATTAAAGTTCTTAGAACGATACTCACGACTCTTCTCCTATACTGCTACCTAATTTCGTTTCCCCACTTAATTCGTATAACGAACAAATTCAATTTTCTGTGCGTCCTTAGGGGGTACAAATGTAAACATGTCGTCTTTAAGCTTTGGGGATAAGTCCCAGCTTTTGACTGTTATCGTATATTGAGGCGCGCCGGTCAACCATTTAGTCGTAATTACAAATTTCTTGGGCAAAGGCTTATCGCCGTCTTCTATCCAAATCTGCCAGTCAACGTCATTTTTGCGATAAGCGAGATGATGGCAGTTTACTCCGTCCACGATAGTCATCCCAACGTAAATCCCCGATATAACGTCTTCCATAAGGATATTGTAAGAATTACTGTAAACTAAATCGGCCCCCGGAGCTTCGATATGGAGGGTCGCCATGGCAAAGTCAAGTGCTCCATCTAGGGTGGGCGGTGCCTCTATAGTGGCATATACGTTAGCGCCTTCGCTGTATTGCGTAAGCGTTTTACCGTCATAATAGAATTCCTGGTCATAAACTTCCCCCTTTCTGTCGGCACGAAGCTTATCAGGTCGCTTTATTGCGATTTCAACCTGATTGTTGTACTGAATCTTCTGGCCCGATATGAGGACGATCTCAAGCGCGTTTTCGGTTTGTATCTTGAATTGCTGAAGCTGAGCAAGGTAGTCGCTCATTTTGCGCAACACTTGATCGGCCTTGGGATCAACGTCCGGGCTGTCGCCATAACTTCGCACGGGCAACACCGAGATCAGTATTAATAAGACTAAAACGGCTTTTATGTTTATTAAACTCGACAATTTATTCCTGCAGCTCATGAATACCCTCCCTGATGTTCATTCAAAAATAGTTCATAGATCGACTTATCGGCAATAACGTTATTGAAACCCGAGCCAGGCAGGTTATAAGACGCCGGGACCGCGGGCACCTACACCGACCCCGTGGAAGCCGGCTCCAACACCGCCGCCGACCCCGATCCAATCAATGAACAGCGTGGTTGCTCCTCCAGCGGCAGGCATTGTGCCTTCTATGATCTTGTAGTTATAGATTAGGTCTGAACCGTCGATTACCGGGTTGGTGATCTCGACCACAACGGTGGTATTGTCAGGTTTTCCCGGCTCATAAACGGATAGCGTGGCATTCGGAGGGTCCGCGCCAAAGTTGTCCTTGCCGGCTTTCGCTGTCCATTCCTTGAGATAATCAGTCATTTTGAGATGCCCGGCGATACGCACCGGACGGTCGGAGAAGTACAGGGTCTGCTGGTTTACATTCAGCAGCCGGAAGGTTTTTGCAACAGGATCCACCTTGAGGTCGTCCGCACTCTGTACAAACATTAGCTGCGGAGTCTGGCTTGAGGAAGGTTTACAACCAATCCCCATAACGATTGCCAGCAGCATTGCCGCCAAAACAAGCACCAGACGGGAGTCTTTCAAGGTTTTGAGGGAATTAGCTGATATTTTCATCGTTTGTTATCTCCTTTTTTGCCGCGTGCTAAGCAAGATGATTACAAAACAAATTTTGAGTGAATTCTGCAACTTATTGATAACATTTGGATATTAATTGCGAACTAATATCAATGAATTTTTGCAGATACCCCCTTTTTTATTATAGTCCGATTGATATTATTGTCTATCCGAATTTTGCAATATGATTCAAATTGTGAAAAAATGTTTAGACAATGGATCCTGTAACTGCTCCATCTTCAATAACCCTCCCATTTATAAGGCTCGCTGCTCGGGAGATTGACGAGCTGGCTCAATACATGAAGCATGTCGACATCCGCCACGCGGAGAGCGATTTGATCACAAGGAATGCCGTTAATGGACGATTTCTCAACATAAGAGGCGGACCGTTTCCGTCCTGACAAATTCGCGCCAAGCTTGCTGTTAAGGAGCTGTGAAAGAGGCAAGCGCATGCCGAGGTCGTTGACGAAGTATGAAACGGCGTCGTCGATTGTACCCGGTCTGTCCGCCAATGCATAAACGTTATCCTTCGCGTAATAGAGCATGATGGTGTTGCCATCGAATATCAGCTCGCTCTCAGACCCGTTACGCTTGGTCTCTTCTACGCGGAGACGGTTCGGACGGTCGACCAGGACCTTGCGGGTCTCTCCGAACTCGATCTTCTGGCCGTCGTCCTGCACCGCGTCGAAGCCTATATCTGCCGTAACGCTGAAGCGCTGGAGCTGGGACAGAAAATCCGCCATCCGCTTCGCCACGGCCATTGCTTCCTGCGCACTTTTACTCTGATCACCTTATCCTGTTTGCTGAACGCTGACCGTCCCCGCAGCAAGCAACAAACCAAGAGCCGACATCACAATCCATGCCCCCTGTTTCTTTCATGAACTCATTTATGAACTCCGACTTACCTATCCAACCCATCAATACAACAGGGTGCAACCTAATCCCGGCTTCAGTTCCCCACCTCAGACATCGCGGCCGCGCATTGGGGAGAAAGCAGGGCTTGATTAGCCTTGAGGCATTGTGCAACCTGCCCCCCTCCGGCTGGAACACCCGGACAGAGCGTGAAAATATCTTCCTCACATGCTTGGTTAGCCCCGGCAACCTGTTCTGCGACTTCCAGGATACGGTCCTTACAACCCTGGGATAGCGACTCAATATTTTGCTTCAAACATTGAATTATCTTTCCCTGCCCGGGTTGAACTTCGCTACAGAATGTTTGTACGTCACCCGCACAGGCACCCTTCCCCTGGGCGAACGCTGCTACACCGCCCAAGAAGGATGTATAAAGAGCGACTGAGACTATAGCGATACATACTAAAACCCCTCTGCATATCTTCATAATGATCTCCTTTATTTTGTTATCTGCTCAATTCCATATAATGCAGGTAACTTCCTCAGACTAAATAATAATTTATTGTGTTTTTGTGTTGTATTTGCGGTCCTAACCCCCTCCATTTTATTGTATAATTATCGATAAATAATGTCTATCCGAATTTTGCAATATGATAAAATTGTCTATTGAGGAGAGGGGGCATCGTGCCCTTCTGCCATCGGGCAACCCTAATAAAGCTCATTGTCCCCTTCCTCTCGGTTTGAGATTATTTGGGTCATGGCAGTCGGCGCACGTTACCCCCTTTAATACATTTAACGAGCCCCATTCATAGTGATCTCTTTAATATCAATAAATTTGAAAAGCATCTGTGTGCCAATATATAATCCTTGATAAATCGTGTCTATCCGAATTTTGCAAATTTACGGAAAATTCATATACGGAAGTGAAAATATTAAGGAATGAAAGAAGATAAAATCCCGGCAACGACTCCCGGTTTTCTGGTCAGAATTGAAACAGAGGAGCTTGAAGAACTGGCGCAGTATATAAAACATGCCGACATTGAACTTATGCAACTAGGCCGGTCTGAATTTCCTTCGAGCCTGACGCAAGTCTTCCTGGAGAACATAAACCTGCAGGTGGGACACTTCGGAGCTGGACACCTGGCAAACGCTACAACCGATAAGGTGAGGAGCGGAATGGTTTTTAAAATCACGGGGGATTTTCCCACCATCTGCAACGGCTATGACATCGACGGCAAATCTTTCATGTTCTACAGAAAAAATTCAGATTACATGGCCACTACAAACGGTTCATGCAAATGGACATACATTACATTCAAACCTAATCATTTCGAGGAGTCCATTCTCGATCCATTGAACGTAAAGTTAGACACACGAAAAAGTGTATCAGCATACCTAAGGTGTCAGGAATATGCGTCTCTCGATTTGTTCTACGATATTGTGAATGAAATAACCGAGCTTGTGAATTCAAATCCGGCGATATTTCAGAATCCGGATGTTATCAAGGGAATGGAATGGTCCCTGATCAACTCCCAAATACTAATCCTTAGCAATACATTAAATACAGCTTCAAAGAGACGCAGAGGCAAAAAAACACACGAGCATATTATTAAGCTCTCTATCGATTTCCTGAAAGCCAATTCCTATAAGCCAATACACCTGCTAGACCTCTGCTCCGCCCTAAGTATCAGCATGAGAACACTCTATTATGCTTTCCAGGAATTTTTCGGGATAAGCCCGATCAGGTATCTCAGGCTCGTGAGGTATGCACGAGCCCGTAGAGATCTGCTAATAGCAGACCCCGAAGATACAACGGTAACCGACATCGCGGCCAAGTGGCACTTCTGGCACTTCGGCAGGTTCTCCGTCGAATACAAGAGCCTTTACGGGGAGTCGCCGTCCGAGACATTGAATAAAACGCGATATTAGAAAGAATGTGCTGTCGCGCTGATTACTTCACCAGAATAAGGGACGGAGGGCTCCACGAGCCGTCGAGTATAGAGGGGGGCGTCTCGTTCGACAAGCAGGGCATGGAATCGTCTTTCTGTGCAGGAAGCCAGTTGGATTCCTCGTCAGCGCCGGGGGAGACGCATTTTGAATGTACAGGCAGAGGGAGCCGTCGGCGTTGTATTTCAATTCATTGCGTGGGCTGAGAGCGTAGCGGTTGAGAGGGTTTACACGAAGAAATACCGGGCGTCATACGATAAGCCTCTTAAGAGAACACAACCCAGGTGCAAGAGTCCACTACGGATAATTATTTTCAGTCTGGAGTAGCTGTCATGTAATCCTTATAACCGCCCCCGCGCCGAGCGGCTCGACCTCTATTCTTCTATCCAGAAACCTGCCTAAGACCCATATATTCGTTTCAGTGTGCCTGCTGATTCGGGAAGTGGTGAACCGGGACACCCCCTCCGCCATGGACAGATAAGGAAGGACCTGGTCGGCGGCGTGCGCATCGAGACATGCGCCTGAATTAAATTCATGGAGGAACATCCGGGCTGCTCCGTCTCCGACGGCCTCCGCCCTCTTCCCCGGACTGCCCAGGGAATCCGCACCTATCGCCGTATTCTCGAACTCGCCGACTATTGTGATGGTGCTCCCTGCCGATAGCGTCGGGAAGTATTCGACTACGTTTTCGATCGGCACCCCGGTTCCGAAGCCGAGAGTTTTTAAAGCGGCCTCCGCCTGACGCTCCGAAACCCGTCTGGGTTTCAGTACCTCGGCGGCCCCCGACAGAATGAGAATCTTACGCAAGCGTCCACGCTCCGTGCATATCCAATTCGAAACGCTTTCCGGTATAACCTTGACTCCGACCTCGGCTCCGCCCCTGGGGTAAAAACCGCGCCTCACGACCTCGGTCACACAACTGAGCCCCAGCCTTGCGAGCAAATTCGAGAAGACGAACCTGTGGTAATCGATCACGGGCGAGAAGAACGTGTCGGTCGCACCGCCGTGAAAGCCGATATGTACCGTTCCGGGAGCAAAGAAGGACGGCAGCAGGAGCGTCTGCAGGAGGAGCGTGATGCTTCCCGCGGTCTCGATATCGACGTCGAGCGAAGCAGAAGTCATCCTGCCGGGAACGAGCGTTATCTCGGTCGACCCGAGACTATCGCCAGTGAGCTCTCCGCCAGAGAGACGCGCGAGCGCCCTCAGACCCAGCACGTGCTGGCGCGCGAGGCCCGGATTCTTCCGGTTCATCCTGATATTGTAAATACGACAGGGAACGCCCGTTATCGCGGACAATGCGGCGGCTGTCCTGACAATCTGCCCGCCGCCTTCGCCGTATGAGCCGTCGATCGTAATTTCTTTATTCCGGTTCATCTTCGGACCCCGCATCGAGGTTAAATTATTACCCCCGTTATGCTGAGGAGGAGCACCGTAAGCACGATCAGCGTAAAAACGACGTACATATAGTCACGCTGCAACAGGAACGCGAAGACCGAGAAAACGACGCGCGCGACGGGTGTGGCGATGAGCAGTAAAAGTCCCAGCTGTATAATTCCCACGCTTCTGATCTGCCACGCCGCCTCTACTATCTTCCTGAGGCCGCGCAGGTTCTTGGGCACCCCCGTGAAGACGCCGTAATCCGGCATCTCCGCGCCGTGCCGTATCAGGTAAATAACGGCGCCTGTCAAGACGAATACAGCAGATAATATCACATCTACCCTGAGAAGGTTGCCGATTATCAGATCGATCCGCTCATCGCTCATTCCGCCTTTCTTTTCCATCTAATCAGAACCCCCCTGCAAGCCCTTTATACAGCATCTCTATAGCAAGCACCAGAATAACGGCCGCGAAAACGATTCGGAGAACTCGTGTCGACACCCTCAGCAGAAAATGGGTGCCGGCAAGAGAGCCGAAGAGCACGCCCAGCATCACGGGCATGGCGAGACCCGGATCGACGTACCCGCGGTTCAAGAAAACGCCAGCGCTCGCGGCGGCGGTGACGCCGATCATGAAGTTGCTCGTAGTCGTCGAGACCTTGAAAGGCAGGCGCATGACCTGATCCATGGCTATCACCTTGAGCGCCCCCGAACCTATGCCGAGCAGCCCTGAAAGAGCGCCTGCAATAAACATGATCCCGAAGCCCCCGGGCACCGCGCGGACATAGTAACTCTTGGGACCCTCCGGCGTCGGGTATTCTGAGTTCATCCTGAGCCGCGTGGCCAGATTGTCGGGCCCTCCGGGAGCAGAGTCTTTGTGACGGGAGAAGCCGGACTGGTAGGCGGAATACAGAAGCACGAGTCCGAATACTACCGCGATCGCCGAAGGGGCGATGCTCGTGGCTACGGCGGCTCCGGCGACGGCGCCTGCCGTTGTGGCTATTTCGAGAAACATCCCTACCCTTATGTTGCTGAACCCCTCCTTTACGTAAGCGGAGGCCGCCGCAGAAGAGGTCGCAATAACCGAAACCAGGGACGCGCCCATAGCGTACCGTATGTCAACGCCGAAACCGAGCACCAGGAGAGGCACTATCACAACCCCGCCGCCCAGGCCCGTCGCCGAGCCGAGGAAGCCCGCGAGCAGAGAGCCGAGAAAGACGAGCGAGGAGAATTCGAGTATATTCATTTGACCGGGCTTGTAATTTGTTGTGAGCGACGAGAGCTTTTACACATAGATTCTACATCATAACAGACAGGAACATTTGCGTACACAGACACAAATTCAAAACTATCCGGAGTTTTTTAAATGAAGATACACACCATAGACCATCACTTCTTCAAAGATCGGGTTATAGCATCATTTCTTATCGAAAACGGCGGCGGACCCGTACTGATTGAGACCGGTCCCGATACGACTTTCCACAAGCTCGAAAAGAGCCTGAACGATCTCGGTTACTACATAAAAGACATAAGAAACGTTTTTGTCACTCACATTCACCTCGATCACTCAGGCGCAGCCTGGCGCTTTGCCGACTCAGGCGCAAGGATCCACGTTCACCCGGCCGGGGCCCCGCATCTGGCCGACCCAGTAAAGCTCGTTGCATCCGCAAGACGGATTTACAACGAACAGATGGAAACGCTCTGGGGCGAAATCAGGCCCATAGCGAGGGATAATATTCATGAAATCCGGGACGGGGAAAAGAAAAAAATCGGGAATATCAGTATCGAGGCTGTTGAAACACTCGGGCACGCGTCACACCATCATTCTTATCTCGTGGACGATGTCCTGTTCACGGGAGACACGGCCGGCATACGCATAGAAAACGGCCCGGTGTTGCCGCCGACACCTCCGCCTGATATCAACATCGAGCTCTGGCGGGAGTCGATACGAAAAATAATGAACTTGAAACCGCAAGCCATGTATCTCACTCATTTCGGCAAGTCGGACGATGCAGAACGCCACCTGAAAGAGCTCGAAAACAGGCTTCTCGAAGTTACCGAATGGACGGAGGAGAGACTGAAACAGGGAAAGACCGAAGAGGAAATGATAATCGAGATGGAAAGTATGTTCAGAGAGATACTCGTCAAGGCAGGAGCGGACAAAGAATTAATCGAAGCATACGAGCTGGCCGACCCGTTCTGGATGAACGTAGGGGGACTCGTGCGCTACTGGAAAAAGTTCCGGTCATGAGGTCATCCGGAGCGTCCGGCCATGTGAAAAGCTTGACCGTGCGAATGCACGTAGACCTATCCACGACGGAAGAAAAATAAAGATGGAACTCAACATTATTAAATCCGGGAGCTCAGGCCCCGAAGTCGTCATACTGCACGGACTCCTGGGGTCCTCTCGGAACTGGCAGCGCATCATGCGGGAGTTGTCCGAAGACTGCCGCGTGATCGTCCCCGATCTAAGGAACCACGGGGATTCTCCTCACGGCCCTCACACCGTCGAGGCGATGCGGGACGACATCCTGCATCTTATCGAGACTAACTGCGAGGGGCCGCCTCACATTGTGGGACATTCCATGGGCGGGCTCGCGGCCATAGCGGTAGCGACATCGGATGCGGCGGCGGTCTCGAGCCTCGTAGTTGTGGACATAGTCCCGGGGCGCAGATCAGAAGGGCTAAGGAAGATACTCGACGCCCTTATGGAGCTCGACCTTAGAACCATCAGCATACGTGCGGACGCCGACAGGGCACTGTCGGGGAAAATCCCGAACCCGGCTGTGCGGCAGTTTTTACTTCAGAACCTGAGACGGAACGACGCGGAAGAATTTTACTGGCGCTGCAACCTTCCCGAGCTAGAGAGGTTCGCAGCGGAAGAAACCTTCGAGCTCCCTCCCCGGGCGGTTTACGAAGGACCTACACTCGTGATCGCGGGAGGCAGGTCCGAATATAAAGTCTGGGAGCACGAGGAGCTCCTCAGAGCCCATTTCCCCGCCTTGATCCTCGAGGTATTCGAGGACGCAGGCCACTGGGTGCACATGGACCACCCCGGCCGTTTCGTGAAACGGCTGCGCGAATGGGTAGGCATGCACGTCTCCGGAGCCTGAGGTATTCCCGGGTATAATTACCAAGATCATATGATGCAAACTGATTACGCACACGGCAGGTTATTTATGGTCCGCAGATAGTCCAGTCTTCAGTAAGCTGTTGTGGGTTATTTCAATTCCCCCTCACATAGTGCGCGTTCCGGAACCAAGCTCAGGTTTTCATACGTGAAATGGATTTCCGTTTTTGACACGGGCCGGGAAGGGATTAAATTTAGACTGAAGAAAATTTCACGCTCCGGAGGACTCCTAATGCGGAATCATACGACAGTCGGTCAATACCTCATCAAGAAACTCTACGACCTGGGTGTCCGGCACGTGTTCGGGGTTCCGGGCGATTATGCCCTCAGTTTCTTCAAGGAGATCGAAGAGAGCAAGCTGAAGCTGATAAACACATGCGACGAGCAGGGCGCCGGGTTCGCGGCCGACGCATATGCCAGGGTCAAGGGGATAGGGGTCGTATGCATCACATACTGCGTCGGAGGCCTGAAAGTAGCCAACACGACCGCTCAGGCATACGCCGAAAAATCCCCCGTAGTGGTCATCAGCGGAGCCCCCGGCATAAAGGAGCGCCTCAGAAACCCGCTCCTCCACCACAAGGTCAGGGAATTCGATACACAGCTCAAGGTATTCCGCGAGCTGACGGTCGATTCCGTCCTCATAGACGACGCAGAGACGGCCGCGCTCGAGATCGACCGCGTGCTAGATTCAGCCCTGAGATATAAAAGGCCGGTGTATATCGAGCTGCCGCGGGACATCGTAGCGCTTCCCGTAAAACCGTACAAGGCGCTCCGCCGGGAATCTCCGGGAAGCGAGTCCGAAACACTCAAGGAAGCGCTCGCGGAAGCGACCGCCATGATAAACAAGTCAAGAAAGCCCGTCATAATAGCGGGGATCGAGATACACCGTTTCGGACTCCAGGACGAGCTCATGGAGCTCCTCGATAAAACGAATATACCTTTCGTTACAACGATACTGGGGAAATCCGTTATCAGCGAGACTCATCCGCTCTGCATCGGCGTATACGAGGGGGCGATGGGGAGGGAAGCCGTCCGGGAATACGTGGAGTCGAGCGACTGCCTGATTCTCCTGGGCGCTTTTATGACCGACGTGAATCTCGGCATCTATACGGCGAAGATCGACCGGACGAACACAATATACGCCACGAGCGAAGGCGTGTCCATCAAATACCACACGTATGAAGACATAAGCATTTACGATTTTATGAACGGGCTTTTAAAAGGAAACATCCGCCGACGGAAGAGCACGAAGATACCGAACCCCCCTCTGCCTACACACCCGCGTCCTGTCAAGAACAAGAAGGTCAGTGTGAATTTCATGTTCAGGACACTTAACTCGCACCTTAACGAAAAAACGGTCGTGATCGCGGACCCCGGCGATGCCATGCTCGGGGCTCTGGATATGGTCATTCAGAGAGAAACGGAATTTTTATGCCCCGCATACTACTGCTCGCTCGGTTTCGCGGTTCCTGCAAGCCTCGGGGTGCAGGCGGCGAGGCCTGACCTGCGTCCCCTCGTCCTCGTCGGTGACGGTGCGTTCCAGATGACCGGTATGGAGCTGTCCACGATAGTCAGATTCAAGCAGAACCCGATCATAATCGTGTTCAACAACAGCGGTTACGGGACGGAGCGCCCGATGATCGACGGCGGATTCAACGACGTGCTTAACTGGAGATACGGCCGTCTGCCCGAAGTCTTCGGGAGCGGAATCGGCTTCGATGTCGAAACCGAGGACGAGCTCGAAGAGGCGCTGACCAAGGCCATCGGCGACAGTGAAAACTATTACATCCTCGACGTCCACATAGACCCGGAAGACAGGTCCGAGGCGCACAAAAGGCTCACGACGGCGCTGGCGAAAAAAGTGAGATAGCTTGTTAATATTATCGATCCGTACGGGAATTAAAGTGCGGGCGGCCGATACGTAATTGTGGCGTCCATGACAACGGTAACATAGTTCAAGACCAGTGAGTCGTATCTGCGCAGTGACTATTTAGTATCTATCGCGGAATGCAGAGCCCCCAAAACATCGCTGATACGATTTGCAAACGTAACATTAGATGAACCAGCGAAAAGGAGCCCGACCGGTCTTCTACGGCCTGAAGAATCTGTGTCGCCAAGGATAGGCGACCCGGAGTCCCCCGCTGCAGAGAAGGCACCCGGAACGATGGCTATCTGACCTACAAACTTGGCTACCCCGCACGCACCGTAAGATACTATTTCCGTGACATTGATCGATTGTATCGTACCCTGCGTAATACCAGTAGTCCTGCCGCTTTTCCGGACAACCAGGTTAACGGCCGGAGCCTGCAGCTGCGGACTTGGATCGCCGATGTCCAGTATGGTTTTATTTACCAGGTTACGGTTGCTCTTCACAAAAGCCGCATCCACCGTATTTTGATAAAGTCCCCCCATGATAATAGGGACTGCCTGGACCAGGTTTCCTATCGAGGATGCACAGCCGACACCATCGGAGAGAGAGGGCTGACACTGAGCCAGGCGGAACGGAGGTAAATTTGCGGGGTTAATCATGGCCGGGCAGAGATTTGTACCCGAGCTTCCGGCAACATGGTTGTTCGTGATGTAACCCACATTATTCGGCTGCCCTAACCGAAAGACTCTATATCCCAGAGTCCCTATAGTAACAAATCCCCCGGATATGCTGACGCTTCCGGTGGATACACCCATCGGAACGGGGGGAGCGAATGTCTGCTTATGGTTATTTCCCGGCGGACCGTCCAATGCGATAACCTCATCCGTTTCGAATACCCTCACGGGCACACCGTTTAACCGGCTCGAAATGGCGGAAGCCGAGGCTCCGGGTGCGTTTGTATTTAAGTAAACGTGTACAGCCGGTCCGCTCCCATCCTCGGTTAAACCTACTCCTACTGCAACCACCCCGGGGTTATCAAAGAGTTTATTTTCATTTTTTCTTTGAACCTCTACAGCGGGACGCAGCTCTTCTTCACTTACTAACTGGCTCAATAGTTGAGCAGAAGCTGAATCCGCAAAGAATAAAGAATGACCTAAAAAAATAACCGCGAGAACAGATATACAATGTCTTATCATCTTCCACTCCTTTTTCTTAAACCGGGTGAGAACCGGAAATTTGGAATAGTAAAGATATGCTGCGCACAAGTGGCTAATAGCACGCATAATTCTAATGTCAATTGAATTGAATTTCGATAGTAATTTAGCGAGGAAGCTAACAAGACATGCGGGGAGCAAGCCGCTTCCGAAGAAACCGGCTCAAAATCAATTAACACGGCCTGATTCGATTGTACGCCTTGCCATGTCGTTTCCGACATAATAGTAGGTGCGGGTTGATTAAGCTTTGAGAACGATCAGGCCTTGAGTTAAGACAATCAGTAAGGCGTTCCGTCCTTGTGGACGAACCGCCACTTGCCGTCCTCAAGCGCAGCCTTGAGATCGTCGTCGGGATAGTGTCCTTCGTCACCCGGAGTTCTGTCCCCTATTTCGAGGTACACGACGTCCCTATCGGTTTCGTTGATAAGGTGATGTCCATTGCCAATGCCGGCCTTGAAGCCCGCGCACATACCGGGAGAGAGCACAGTGCGGCCTTCATCGGTATGCAAGGTAGGGCGCCCCTCCAGGATGTAAATAAACTCGTCCTGCCTGGTGTGGTAGTGCCGGACAGACGACATTGCGTTCGGCGCCAGGCGCGTGAGGTTGACGCCGAAGTTGGCAAGGCCAAACAGGTCTCCTAGCGGGCGCTTCTCCCTGCCCGCCATCCGGGAAGCGAACGGCTCGGGGTAGTTCGAGGGCTTTGACCTTACAGGCGCATCGGCTGCATTGACGGCGACCGGCCTTTTATCTTGTGACATTTATTCCTCCTGGCGCGGAAGAATAAGAACTTATATTCCGCTATACGGACATTACTATAACCAGCCTATCCAGCCGCAGTAACCTCACTACCATATCGATCGGTTTAGCAGGATAGTGTCAGAATATCCGACAATAAGGGCATTTCAAAATATATAGATAAAAAATAGCAAGTTCTTACGGGTTATAACGTCACCGCCATCCGGCACAAATTATGCACCATAAATCACATTGAAATAACGTTGAAAGGGGGTGAATATAATGGGTAAGTTCAATATAGTTATTTCAATTTTCGGCGGTTTGATTCTGGCTGTTTTACTATTAGTTTCGTTTGCGATTCCATACGTTGTGCTGCCCGTGCTCGTTGCGTTCGGTGTTCTCGTCGCCATATCCATCTATTTTCTAAAAGAAGACAGCAGCTTGTCGCGTAGGGCCGCGATGAAGACTTTTTACTGCCCCTTCAGGAAGATGATAGTGGAAGCGAAACTCAGGCCGAGTATTTTCACATACAGGACCTATGACGATGTTCTCAAATGCTCCGCCTTCAAAGACAAGGTGAGATGCCAGAAAAGGTGCCTGAACATGCCGGAGCTTAATTCCGATCCTAAAACGGTTGCTGTCCTCCACTGATTCGGGATCTGTATTCTCAGACTGTCCACTTCCGCTCGAGCATAGTAAGTCGCTGACGGGTGATTGATATCGAGTACTTTACTTTGCCGCAACGTAAACAGATTCGTTTGTACAATAATATACAATCCCTTTTGGCTCAGCTTAAACAGTAAAACCCATAATTCTCAAATTAATACTTATTGAGCGTTGTAACTATACTGTATCACTTATTATTATTTTCGGAATCCGGTGGCATGGTGGATGCATCATGTTGTAATAATGAGCGTCACTGGAGGATTCATCATGAAACAATCATTGAAGCTGTATGAATTGCAATGTCAAGAGACCACCAACATTACCTATCAGGTCCATGCAGTATCGCGGGAGGAAGCAGAACGGCTGGCGCAAGCAGGGCAGGCCGTAGTAATCAGGTGGGGACATAAAGTTAGGAGAATCATGACAATATCCGAATTAGGGTTGGTGGAAAGCTGACGAATCAATTATTTTGATAACTCAAAGCCAACCTGCAGTAATTGTCATGAGTGGTATAATACAATAATAAGATTAGCTACACTCTCTCGTCATCCAAAAACAAGTACCGTGTTTTTTAACACCATCAAAGTATTTCGAAGTAAATATATTTTCTCTGATAATATTGACCAATTTGAGACGACTGGAAATGAACGCATTCGGCAAGTGAATATTATCGTCGCCTCCGCCCCCCAACAGGTAAGCTGCCAAAAGGTACTGTTCGTTATAATAACGGTCTCTCACATCACTTTTATAATCGTATGGGAGCTCTATGTCGTGAAGCCCCCAGACGCACCCTTCAGGAAGAGACGGCAATATCTCAGTAAAAAAAACAGTTACATCAGAATTTTGAAACGCCCTATGGCTACTATCTACGAAAAAAACCATATCACCCGGTAAATTCTCAAAAAGCGAAATAGGTACTTCCTCACAAGGTAAACGTATTAAATCGTCGCATATAACATCAATAGATGCTCTAGGCTCCGGATCAAGCGACATTATTCTTGTTGAGAGATAATGATCTTCGATAGCTCTTTTTGCAAACATTGTTGAAATACCCGAACCTATTTCAAAATATACGGAAGGATTGTTGGTTGCTAGAAGGCCGTATATAGAGACTGCGTCGAGACCCGGTAGCCAGTCGTTAATCCAGTAAGGGCAAGTATCATCCCCATTATTATACAGTGGTATTGCTTCAAAGCACTCCGAATATTGTGAAAATGATAATAGTATATCCGCAAACGCAGGTTCGTCTTGGATTAACTGTTCCTGCAAGGTTGAAATCCCAACTGTTTCCAACCATGATCTTGTTTTAGGAAAATATGAATAATCATTTATTGAAATTTTTTCGTCGCCAATTCGGTCCAGTCTAAGATCAAAATGTTTCAATACTAAATTCAATTTCTTTCCAAGCTCATTTAAAATACTCATACCATCGAATTTCTCCTTGATCATATAACCTCTTCAAGCATAAAAAACCAGTATACTGAATATCGACTCGATTACATACAAATTTTTAATTCATGTCGGTTGATAGTATTTTTCGTGTGTTCTATTAAAGTTTGGAAATCGGGAATCCAAGAAGTTTCGGGAAAAGTTCGTTTTTTTACTTCTGCATAACAGTGTATCTATCGGACCCTGCGCATGCGCCCCGTACACCGCGTTCGGCTCTCGCCGGGGATTGGAGGGCCGGGAATATTCCCCCTAAAAAAAGATGGGGTGAGTGACGGGACTTGAACCCGCGACCTCTAGGGCCACAACCTAGCGCTCTAACCAAGCTGAGCTACACCCACCATTGATTATTCCGGTTCGGAGAGGAGGGAAAATAGTACCATACAAATAAGATGCGACAAAGAATGCGGCTTTGCAAGTAGTGCATGCCAGATATCCTTACGCGGATGGGAGGAGCCCTCAGCCCCAGGCATATCCCGTGAAGAAGAATCTCCCGAGCCCGACAGTGAAGATCAGGCATCCGTAAAGGGCGTGCTCTATGGAGACGAGGGCGAGCGACCTGTGCCGCACATAATTCCTGGCGAACAGCAGCCCGCCCAGGACCGACACCACTACCGCTATGGAATTGATAAATATAATGTGCATGTACCCGAAGGCGAGCGCAGACGCGAGGATATACCCGCCCCAGGCGCCGAAGAGGGGCGCGTAGCGGCGGAAGATGAACGCCCGGTATACCATTTCCTGAGGCCAGACAGAGAGGAGCGGATACAATAGCATCACGAGAATCCATATACCGGGGCGCTCGCGGGGGAACGAGAGGAATGATCCCGGCATCGCAATCCACGCAGCTGAGGTTATTAACGGAGCCAGTACCGCGAATCTGATCATGACATCTCTGATGCCTTCGCGGAGCGATATGTCCCCCGGGACCGTGTCCGCATTGAACCGACGGCTATAGATGTATGCTCCGGCCGCTCCCGCCCAGAGAAGCCCGACCGTGAGCCACCTGTCCCTAAGGATAAGTACGAGCACAGGCGCACCTGCAAATATAAGGATGAACTCAAGCCAGAGGGCGAACCTCGGACGTTTACCCACGGACTCTCCAAAGATGTAAGTTAAACCCCGCGACAGCGCGGATCACCTCCCGCAGGTCGAAACGCATTGTCCGTGATCCTGTCTTCACGTGACCGCTCCCTGAAATTATTATATATGCTTAGACTAAACTATAAGACGGGATCAAGCGCTTACGGATGCATGCATCAGACTCTGCGAGCAGCACTCACGTTCACGGAGCTCGAAGGATGGATATAATATACGCCTTTGCATGTTCAGGAAGGCGATATGGTCGGAACTCGAAACGGCTCACGCCGTGAGCCTCATCCCTTTCTTCCGTCTCCCGAAGGAATAATCGAGACCGCAGTGCTCGACTGCCCTCCTCCATGAGCCGAAATGATACTCGGCAGCGGATACGAGTGTCGTCATACCGTTTTTTCTGAGGACCGACGGCCTAAGGCAGCATCCCCCCGCACCAAGCCTTTTTATTTCCCTAACTATTCTTTCCCTAGTCCACTTCCTGTTGTTCCTCGCCCTCTCGTAATCTATACCGCACGCCTCGAGAGCGTTCCTCCAGGAGCCGAATGCTTTGCAGGCCTTAACATACAGGGACGAATGACTTTTCGCTATATTCGTCGGTTTCTCCGCATCGGGCCGGAATATAGTCTTGATTTCTCTTTTCACCCTCTCTGCTCGCTTGGTCATAATACCCTACTCAATACAACTTTTATGCCAAACTTAACCGCCTGTTATCACAAGAGAATATGAGAGTTATTCAGCGTGAATCCGTCTTATTATCTGACAGTGGACAGAGCGTTCAAATGAGATTCGGTTATTCCACATTATATAACGAAACCGGTTCAACATTCAATCACATTTCTACCCCCTGTTACCTCCCGGCCGGCTATCAGCAGATGCCCAGTGTGGTTACGGCCGGGCTTCACAGACAGGCGTACACGGAGTCTTCATATGCCAGTCTAACCTATTGTCACTTGTGATTAAAATTAACTCTTTCACGGCTCTCAGTTCCATGATACTTAATATTTTGACAAGGGTTTTTCTTAAAGGAGAGGGCGCTATGGACGGCAGGGTGAGTGTCAAACGTAGTGGCATTATCCGTTCTTTACTTTTCCGGTTTTTCGTTCTTTCCTTCCTGCTAATATCAGTCTATGGCGGTTGTAACGGAGGGGGAGGGATAACTCCTCAGCCGACGCCCCCAGCTCCACCCACATCTACAGTATTGAGTGCAGTTTTAATAGATCCGGGGGATGAACCTGTAAGTTGTGACGACCCCATTTGGAATGAAGCCGAAGAAATTTCTGTCGCAACATCTACAGTCGTTTTCGGTAATCTCTATGGAGACGGTCAATTAAATATGACAGGCACCCTCGACGCCACGATATATTTCAACAGAGGGAACCCGGCTGAGCTCAAATTAACAGGGTTATACACATCCGGTTCCGGTCAAATTTTTATCAGAGCACGTTGGAATGACGTGATATTCAATTTAGACCGCAGAAGAGCACTTTATAACGGGCCTGCGGATCCTGACAAAACAGATGATCCGGCAGGTTGGACTTCTCAACTAAACGATGACAAGATAGGGTTCGCATTTGAAATAGAACCCGGAACATCGAGCTTGTTCGGGACATTTCAAGAGGTCGGCTGTGCCGCATCTTGCCATAATGTGGCGGGGGAAGGTATGGATATGCGTCCGGAAACCGGAAAGGCCGATATATGGCACTGGAAAACATCGCGTTCTGAACCGGTGGGTCATGCAGCCGACCAGTTTGCAGAGCCGGTCGATGGTCGTCGAGACGATGCCGGGACAGGAATCGAAGTTAGAAACAGGGCTGGTGGCAGCGACCGCGGCGGACCACAATATATATGGGACGGTACGGATGAAGCCATTACCTTTGGACCCAGGACCGGTCAAGTACTCGACCCTGCGTTTACCTTGCTTGACGGACACCTCTTCGATGTTGGAGCCGAAGGTCGAGATGCCGATAATGGGAATACTTTATACCAAACCAATTGTGCAGGATGCCATGGTGCAAACGGTGAGGGCGGAGCAGGCCCTATACTGGATAGCATAAAATTCGGACGTCTGTCCGATTCCGAACTTGATGCAATAATTGCAGTCGGCGCTCATCCCGGAGCAGGGGCTTATAATGCTCTTGGCGATACCGATAAGGCTGATCTAAGGTTGAGAGTATTCGGCTTTTGGGGCGTACCCGGCTATTACTTGCGGATGCCTGACGGAAGCGTGGCAGATGTAACAACAGCAACCGACCTTGATTATTCCGAAGCAGGCATCGATAGTCTCACAAATATCACAGATCCGCAGGGTCCCGACTTTAACGAGATTTTAAATAAGCATAAATTTCAGCAGGACGGTTACTGTGTCGTGCTGATAAGGGATCTGGTGACGGGCCACGATGATGACACGCAGTTCGATACTTCTCAGAGCTATATTTTCGGGGTCGCTTTGATGGATAATGACGGAATTAATCATATCGGCAACACCAGGTTAACGCTGGAGTTCTTGGTTCCCTAGACTTTGGTATTTTGTGTCGCTGTTATTTATTGTGATTAAAATTAACTCTTTACGCATCGTTAATGCACATATTAGAATGAAAACGAGAGCATCGAGTTTGTCTTAAGGGAGGAGGATAACTATGCTTGGCTGGGTAAAAGACCCTGGCGACAATGTCTTCCTGTTTTTCCTGTCCCGTCTTATTTTGGTGCCATTCCTTCTCATATCCGTCTATGGTGGTTGCAGCAACGGTGGAGGAGGCGTAATTCCGCCGCCGCCCTTCGACGGGAACAAGCTGAATATAGAGATACTCGACGCCTTTATTGGTGACGACAATCGTCCTGTCGCGATGATCAAGCTCACCGATGAGAACGGGAACCCGATAAGCAGAGACGGGGTAGAGATAAGCTTTATAATCGCGCGGATAGTCGAGAGCGGTGAGTACATCGATTACATTACGAGGGATCAGAATGGCGCCACACAGGCAGACTCGGAGGACGAAGGCGAATATCAGGACCTCGGCGGAGGCATGTACAACTATACATTCGCCACGATGCTGCCCGGCGATTATAACAGAGGACAGACTCACACGGTAGCATTATACGGCGAAAAGACGATAGACAGTCAGACATGGGTGTCGAATGCGACATTCGACTTCGTCCCGAACGGCGGCGAGGTCAGGACCGTGAGGGACATAGTAGCGACCGAATCCTGCAATAACTGCCACGACCCGCTCGCGCTCCACGGCGGGGTCAGGAGGGACGTGGGCGTCTGTATAACCTGCCATTCGAGCAAGATCATTACTCCCGAAGGCGTGACAGTCGACCAGATAGATCCCGATTCGGGCAACAATATCGGCTTCAATATTATGATCCACAAGATACACATGGGGGAGATGCTCCCGAGCGTCGAAGCGGGGAACCCCTATTTCATAGTCGGCTTCATGGGATCTGTGCACGACTATTCGACAGTGGTGTTCCCGCAGGACAACAGGAACTGCACCAAGTGTCACGACGAATCCCTCGCGACCCAGGCTGTCGACTACAAGAACGACCCGACAAGGGCTTCCTGCGGCTCGTGCCACGACAATGTCGACTTCGCCACTGCTGAGAATCACCCCGTCGTGCAGCTAAACGACAACAACTGCTCGGGGTGTCACATCCCGCAGTCGAATACAGAGTTCGATATCTCTGTCACGGGCTCACACACGGTACCGCTCAAGGCTTCGAGCCTCCCCGGACTCAACTTCGCCATAGTCGACGTGAGGAGCGCCGAGACAGGCCAGGCGAGGGTCCGTCCCGGCGACCACGCGGAAGTCACGTTCAGCATCAAGACGGATGCGGGCGAGGTAGTGGACATCGCGGATATGGACTCCATAAGCCTCGTAATAGCGGGACCTACAACGGATTACTTCATACAGGATTACAGCGGGACAGGTGTGGAAACCCCCGGTGTAGATAATTTCCTCCGCGAGTCCCCGGAAAGCGCAGAAGGGCCAGATGCGGAAGGAAACTACACGTACACGTTCGAGGGAATAATCCCGGATAATGCCACCGGAACGTATGCCGTGGGTATTGAGGGTAGGATCGTGAGGATGGTCGGCGGTGAGAACCTGATACTGTTCGAGGAAGTCGAAGAGGCGGGGAGGAACGAAGTCCGCTACTTCGCCGTCACTGATGCCGTGCCGGTGCCGAGGAGGGTCGTGGTCGACAACTCCACCGAGGACGAATTCTGCAATTCCTGTCACGGTGTGTTCTCCAAGGACTTCCGCGTCCACGGAAACCTCCGCAACAACACCGAATACTGCGTCCTCTGCCACAACCCGTCGAGCGACGACATAGAGGTAAGGCCGGTGCCCGACTGGACGGGAAGCCTGACACCCACTACGGCGTCGATTGATTTCAAGGAGATGATCCACAAGATACATACGGGCGAGAACCTCTCTCTGAAGCCTTATATTATATACGGCTTCATGGGGAGCCTGCACGATTTCAGCGAAGTCCTCTATCCCGGGAACACGAGCGATTGCAGGGCGTGCCATCTTCCAAACACGAACACACTCAGTCCGGGAGTAGGGGTCTTAGGAAACGGAATTCAAGCTTCCTTCTTCAGGGAATTTGAAAAAGTCGGCGAAGAGAACGTGGTACTAGCCACTTTCTCGACCCAGCCAGTGATTGATGCATGCGTATCATGTCATGACAATGTGGGTGTAAATGCGGCAGGAAACGCTCTGACCGGTGAAAATCACCAGGCGGGTCCACAGTCGGAAAGCGATTGTAAAAACTGCCACGGAGCGGGGTTGCCTCTCGGAGCGGCGGAGGTTCATCTGCCTCCGCTCCCGCCGGCAGAGCGCATAAACCGCCCCGAGTCGGAATGAACGAAAGGACTAACACTATATGAAAATGCTCGTCCTGCTGATCTTACTATTATTACTAGCCTCCTGCGTGAGCGAAGAGGACGAGGGACAGGATTGGGGAAACATATTCGACGGGGTCGAAGGACTCATACTGACCGAGGAGGACCATCCCGACGGATGGGGGAGAGAAGACTGTTTCGTGTGTCACCCGCTCGAGGTGATACACCAGGAGGACCGCTCCGGCTTCGGGGTCCTGCTGCTGGAGGAAATACGGGAGTTTACAAAGCAGGAAGGGCTTGCGAGCTGTCCGATATGTCACGGAGATAACGGCGTACCTGAACTTGCGGAGTAGTCTTTCTAATGGCGAACAAGATTTTATGTGCCGCAACATTGCTCTTGATCACGGCGTCAGGGGGAGTCGCGGCCTTCGGGCAGACGGAGATTATACGTCCGAGGAGCCTCGGCCTCTACGGAAACGCCTTTATGCTTTTCCAGGCCCCCACACCGCTGCTTAACGCCGACGGGGACAAAAAATACGTCTATCCCTTCTACCAGTACCTCGACCTGAGCGCGAATTCTCCCGGGCACAACGTTTACTTCAACACCTTCCTCAGAGGGAGAGAGATATTCAACGGCGACCAGGAATCGCTCGACGTCTACAACGCTTTCGTCAATATATCGAACACGCCCGGCACGTACGAGGTGAGGCTCGGCAGGCAGGCGGTGACCGAAGGGGTGAACTACATACTGATGGACGGCGCGCTCGTCAGGGTGAAGCCTCTCAAGGGGCTTGAAATAACGGCTTACGGAGGCTACCAGGAAAACGACCTCCAGCCCGAGCCCGAGAGGCCGGGCGACAGCTTCGGCCTGTTCGGAATCAAGCTCAAAACGGACGCGATACTCGGTTCCATAATATCCGTAGGCTACGAGCTCTACGCGCCTGACGATTTCTCGTCGAGGCAGTTCATAAACGTCGCCTTCAACAGGGCGGTGCCGTTTACCGATTACGCGGACATTTACGGACTCGCCGAGATAGACATAGGCGAAGGGAATCTAGGTCTTCTCACGACAGGGGTCGGGATCACGGTGCTGAGGTCGCTTTACCTGAACCTCGAATACGACAACTACAATCTGGACCAGGACAGGGACGAGTACAGGCTCGACCCGATATTCGACATTTTCTCCGTAGGGAGGCTACAGCAGGCGAGAGTAGGCGTCACGTTCGTTCCGGTTTCCTACCTGGAAATCAACGGCAGCTATGCTTATTCCAATTACGATCCCGGTGACGACAATAACACGAACGGGAACATAGCGAAGCTCGGCTTCATGTTCGACTTCTGGAAGGACATAGGTCTCCGTGCCTTTCAGGGGTTCTACTATATCGACGGGAGCGGGAACACCGACTATGCAGTAGGACTCAACACGAGCCTCTACGAGCAGGTGATGAGCGGATGGCAGCTCCAGTTCGCATTCGCCTACGCTTATTATGACAAGATCACGAACCAGAGCGGCAACGCATTCAGCTACATCGTCGGGAGCGACTACGTGCTCCTGAAGGACCTGGTGCTGAGAACCGCCGTAGAGTTCAATACCAACCCTGATTTTAACGAAGATTTCAGGGTCGATTTGGGACTGAGTTATTTCTTCTCGACGAGCATGTGATGAATAGAGCGATATTGATACTGACAGCTGCTGTGTTCGCGCTCATAGGGTGCGGCGCCCAGAACAAGGAGGAGAACGCGTCGAGCGCGAAACCCAAAGTACCGCTCGACGTGAGCATGAACTACTCCCACGAGACTCATAAGAAGGTGATGGAGAAGGAGGGGTTCGACTGCTTCGTCTGCCACCCGATGAACGTTGAAGCGAAAGACGAAAAGAGCATCGAAGAGGCAATTAAGCTTTCCAAGCAGTCCTTCTTCCCGGGAAAGGAGACCTGTCATTTCTGTCATTTCAATCCCGAGGCCGGAAACGTAGCTCCGGGCGAGTGCAGCCTCTGCCATTTCAATATGGCCGAGATCGAGCCAAAGAACCACAACTTCAACTGGATGGAAAAACACGCCGTATTCTCCAAGGCAGACGAGGAATCGTGCGAGACTTGCCATTCGCCCAGGTTCTGCGAGGACTGCCACAAGCGGAGAGATCTCCCCACGATCATGGTCCACGACAGGAATTTCAGGTTCATCCACGGTATCGAGGCGCGGGCCAATCCGAGGGAGTGCGGGAACTGTCACGAGGTTACGTTCTGCAACACATGTCACACGCAGGGGGGTTATGATTACTAGATTTATTCTCATAGCCGTTTTCTTACTGCTCATTCCGACCCTCCTCATCTCCCAGGAAAAAGAGGGTGAGGAAGAGGAAGAGAACCCTCATACCGGGATGGTGGACGATGAGTTCGTATGCCTCGACTGCCACACGGAGGTCCCGAAGGAGGGGATGAAGAGCCCGACGTATTTCCTCGTGGACGCTCCTTCGGAGAACTGCCTCGGATGCCACGATGAAACTGCGCACCCGGGCTCGAAAGAGCACGAGGGGATGGACTCTAAACCGTTACCCGGGGACGAGAACGGGAAGATCGCCTGCTTCACCTGTCACGACCCGCACCCGGAGGGCGTGATAGAGGGCAGGAAGGTCTACGGCGCCGATTATAACCAGAGGAGTCTGGATTTCCTCAGAATCGTCACCGCCCCCGAGCTCAGCGAAGAGCTGGGTATGGAAATAAAGCTCGACCCCGAAAAGGAAGTCTATCTGCGAGAGCCCATGAACAAGATCTGCAGCACGTGTCACGAAACCATAAAATTCAAGGGGGTCTACACACCATGGTTCAAGTTCACGGATATGTTTACGTATTAGCGCTGATACTTATGATGCCGGCTGCGGCGTTCGCCCAAGACGGGAGCGTTCAGCAGAAGGGTATCGCTGTATTCGTCGAGAAACGGTGCTACACCTGCCATACGGTAAAGGCCGAGGCGGCCCAGGTCGAGGCGGCGAAGGAGGCTTTCGCCAAATCCAAAGGGGTCGAGCTCAAGGAGAGCGAGGAAGACAAGGAAGAGTCCAAGGGCGGAGACCTTTCGAACGTCGGCGCGGACAGGGACGGGAAATGGCTGACCGAGTTCCTGAAGAACCCCAAGGACTATTTCAATGACACCCCCGACTGCAAGAAGCTCGCGAAGAAGAAGGAGAGGAAGAAGTTCAAGGGTACGGACGCGGAGTTTCAGGACCTTCTCGCCTGGCTCGAGACGCTTAAATACGGGAACATGCAGGAGGCGGGCTTCGAGTCCTGCCTCAAGGAATAACGGCGCGGAGCGTACAGAAACATGAACCCTTTTGAAGAAAGCGTGAATTCTGCAGCGGGCGGAGGGCTGTCCCTCATCGCCTGGGTCGTGCTTGCGATATCACTCCTGTGCATAGTCCTTATAGTATCTATACTGAGGCGGGACGAGGACAGGATATCCGATCCCTTCGTGAAATGGGCGCTCCTCGTAGTCTTCTTCGTCATTTCCCCCATCGCATATCTCCTCAATTTCAGCGTGGCTATAGAGGATTCGAAAAAGGTCGAGTTCTGCAATTCATGTCATATAATGCACGGATATGTGATGGGGCTGAAAGACCCGGACAGCGAGGACCTTTCCTCCGTACACTACCAGTACCGGTGGATCGCAGACGACCAGTGCTTCACGTGCCACTCCGACTACGGCCTGTTCGGCAATATGAAGGCGAAGATGACGGGCATCCGACACGTGTGGGCCTATTACACCGGATACGAGACGCCTGTAGAGCTTTACGGGACATACGACAACGGGATATGCCTCCGCTGTCATGCTCCAGTTAACTCGTATCAGGAGATTGAAGAGCACGAGGAGAATGCGGATGATATACTCTCCAGCAAGATGTCCTGCATCGGCGTCGACTGCCACGTAAAACCCCACCCTGAGGAGGCATGGAAAGAGCATTGAGCACTA
The DNA here is from genome assembly GCA_040754335.1 of Thermodesulfobacteriota bacterium. Lineage (NCBI taxonomy): Bacteria > Pseudomonadati > Thermodesulfobacteriota > Thermodesulfobacteriota bacterium. The sequence goes on along the minus strand of JBFMCV010000001.1, from coordinate 174,572 downwards.
AAGGCTGGATAAGGAAAGTGGTCGTAACAGCGGGTCTGCTTAACGTCTTGGCCCTCCTTACGATCGTCCTCTCCCTCGTCAAGTTCACCCCTCTGACGCTCATAATTGCAATATCCGTCGGGGGGATACTTATGGGGGCGGCTATATTACTTTATATAGCTGTGGTAATAACAGACCTCAGACAACGGGGCGTTCTCTAGCGCTATTCGATATTCTTGTAGAGGAACCTCATCAGGTCTGTCGTAGTTATGATACCGGTGAGATCGCCTTTAGCGTTAACGACCAGAATCGAGTGGAGCGAGCTGTCAGATAGTATCTTCGCCACGTCCTTCAGTGTCGATTCCTCTTCGAATATGACGAGCTTGTCTGTCATGACGTCCTTTATGTTATACGTGTGGTCAAGCAGCGTGTCGAGCATCCTCGTGTCCGTCGAGTCGAAGTCAAATATCAGCTTGAAGATGTCCTGGGTCGAGATGATGCCCACGGGTCTCTTACCCTTGAGTACGGGCACATGGTGTACGGGGTTTTCCCTGAATATCCTCGCCACGGCGCTCAGGTTCTCGCTGTCGTGAACGGAAAGAACGTCCGACGTCATTATTTCCTTTACCTTAATATTCTCGATCATGCCACACCCCTCACATTCGTTATATTTCGCTATGGATTATACACATCAGGCTGCGACGGTAAATAAATCCCCGGCAAAATAAATACATATCATTAAAATTATCCCGTCCGCCTGATTACCTCGCCGCAGTTAAACATATCACGATTTCGTCATATCGCACAATTTGCAGATTTACCGAAATTCCACGGCTGTTTTCATTCCCTTGGGATTTGACTTGTATTAAACTTAAAACGAAGTCGTCACCGGAAGAGGGCTGCTGCGGGAATTAATGACGGCATCATCGTCACAATCGAATCGAAAGAAATAATCGACTTCGAATAAAATGATACAAGAGGGTGTAAGAAAATGAGGGCAGAGGGCACTTTCTACATTCTTTTCATGATACTTATTTCAATACTTTTATCCTTCAAGTCCGTCGCGTCTGAAACCACGGATGAAGAAATAAAACTCGTCAAGGAAAAGATAGAACAGCTGAACCGGAGGCTGCGCGAGCTCGAGGCGGAGAAAAGCGGTGAGGAGAAGGAGGGAGGGGCACAAAAGAGCGAGTCCTCAATCCCGGACCCCGTCACATTTCTAAGCTCATCCGGCGCCGGTATAAAAAAAACGAGCGAACCAAATCCCCCCAAGACTCTATTCACCGGCAGCGGGTCCGTGAATTTAGCCGACAGCGACGACCCTCGTAAATTCAATGCCCTCTTTTCGCCCATGTTCCATCGTCAGCTGGCAAACAACCTGCATTTCGTCCTCAAGCCCGAATTCATGCTCGAAGAGGACAAGATCGACGTAGGTCTCGGGGTCGGAGAAGTGGATCTTTTTCTCAATGATTATCTGACGATCCGCGGCGGGAAGCTGCTGTCCCCTTTCACCGTACTATCAGAAAACACCTTCTCTTCCTGGGTTCAAAACACGCAGTATATTCCTACCCTCTACCCGCGCACCGAGGACAGGCCCTCCCGGGACATATTATCCGACCTGAGGAATATAGGGGTGGGGGTCAGCGGAGGTATTCCGCTTAAATTTTTCGAAGACGCGAGCATAGATTACGGCATCTCCTTCGTAAACGGTGAAAGCGGACCGGGCGTAATGAACTTCATTTTTTCTATCTCGCAGAAGTAACAATAAGACTCTCCGGAATCAAGATAAGACTCGGAATCCGGGAAAATGCCCGGGAAAGGGTACCGCTCGACACTGGCAACATATAGCCGCGTTCCGGGAAAGCAATCCTCATACGCACGGCAGCCGTTGTCACTAAAATTATCCTGCCGGAGATGTTGAGATACGGGACAGTCACATTATCATTCCCGTGTGAAGGCGAGCCGTTAACGCCCGATAGCTCCGTGATGCGAATTGCATGAGAGGGGAGAGACAGATATGGACGACAATATAATCGATCGTGTGAGAGAAAAGACGGAGAGCGGAAGACACATAACACCTGACGAGGCGACGGAGCTCGCCGTTTGCGGAATCAACCGGCTCCCGGAGATAATGGTCCTTTCGAATTCGGTAACTTCGAGGCGCCACGAGCGGGGGGTGTATCTATGCGGCATAACGAGCGCCAGGACAGGGGCTTGCCCTGAAGACTGCAGCTTCTGCGCGCAGTCCGTTTACAGCGAGCGCCCCGTGGAGCCCCGTACGCGCATCGAGCCCCGGAATATACTTGAGTCGGCGAAGAGGGCGGAAGCCGGAGGGTCATCTGAATTCTGCATCGTGATGAGCGGGAGAGGGCCTAATGGAAGGACCCTGGAAAAGGTGCTCGAATCCGTACGCCTCGTCAGAACGCACACGGGTCTCAGTGTCGGCTGCTCCCTCGGAATATTGACTGATGAGCAGGCGAGGCTTCTCGCAGAGGCCGGAGTGAGCCGTTATAACCATAACCTCGAGACATCGAGAGACTATTACCCGAGGGTCTGCACCACGCACGGATACGACGACCGCATCTATACGGCCCGCCTCGTGAAGAAAAACGGGATGAGACTTTGCTCAGGCGGGATACTCGGGCTCGGAGAGAGCGCCCTCGACAGGATAAGCCTTGCTTTCGAACTTAGAGACCTCGCGCCAGAAGTGGTGCCGCTCAATTTCCTTAACCCCAGGCCGGGCACGAGGCTCGGTGGAATGCACGAACTCCATCCGCTCGAAGCGTTGAGATATATATCGATATTCAGGCTCATTCTCCCCGAGTGCATTCTCCTCTGCGCAGGAGGCAGGGAAGCGGTACTCGGGGAATATCAGCCCTGGGCTTTTTTCGCGGGCGCAAACGCCATCATCTCGGGCGACTATCTCACCACGAAGGGAAGCCCGCCCGGAGAGGACATGGACATGTTGCGGGACCTGGAGCTTCCCGTGCTCAGGTACTCGTGAAGCCCGGACGTTTATACAAACGGCGTCACAGATCGAGCTCGGCCCTGTATCCGAAGCGCACGGTGTTGTCTATGAGCCTCACGGTTTCAGGGACGACTTTATAAAAAGAGATACCCCCTGCTCCCCGGAATAATTCCGGGTTATCGAGGAGCCCGGCCAGGAAAGGGTATTTTTTCCCGAATATTTTTCCGGCCGCTTCCGATTCGCTTTCGGGCACCTCGTATACCTTCCCCCGTATCTGAAGCCCGCGCACCGTCTTCCAGTCGGAATGGTCCTTGCTTATCGTAACCGCGGCCCTGGGGTCGAGGGATATATTGACCGAATGAGCCGAATCGGGATTCGATAGGAAATACAACGTGAGCCCGTCGCTCGCGTAAAAGAGCGAAGCGGCATAGACCGAGCCGTCCTTGGATGTCGCGAGGCTCATCGTATTGTGTCCTTCGAGAATTCCGGCGACCGTCTCTCTCGTCACCCGCTCTTCGCGTCCGCATTGGCGAGGTAATGTCTTGTCCTTCATCTTTGTCCTTCAGGTTGTGTCTGCGTTTATATATTTTCTAAGGTGCTACCACCCACTCTGGAGAGTGGGTATAAAAACGCGTCCTTCGACAAGCTCAGGACGAACGGGTTCCGTTTCGTAGCCGGCCTGAACGCAGGAGGAAGGGTAGGATCGTATATGAGCGCAGATTCTGCGCCGCACATTATGTGCCGTGCCGGGTTCCCGCTCACAACCTCATGACCGTTTTCCACTCGCCCGCGGTATGCTCCCCCGTCATCTCTATCCACTCCATGTGAATGGCGTCGTCGGGGCAGGACTCGACGCAGTGCCCCTCGCTGCCGCAGGTATCGGCGCGGACTAGTATCGCAAAATCGTTATTCACGACCTTGAGGGATTTCGGCGTGCATACATCGACGCACCTCCCGCATCCGGTGCATTTCTCGAGATCCACGTCGGGCAGCCATTTGTAACTGCTTTTTTCCATGCCTTCATATATTCCCATTCTTGCCTCCGCTCATCTTATTGCCCCCATTCCCCGGTACGTCCGCGTGAGACTGTACGTCACCCACGTTTACAAGTTCACCGCTCCGGTTGCGCGCACTTAAAATTATCGCTCGCGCAGCAGAAGCCCGTCAAGGACAATTGACGCGGCCAAACGGAGTCATTTGTCCCATTGTTATTTCAGCGTATTACAGACGCGGGAATGGTCCGGGACTTCAAGCCACTTCAAGGAATCAGGTTTTTAAGCGCCGACTTATCCCTCACTATAGTAATGCGCCTCCCGCACTTGATGAGCTCCATTTTCTTGAGCTTGTCGAGCGCCCTCGTGAGGGTCCTCCTCGACATACCCGCCATTTCCGCCATCTCCTCCTGGCTCACGCCGAGTCTTATCGCTATCCCTTCGGGCGAAGTCTCGCCGTACTCCTCGCAGAGTCTCAAAAGGAGTGATGCGAGGCGCTCTTCGGGCCCGGCGAGGGCCGCATTCCTTAAGTCAGCGTACGCCCTCGAAAGCTCTTCTCCGAGAGACTCGGCGAGTCTGAGACATACGCCGCCGTTTTTCCTCAGCAGCCCCAGGAACTGCTCCTGGTCCATGAAGCCGATCTCCGATTCCCGGACGGTGCGCGCCGTGAAATCGTGCGGCTCGCCCGACATTACCTCTCTTACGCCTATAACGCTCCCGGCCGAAGGATAACCCGCAACGATACCCCTGCCGTCGGGCGAATGAGCGGACAGCTTCACGCGTCCCGAGCAGATACAGTAAATTCCGCGGGGCTTCTCACCCTTGAGAAAAACGACGACCCCTTCGGGATAAACAGATTTCTGGAGCATGTTCTCGAGCCCGAGGGCGCTTTCATTATCGAGCCCCGAAAAAATGGTGTCGGCCCTGAGCACGCACGTGCTGCAGCTTTTAAATTTCCGCCGCACGGGCAGACTCCTCCCCGGGTTCTTTCATATCGAAACCCTTAGGCACGTAAACGCAGCAGGGCTCGGACTCCATATAGTCGCCCGTGAGGGCATAAGCCCGCGCCCTCGAGCCTCCGCAGATGTTCCTGAACTCGCACGCGCCGCACTTGCCCTTGAGCCTCCCGTAATCCCTTATCTCCCTGAAAAGGGGCGAGCTCCTGTAAATATCCACTATGCTTTCGTTCTTCACGTTCCCGGCGGATAAAGGCAGGAACCCGCTCGGATACACCTCGCCAGTGTGCGAGACGAACACGAAGCCCTTGCCGTCGTTTATCCCGCGTGGCGCCCTGCCTATCGCGTCACGTTTCCTTTCGGCCGAGGCGTCGAGCGGACATTCGCCGGCCCTCCTTTCCCTCACCCTCGCCTGAGCCGCATACCTTCTGTAATGAGGGGCCTCGGTCGATTTGATGTCGTAAGGGACAGTCTTCGAAAGTTCGTACATCTTGGCAAAGACCTCTTCGTATTCCTCCGCGTTCACGCCGTCCGACGCCCTCCCCCTCCCCGTCGGGACGAGGAAGAACACGCTCCAGAGGACAGGGCTGAATCCTCCGATGAGATTCGCTATGTTCTCGAAGTCGTCAAGGTTGTACCTGGTCACCGTAGTATTGACCTGAATCGGTATGCCCTCGAGGACGCATAGAGAGAGTATCTCGACCGTCCTCGCAAAGCTCCCCTCGACGCCCCTGAACGAGTCGTGTATGCAGGGCTCCGAGCCGTCGAGGCTAACAGCGAGCCTCGAAATGCCGGCCTGCCTGAGCTTGCGGACGGATTCGTCCGTAAGTAGCGGGGTCACGCTCGGGGACACGGTCGTCCGCAGTCCCTTCTTTACGCTGTACGAGATAAGGTCGTATATGTCGTCCCTTTTCAAAGGGTCGCCGCCCGTGAGCACGAGCAGCGGCGATCCGAACCCGGATATGTCGTCTATGAGGTTCCGTCCCTGGTACGTAGTGAGCTCGCGCGGGTCCCGGCATCTGCGCGCGTCGGCCCTGCAGTGTAGGCAGACGAGGTCGCACGACTGTGTCACCTCCCATATAACTATGAAGGGGGAAAGGTCGAAGTTTATATCAGGTCTTTCAGCAGCCATTGTTATACCCCGTCACCGCGAATCGGAAAACACGGATGCGCCCACGGACCCGCTTCACGCACCGGCATGCCGGACGCCCGCTCCTTCGCGGGCCCTCCGCCTGTAGGTTTCGGGCACGAAGGCGCAGCAGGGCTCGGACTCCATGTAGTCGCCCGTGAGGGCATAAGCCCGCGCCCTCGAGCCTCCGCAGATGTTCCTGAACTCGCACGCGCCGCACTTGCCCTTGAGCCTCCCGTAATCCCTTATCTCCCTGAAAAGGGGCGAGCTCCTGTAAATATCCACTATGCTTTCGTTCTTCACGTTCCCGGCGGATAAAGGCAGGAACCCGCTCGGATACACCTCGCCAGTGTGCGAGACGAACACGAAGCCGTTTCCCGAATTGACGCCCTTCGGGGCAAGACCTATGCTCCCGCCGGGCCCGAAATCACGCGTCATGCGATCGGGCAGATCCGCCGGAAAGGGGCTCCCGCCGGGGGCCCTCCCCTCCGCCTCCCGCTCCATAACGTACCGCCTGTAATGCTGGGCCTCCGTGATCTTGACAATGAAATCGACCTCTTTTGAAAACCTGTAAAGCTTCTCGAACAACCTTTCGTACTGGCGGGACTTCATTTGTTTAAGGAGCCGCCCCCTGCCCATGGGCACGAGGAAGAACACCTCCCAGAATACGACACCCAGGTCCCTTACGAGCGCGGCGATTTCGTCGAAGCAGTCGATATTATGGGCGCCCAGAGTCGTGTTGACCTGGAGCGGAATGCCCTCCGAATGAGCGTAATCCGCTCCCTTCATCGTGAGATCGAAGGCACCCGGAACCCCTCTGAAAGAGTCGTGGGTCTCCCTGTCGTGCCCGTCCAGGCTGAACGCTATCTGAGATAGTCCCGCCTCCTTGAGCTTCGCGACAAGCCCTTCTGTCAGGCTGGTGGTAGCCGCGGGGATGGTCGCCATACGCAGTCCCTTCCGGGCCCCGTACGCGATCAGGTCGAAAATATCTTCTCTTTTTACAGGGTCTCCGCCGCTGAGGACGAAGATATTCGTACCCATGGAGCGGACTTTATCGATGAGGTCGAACCCCTCCTCCGTCGAAAGCTCAAGCGGGCTCCTCAGATTGATCGCCGCGGCCCTGCAGTGGCGGCAGGCGAGGTCGCATGCCTGCGTAACCTCCCAGATCACCACGAACGGGGTCATGGAAAAATCCATATCATATATGTCTTTCATGGACGTCTCCATCTTGAAATAGAGTGCAAATCCCATGCCAGAAGGGCGAGCCGCCGGGGGCTCCGGGCGAATATGCGGATATTTCAGGGGCATACGCGGAGGAGACGGAACCCGACAGGGCATGACCGCCGGATCGCGGCCTCGGCGAGCCCGGCTGACACCCCGTAATTCGTAAGACTTTCTGACACCTTACACCGCTCCCCTGCGCTCTCATACGGCAAATAATAGAGAATACGCTGGCACCCTTATTGCCTTTTCTTTATCGGGATCGGGCGGAACCCGGCGGAGTCATGAACGGGCGGGAACGATAATCAGAAATCCGGCAAAGGCGGCGATGCTGGGGGGAAGCCATGACCGCGAGGAGGGAGAACCGGAATGAAGGTGGCGAGCCCCGCAGGGGAGCTTGACGTCATAATCAAGGGGACTAAGGTAGAGGGCGGGAGCGTCGTCGTCGACACGGGCGTGGGGCTCTGGGACGTAAAGGTCTATCTCGGCCCCGAAGACTTTAAGTTCATTATCTCGATGCTATTAAGGCCGGACATCCTGGGCCTTCTGTTGAAGCGGCTCTTTTCGGGCGCGAGAAAATAGAATGCGGGTTTCGCGGCCGAGGTCACTGCTGCTGCTTTTTGGCGAGGACGGTCCTGAGATAAGCGATGATCCCCGGAAGCATCGATATGATTATGATCATAAGCACAATCGGGAAGAGGTACCTGTCGACGCCCGGTATAGTGGAGCCGAGATAATAGCCGAGGGTCGTCAGGCCGATCGCCCAGAGCGCGCCGCCTACGAGGTTGTACAAGATGAACACCCTGTAGTTCATCCTGCCTACCCCGGCGAGTATAGGGGCGAACGTCCTTATGATCGGCATGAAGCGGGCGAGGATTATGGTCTTCCCACCGTGGGCGTCGTAGAAGCGGGCCGCCCGCTCGAGGTGCTTCTTGTGGAAGAAGAACGAGTCCTCCTTCTTGAATATCGCGGGCCCCACCCTGCGCCCGAACGCGTAGCCGAAGTTATCCCCCAGCACAGCGCTTACGAAGCATATAGCAATGAGCAGTGTCAGGTCGAGGTGTCCCTGGGACGCGAGGAACCCCGCCGTGAAGAGGAGCGAGTCCCCCGGGAGGAATATGCCCAGTAAGACGCCGCATTCGGCGAATATTATGATGAATATGCCTATGTATCCGGCCCACTTGATCAGGGCCACGAGGTCGATTTCGAGAAACGGTATATGCATGGTCGATATTGGGCAGGCGCGGGATAACGGTTCTGAGCGTGCGCAAGAACCGGACGCCCTTACCTTAAGATCACTCCATCCTATTAACTTCCGGCATATAAATACCGGAGAAGGAGTGTACCACAGGAAAACGGTTGTAACTACCTGAAAGAAAAGAAGGGGTTGGCACGGCAGCCGACGCTGAATTCGGACAAAGCGAGCGCCCCTCCTCCTTATAACAAACCGCACTTATAGTGTCCTATGGGGGTACCGTCCGTGTTATACGTCGTAATAGCCTTATAATCCAACGGCCTGATCTCGATGCCCTTTTCCCGGGCCCTCGTCAGCATATCGGTGACAATCTTGCTTTCCTTGAATGAATGGGCGAAACCCACGACCAGGTCGGGTTTATGATAGACGAGGATGAGCTCGTTTCTGCGGAAATAGGAGTCCTCCCCACGGCGCCTTACGGCTTCCTGCAAAATCGTGTCGACGCCGATCTCGCGGCAATACTCCTGCGCGACGGTCTCGGGGCCGGGCTCGCCTCCGTGAATGATAAGGAGCTTCTTGCCGGACTTCAGCGATTCCCGGCGGAGCCGGACTATCTCGTCCTTAACTATTTCGGCGCGTGTCCACTGCGGAGACCCGCAGATTACCACTTTCACTCACTGCCTCCGTCACCCCCACAGAGACGTGTGAGATACATCGAAATACGTCTATAGAATATCTCACAATGATAATGAAAGGAAGGTAAAGGGGGGCAGCAGTAAGGCAATGTGTGCTCATATTTGTCCCTTTTACAAAGGCGGATGTGTCGGATATGCCGGATGGTTAATCCGTCATTGCGAGGAGCGAAGAGGCTCGGCTCGAGCTTTGTAAGGACTTGGGGGAGCTGAGAACTTAGAAAGACACTATGCTTGATACAGGTGCCTCAGGAGAATTCATAACCCGACCTATGACCCGATTTAACTGAGAATATTGGCGGGCCCGGAGGGAACGATTGCGAGCAACGATTTCGAACTAGTGAGAAATCGGTCTAATTTGGGCGAGTCCTTTAATCGAAGTGATGAGGAGTCTAAATCCAAAATAGGAGGAATCGGTCGCTGTCGGAAAATGGCATCACCCTGTGTTTACTTCGGGAAAGTGGATCGCGCCCGGAGGGAACGGTTCCGACGAATAGGAGGAACCGGACGCCCCTGGATGAATGCAACGATGTCACTGTGTCCAGGGAAGGAGGTGCGCGCCCGGAGGGAACGGTTCCGACGAATAGGAGGAACCGGACGCCCTTGGATGAATGCAACGATGTCACTGTGTCCAGGGAAGGAGGTACGCGCCCGGAGGGATTCGAATCCCCGACCTACGGATTAGAAGTCCGATCAGAGAGAATTGTATAACTCGCTGATACCATTAAGATATTCGCAACTTGCCTTGAAAAAAAAGAATTACATCTATTCCACTTGGTCTATTGAGTATGGATGATGTCAAGAATTATGGGTGATTCTTAGAATATTCTTAGAAAGGAATATCTTAAATGGATGATTTACCTGAAAGTGGTTAAGGTGCCCTGAGAGATTGGTCTAAACGTACATTTTCTTTCCCAATCTATAGAGACTAAAAGAAAACAATATAACGCCGAAAGCAAAAAGTGAGATTAATTTGGGCCATAAAATGGTTAACCCGTTGCCTTTCAGAAAGATCCCTAGCGTGATTTCCATGTAATATCGTACAGGACTTAAATAAGATAGGTACTGGAGTGATGCAGGCATACTTTCAATAGGCACAAGAGTTCCTGATAAAAACATTAACGGGAAGAGAACAAAGAACGCTATGAGAAGAGCCTGTTGCAGGTTGCTAGATACTGTAGATATATACGCCCCAATACCCATACTCGAAAAGAGTGCTATCGCTGATGTAAAAAAGAATAAGGGGACACTTCCCCTGATGGGGACTCTGAACCAGATGGCAATTAAAAGACTGGGAATAAGAGCCAGCAGGCCTACCGTCATAGTCGGGACAACCTTTGACAGAATGATTTCGTACTTTCTTAAAGGGGTGACAATAAGCTGATCTATAGTACCTGATTCCTTCTCACGAACCATTGTAGCCGCTATATGAACTATTCCTATGAGAATTCCGGCTACCACAATCATCGAGATAGCCATGAAGTAGCGGAATTCAAGTTCCGAGTTATACCAAATCCTGATTTCCGGCTCTATGTTGGGAATATTTGTTATTGATAATCCTTTCATGCCCGCGAACTCGACAAATTCGTCAAGTGAAAAACCGTTTATTATTGATATGGCGTAATTCCTTGCAATATTTGCTGTATTCGAGTTGGTTCCGCTGAAGACGGCCTGAATATCCGCCGTTCGTCCTTCACTTATGCTTTCTGAAAAATCCTGGGGAATGATAATTCCTATGTCAGCCTCACCTTTATCTAACAAACGATTTACTTCATTCTCGTCTACGACAAAAAATGTCTTGCCAAAATACTCACTGGAGATGAATCTCTCGATGAGTATCTGACTTGTCTGACTTTTATCCTGGTCATAAACAACCATACGCAGGTTACTTACATCGAAGTCAAGTGCATAAGTGCAAAGTACAATCTCAGCGCTGTAAGTAAATAGTATTAATAGTATGAGCATCTTATCTCTTGAAAACTGAAGAAATTCCTTTTTAATTGCCGCAAGTACTCTATTCATCAGGCTATCTTCTTTTTAAATCTGAGGCTGGTTATCACAAAAAGGACCAAGGTATAAATAATCAAGGAAAGCATATTACCCCACAGATATTCTATCCCCACTCCTTTTAAAAATATGTCTCTGCTGATATCATTGAAGTATCTGGCCGGGAAGACGTAAGTATAGAGCTGAAGTATGTATGGCATACTTGTAATGGGAAAAAGGAAGCCCGAGAATAAGAATGAGGGCATAAGGGCTATAATCAGTGATAGAAGCACAGCAGCGAGCTGAGTCCTGGTTATTGTAGACACGAATAGCCCAATGCTAACTGTGGTCAAAACATATATAAGAGACATAACTATTAAGAGAGTAATGCTTCCCTCGAATGGAATTCGGAACCAGAGAGTGCCGGATGCTAATATCAAAAGCATCTCACCGAATGCTATTGCGCCATAGGGTATAATCTTTCCGAGAATAAAGAGAGACGGCTTTATCGGAGAGACATAAATCTGTTCTATTGTGCCTCTTTCCTTTTCACGCACAATCGACAAAGCAGTGAGCATGGGAGGAAAGGCCATGAGCAAGACAGCAAATAGTCCCGGCACAATGTAATTCACACTGCTCAGAGGGGGGTTGTACCATACCCTGGGAACTATTCTGACAGGTGCTTCAACTACCAGTCCCTTGCCGGTAAGGTATCTGTCTATAAGCTCTAGAGAATATTCATTCACAACGGCTGTGGCATAATTCGATATTATAAGCGCCTTAGTCGAAAAGGTTCCATCCAAGAGCATTTGGATCTTTGCATTTCTTTCGGAATGTAAGTCCATTGAAAAATCAGGGGGTATGATAACTACTATCGAGGCATTTCCTCTATCGAGTACATTATCCACTCCCTCGAAAGAAACAAGATGGTATTTTAAGTCGAAATACCCACTAGCTGTAAATGTCTCTATGAGTTTACTGCTCTCTTGGCTTCTGTCCTGATCATATACGGCCATGGAAATATGTTCTATATCCAATGAAATTGCATAACCGAATATGAATAGTAAAACCAATGGAAGAATAATCCCTGTTGCCAAAGTAACGGGGTCTCTCAGGATTTCTTTCGATTCCTTTTTAATAAGCGCCAGGAGAATTTTCATCGGCTTTTCTCACCATCTTAATAAAGATTTCTTCCATTGATTCCATACTATATAAAGACTTCAACCTAGCCGGGTTTTCTATGGTCAAAGTGCGCCCCCTGTGAAGAAAGGCCACTCTGTGGCAATTTTCCACTTCATCAAGATAGTGAGTAGTTACGAAAATACTCGTCCCCATCTCAGCCAGGCTTTTTATCATCTCCCAGAATGACTGTCTTGATACAGGATCTACTCCAGACGTTGGCTCGTCGAGGAATAATATGTCCGGGTGGTGAATGAGGGCACAGCCTAGGGCTAGTCTTTGTCTAAGGGCTCCTGAAAGATCTTTCGTAATTATGTTTTCTTTCCCCCGAAGTTCCGCCATCTCTATTAACCATCTCTTGCGTTTATAGAGCGTGTCCCGGTCGACACCGTAAATTCTTCCAAAGAAGTTTATGTTTTCCTCAACAGTGAGGTCCATATAAAGCGAAAATTTCTGAGACATATATCCGATTTTCCCTCTTACGTCTTCGGGTCTCAGGACTACGTTTTCCCCCATGATTGTTACTTCGCCGCTGGTCGGCGATATGATTCCGCAAAGAATTTTGATAGTCGTAGTCTTGCCCGAACCGTTAGGACCTACGAAGCCGAATACCTCACCCCTTTTCACCGAAAAGCTTACGCGGTTGACTGCGGTAAAACTGTCGAATTTTTTTACAAGCTCTTTGACTTCAACCAGGGTTTCTTTCCCCTCTTTTCTCAAAAAAGGAATAATTTGCTTTCCGACGGGCCTCTTAGGTATATGGGCAAAAAACAGGTCTTCCAGCCTCTCGCCCATAGTGCTCGGAACATCACAGGCTAGGATCTTTCCTTCCAATAAGAACGCGACCCGTTCGCATTTTGCCGCCTCGTCCATATAGGAAGTGGCGACGATTATGGTTTTTCCTTGGTCATGGTACTCGCGTATGATATCCCAGAGCTGCCGTCTTGAAAGAGGATCGACTCCCAGTGTCGGTTCATCCAGGATAAGGATATCGGGCTCATGTATGAGGTTGCAGCATAAGGCGAGCTTCTTCTGCATCCCGCCTGACAGAAGTTTTGTCCTTCTCTTTAGGAACGGAGAGAGGCCTGAGAATTCAAGGAGCTTCGTTTTCCTTTCGGTAAGACTTTCCTCGGGTACCTCCCGAATTTTTGCAAAAAACTCCAGATTTTCCTCGACCGTCAGGTCCCCGTACAGTGAGTATGCTTGAGACATATAACCAAGTTGTGATGTTATGACCGATGCGTCCTTTACCGTATCAAGGCCATTTACAATTACCGTACCCTGAGTCGGGTCTAGGATCGCGCATATGGACTGGAGCAGCGTGGTCTTCCCCGAGCCATCGGGGCCTACAATTCCGAACAGCTCTCCCTTTCTGATTCGGAGTTCTATGTTTTGTAATGCCTGGGTCTTTTTGAATCTACGGCCAAGGCCTTTGATTTCTATAACAGTTTCACCAGGGAGCATCTTCATCCCATTTTATCTTTACATCGACAGGCATGCCAGGCTTGAGGTAACCCTGGGGATTTTCTATCTGAACCTTGACCCCGAAGACGAGCTTTGTTCTCTCCTCTTTCACATGCACCTCTTTTGGAGTGAACTCCGCCTCTTGAGAGACTTCCGTAACCCTCCCGCCGAAAAATCTGTCCGGGAAAGAGTCGGCGTAGATTCTGGCGGGATTGCCGATTCTTATTTTTCCGATATCTATTTGCGGAATATAGACTCTGACGTATATATCGGAAAGGTCTATGATCACCGCGATGGGAGTACCCTGAACGACCAATTCACCCTGCTCTACAAGCTTATTGATGACAGTCCCGTCCGATGGTGCGTAAATTTTAGTGTCCTCGAAGGTTGCATTTATTTCCTTTAACTGGGCGACTGCCGAAGCTAATTGGCTGACAATCACTTCCTGCGACGCCTCGGCGCGTTCTATCGATGCAATCGCTTCCTCCTTAGCTTCTATCGCCGCATCGACATTTGCCTGAGCTGACTTAAACTGAGTTTCAGCCTCTTCCAGCTGCCTTCGTGAAATTATTCCCTTGTCCGCAAGTTGGGATGACCTTTCATAGTCGGAGCTTGCAAGGTTTAGCCGGGATTCGACTTCTGTTATTGTGGACTCGACTCTTTGTAGAGCGGCTTTCGCCTCATGAACGCTGTGAAAAGCCACATCCTGCTGTTTTTTGTATATTTCAACCTGGGCATTAGCCTGCTCAATCCTTGCCTGGATCTCCTCTGAAGATATCTCCGCAATTAAATCATCTTTTTTGACCTGCTGTCCTTCATTAATCGGCACTTTATCCAGTCTTCCGGGTATATTGGAGCTGATAGTGATTTCAATCCCTCTTACTTGTCCATTAGCCTCTAGAACTCCTTCGTCTACTTGATTACTGCGAAAATAAAACCATAGCGCAGCCGATACAATCAGAATAATTACAACAGCTAAAACCAAATACCGTATTTGGTACATAATCTTTTCCTAGGGCTATTATAAGATCTTATTCTTATTATTATTGAAAATTACTCTCGTTCTTTTATATGCATTCCCCAGATACTGCGACACCATGCGCTGCGTATTAAAGAATGAAGCGTTGAGTGAGATGGCCGAGCGCATAACCTGAGCGAATGCATCCGGTCTTTTGTAAAACATAGGACCTATCACGTATTCGAGCTTATCATAAAGAGAAAGAGCTTCCCGGGAGGGATCGCTTTCAGTCTCCCACCCGTCGCCTATGGACCAGCCTGTCACGCCCTCTACATGTCCCTCGATCCACCACCCGTCCAGAACACTAAGACTCGGCACGCCGTTCAGTGCGGCCTTCATGCCGCTTGTGCCGGAAGCCTCGTGTGGTTTGTGAGGTGTGTTTAACCACAAATCCACCCCCGCGCACAGATACTTTGCTAATGCCATGTCGTACTCTTCGAGATATACGACGCGCACCGTATCCGCCAAGGAAGCACCGTATCTGAAGATACTTCTGATAAGCGTCTTGCCGCCCTCGTCCTTGGGGTGCGCCTTGCCCGCATATATCACCTGTATAGGGCCGACGCGTCTTACAATCCTTTTCAAGCGGTCCGGGCCGGAGAAGAGTAAGTCCGCCCTTTTATACGGTGTGGCACGCCTGGCAAAACCTATGGTCAATGCAGTCCGATCGAAACGTTTATTTGTGCGTCTTTCTACTTCCGCTATCAACTCATGTTTTGCCTGGGCGTGTGCCTCAAGGATTTCGTCCAGAGTGATATTTATTGCATACCGGAGGTATAAATTATCATAACGCCATTCGGGTATGTGCCTGTCATAAAGGGCACAAAAATGTGAAGATGCCCATGAGCCGGCATGCACACCATTGGTGATAGAGTTCACGGGGTAATTGGGGAACATGCTCTGTGAGAGTTCTTCGTGCCGCATGGACACACCGTTTATATAATAGGAAAAAAAGAGGGACATGTAAGTCATGTTCAGTATCCCTTTGGGACAGCACCCAGCCGCCTCGAGAGCGGAAGTCCTCTCATTGCCCAATACCTTTCGAACTAATTCAATGGGAAACTGGTCATGGCCCGTGGGAACGGGCGTGTGGGTGGTGAATACACACCTCCGTCGTACGGCCTCTATGTCTTTCGGTGTAAAATTTTTGAGGCCTCGTCCCCCAGTTTCGTCTTCAAGTAACGCCAGAGCGAGGAGAGAGGCATGACCTTCGTTCTTATGATAGACATTTATATTGTCATGTCCGAGGGCACGCAGCATGGCCACACCGCCTATGCCGAGCAAAGCTTCCTGGCACAGACGGTAGCGGTTTTCTCCTCCGTAGAGGTAGTCGGTCAGAGATTGATCCCAGGGGTCGTTTTCCGGCAATGCCGTATCCAGAAAATAAACAGGCAGATCAGCCCCTTGCAAACCATTTACGAAATACCGCCAAGCATGTACCTGCACCTGCCGCCCCTCGATTGTCATTGTCACGCGAGCGGACATAGGTTCGAGAAATTTCTCGGGCGACCACTCGTAGGGACTTTCAGATTGATTGCCATGAGCATCGAGGTGCTGACGAAAGTAGCCTTTTCTATATAATAAAGTCACTCCCACCATGGATAAGCCACGATCGGCTGCGGCACGCAAGGTGTCCCCTGCCAGAACTCCCAGCCCTCCGCTATAGGTCGGCATGGCGGGGTCAAGGCCGATCTCCATAGAGAAATAAGCGACTGTGACATCATGGGTGGTTTTATTCTCAGGTTCCATTAGAAGCATTCCTCTCCTGCTACAGTAAATTAGTTCAGCTTTATCAACTCATCCATATCTTTTCATCCCCACGTCTCTCATGTCCGCCATGAGCGTATATACCATCGTCGCCAATACCCCGATTGAGTAAAATAATCCGCCAGAGATTTGAAAACCAAAATATAGATTAACACTTCGTCGTATCCATACTTAGACGAAGCATGAAAAACAAATAAAAAATGCTTTTCTTAAGTCCCTCTAACTTTCTCAGCTCTCATTAGATGAGGAATAAAAGCCGGCGTGATCGCCGCATATCGCGCGTATTCGTCTCCGAATTCCTCAAGCACTTCCCGTTCCTCTGCGTGCGCGAGCCGGACATACATATAGACCAATATCGGGAACATCACGAGCGTCAGAATCGTCGGCCACTGCAGAAGGAATCCGAACATGATGAGTATAAAGCCGTCATACTGCGGGTGGCGAACCCAGGCATAAGGTCCCGTGACTGCGAGCTTACGGCTCCGCTGTGCTTCATAGAGGACTTTCCAGGCAGCGGAGAGGAGGATGAATCCTGCGATAATGAGTATATCGCTTAATATATGAATGGGGTTCAGATGCGGGTCGCCTTTCCATCCGAGGAGTGTCTCCCAGAGGTGCCCGGTATCGTGAGAGAATAGATCGAGCTCCGGATAGCGGCTGCCGAGCCAGCCAGAGATCAGGTAAATCGTCAGCGGGAATCCGTACATTTCGACGAACAGTGCGACGATGAATGCAGAGAAGGCGCCGAACGACCGCCAGTCGCGGCGTGTGCGCGGACGAGTGAAACTGAACGCAAAAATAATGAATACAAGAGAGTTGATTATTACCAGGAACCAGAGTCCGTATGCGGGTGCAGAGTCGTTCATTGGTCACCTCCGGAATCGTGCTTGCGCCCACCGTTATGGCCTGCATGTCCTCCGTCGCCACCGCCGTGTCCCCCGTGCTTTCCGTGCATAAGAAAATGCAGTATCGGGCAAAGCAGTAATAATATGAATGGCAGTACGCCGAGTGCATGCGCCCTGTGTTCAGTAACTAGGAAGAAGATGGCAATGATGAGGAATCCGCATAGCACAAGAAACGCGGGCGACCTGAGCCAACTCCGTGTCTGCGATTGTTGTTTGGTATCCATATTTTATACCTCCTATTCCACTATTAGTTTTCCGCGAAACATACCCATCTGGCAGCTAAACTCGTATTCACCCGGTTTGTCAGGCATAAGCTCGATAGACACTGTTTCGCCGGTAGGCAGTTTCGCATTTTTGTTGAAATCCGGAAATATAACCATTTCGGAGCATGACGCAGTCTCTTCCCGACGAAAATTCAAACGTAAAGGCTTGCCTTGCTCTACCACAATCACGTCAGGGGTGTAGCCCCCCTTCACAAGCACCATGACCTCTTGATATCCCGAGGAAGTTACTCCCGCTTTAACGCCCTTCCGTTTACCCATCCAGAAGAACCATACGATGAAAGCGATAACCCCTAGTCCGCCAAGTGTTACGTAGATTTTGTCCGGCGCCATTTGATTTACACTCCTTTCGGTTTGAATCTCTTTAGCCTGTTGGCATTGGCAATAACAGTTACCGAGCTAAACGACATGGCAGCCGCTGCCATTAAAGGTGATAACAGCACGCCGAAGAACGGATAGAGAATGCCCATTGCGATTGGTATGCCTATCGTGTTGTAGATGAAAGCCCCGAAGAGGTTCTGATAAACATTTCGCATTGTAGACCGACTAATCTGAATTGCCATAACAACACCCCTCAAGCTTCCTTTAATGAGCGTGATGTCGCTCGCCTCGATAGCGACATCCGTCCCCGTGCCGATCGCGAAACCCACATCGGACTGGGCGAGTGCCGGTGCGTCGTTGATCCCGTCCCCTACCATTCCTACTTTCTTACCCTCTAGCTGAAGCTTCTGCACATTGTAAGCCTTATCCTGCGGCAATACTTCCGCGAGCACGCGCTCTATACCGACCTTGCCGGCAATCGCCTTCGCGGTACGTTCGTTATCCCCCGTGATCATAACTACTTCCAACCCCATCCGTTTAAGAATCTGAATCGACTGTTTCGAATCTTCTTTGACGGTATCAGCGACTGCAACTATGCCCGCGATTTCACTGTTTATAGCTACGTACATTGGCGTTTTGCCGTCCTCGGAAAGCCTTCTTGCATCATTTTCCAGAACGCCGACATCTATCCCTCGGCCGCGCATCAGCTTCAGGTTGCCAAGTAGCAGTTTCTTGTCTTCTACAGCCGCCTCTACACCATGTCCGGGTATTGCGTTGAAATCCCGAACTTCGGGCAATGTAAGATCCCGTGCTTCAGCACCCTCGACGATAGCGCTGGCAAGCGGGTGTTCCGAACCTTTCTCTATCGACGCAGACAATCGCAACAGCTCATTTTCGGTTATCGTTATTGTTTCTTGATTTCTCTCTGTTGCTATGACAATATCAGTGAGTACAGGCTTTCCGTGGGTGATAGTTCCCGTTTTGTCAAGAATAATTGTGTTAAGCTCCTTCGCCGTTTGTAATGATTCACCTCCACGTATGAGGATACCGTTAAGAGCTCCTAAACCTATTCCCGTCGTCAGCGAAATAGGCGTAGCCATGCCCAACGCACAGGGACAGGCAATGATCAATGTCGTGACACCCACTATTAAGGCATAAGCAATAGCGGGCGCGGGTCCGAAGTCGTACCATATCATAAAACCTATAACGGCGAGAATAATCACAACCGGTGTAAAGTAGCCGCTTACAACATCGACGATCCTCTGGATTGGAACTTTTGTAGCTTGCGCATCCTGCACCATGCGGATTATATTTGCCAATGCCGTATCCTTTCCAACTTTGGTTGCGCTGAATTTGAAAGAACCGGTCTTATTAATCGTAGCACCTATAACCTCGTCACCGATTCGTTTCTCTAGGGGTATGCTTTCGCCGGTAATCATTGACTCGTCTACCGCCGAAGCTCCTTCGATAATCTCGCCATCGACGGGTATCTTATCCCCGGGCCGTATGACTACGATATCACCGACCAAGACCTCTTCTACCGGAATATCCATTTCCTTCCCATTGCGCAAGACGCGGGCGGTTTTGGCCTGTAGTCCGATAAGCTTCTTGATTGCTTCGCTTGTTCGCCCTTTGGCTTTTATCTCCATTGCCAAGCCCAGTACTACCAAAGCTGTCACTACAACCGTTACATCATAGTAGACGTCCGCCATCTCGATTGAAGGGAATATCCGCGGGAAAAGGACAGCTACGGTCGAATAGATCCAGGCTACACCGGTGCCGATAGCGATCAGTGTATGCATGTTCGCTGTACGCCTCCGTAGCGATTCCCACATGCCGGTAAAGAATTGACTACCGCTGTATGCCATGACAGCGAGGGACGCGAGGCCCATGAACATCCATAGATAACGTAACTGCAAGCTGCCGCGAGGCAGCCAATCTCTCAGCCCCGGAAAGATCTGCGGGTAGGAAAAAATCATGGTAAAGACCCCGACCGCAGCACCGAACCACCACTTTCGCATAAGCTGGCGGTATTCTCTTGCGGAATCGTCCTCTTCTTTGTGTACAGCCTCAGAAGTAGGCGCCGTAGGATTGACGGCTTTATACGGACCGGCCGATTCAACTGCTCTCTCGAGTTTCTTCATGTCGAATGAATCCGGCATGTATTCGATCGAAGCTTCTTCGGTTGCGGGATTCAGTACCGCGGCTGCGACTCCTTCGACTTTCTTTAGAGCTTCCTCGATTTGCGGAATACAGCCTGAGCAGTAAATGCCGTTAATCCTCATGCGGAGAGTATTCGTGCCAGTGCGGTATCCCGCTTCCTTGATCGCCTTATAGAGATCAAGCGTATTTGCTGTTTTCGGGTCGTAGAAGATGTGCGCATGTCCGGTTGCGGTATTTACCATAGCATGGTGAACTCCTTTTACTCCTTGGAGCGCTTTTACGATGTTTCGGGAGCACTCGGAGCAGGTTATTCCGAAGACCGGTATCTCGATTCGTACGATTTCAGAAGGAAGCCCGATACCGGTCGTTGCCGAAGGAGTATTTTGCTTCAGTTGCTGTGTATTTGAGCCCACGGATTCCACAGGGTTGAGTGTTGCAGAAGGTTCGACGGTATATTTACCGGGTTCGGATAGGAATTTCTCTTCGCATGCCTTAGAGCAAAAATAATATACCTTTCCGTCTACCGTCCGGGAAGAGAACGCAGAGCTTTCCTCAATTTCCATTCCGCAAACAGGGTCTCTTGTCATTTTAGTCATCTTTTTTTGCCCTTAACTATCCTCTCAGCTTCAAGCCAGTCATCGAGCTCCTTACCCGGCTGTCTGCCTCTTTGTTCAAAAATCTCGTAAGCCTTTCTTTCAATAATATCTCTTATTGATCTTTCATCTACTTTCTTTCTCATCCTGGATGTTTTTGGTTTGGTTTCCTTTGCCATCGGTAATACCTCCTTATCTTTCGTTGCTTTGGTAAGATCCTAAAATCAGTAATTAAAGAGTTGATTGCTGCATTTGTGTTCCCTCCTTATGCTCACGACTGGTGTGATCTTCATGTTCCAAGCGTTTATGTTTAGAGTGATTATGAAGCTTCATGCCGACATAACCTCCTTGGATTCATAAGGATCTTCACAGCGCCTACACCAGACGCAATCACAGTTCCGATGCAAGCATTGCTTATCGATCAATCTCGTGTGATACCATTGTTTAGCAAGTTGAAATATCAAGCTCTTGAACTGTGATGGCGTATGCTGTCTTTGCAACATCTCGATAATGTCATTCCGCCTTGAAATAAGGCTTAGAACTTTGTCATATCCATAATTGCCTAGATGTGCGAAGAGCCACCGGTTAGCAAGCGAGGTCTCCATCATTGGCATGATTTTCTCCTCGCACAATTGAAAATAGGAAGTCCCCGTCAAGATACTTTTCGCCGCCAAATAGCCCGAGAGCATCGCGTACCTTAATCCGAAGCCCCACAGGGCATCCTGAAATCCGGCAGCTTCTCCAACAAGGAGAACGTCGCTCTTCTTTTCCGATCTGTGATTCAGCACAAAATTCCCATAACCGCCGAATTCCTTTGGTCCGTTTATTTCGATGTCCACGACACTCTTCATTATTTCGAGCGCTCGCAGGAAATAATCTTTGGTTTTCTGGAAATCTTCATACAAAACTGTTGCGAATGTGGCGTCACCGTTGTTAACTAAAAGATATGCATAACCTTTAGGCGCAATCCGGTTATCCAAAAAACCGTAGCAAGAATCCGGATGTGGTGTTCTGAATATTATTCCTTTTGCGATCATATCTGCAGCCCTGGGACCCGTGCCGACTATGGTGGTTCGATTCCGTGCTCTCTCGACCTTGTCGTTCCATAGTACTTTTACACCGGCGTCGATTGCTTGCCGCTTTAACCCCTGATCAAGAGTGCCGGCCCCGGTGCCCCGTTTGACCATGTAAAACAGAGGCCTTGAGGTCTCTATTACGTGTTTTTTCAAACTCGGCCCATAAAATTGCCCGATAGAATATGGTTCACACAGAAAGTTTATCGTGACTCCGATCGATGATAAGAATTCAAGCGCGTCTATATTGGTAGACCAATTTTCAATCCCCTGAAAGTCGCCATTAAATCTGGAGCCAACATCCCTTTTCTGTTCGTGAATTACTGTTTCCATGCCCGCTCTGGCGAGGTTGATAGCTGCGACAAGAGAAGCAGGTCCGGCTCCGACGATATGGACTCCTGAATCTTTGTTTGCCAGCCTTTTGATTCCTTCGTCATTCATGACTTCCATCTCCAATTGCGAATCTCGGGCATATCCTGACCGTATTTTTCGATATACTCTTTGTGATCGATTATTCTGTTCCGCATCTCCTGTTTTATATAAGCTGCCGTATAACCTAACTTGGGTACTCGATCGACCACATCTTCTACTAAGTGAAAGCGGTCTATATCGTTTCGTACCGCCATATCGAATGGAGTTGTAGTAGTTCCCTCTTCCTTATAGCCCCGAACGTGAAGATTATTATGATTTCTTCTTCGGTACGTTAAACGATGAATAAGCCAGGGGTAGCCGTGATATGCGAAGATTATAGGCTTATCAGTCGTGAATAAAGTGTCGAACTCCCAATCCGACAAGCCGTGGGGGTGTTCCTCTTTCGGTTGCAGTTTCATGAGGTCAACCACATTAATCACTCTTACTTTGAGCCCCGGTAGCTTTCGGCGGAGTATATCAACCGCTGCTAAGGTCTCTATGGTCGGCACATCACCGCAAGATACCATTACGACGTCCGGTTCACTTCCCATATCATTGCTCGCCCACTCCCAGATTCCTACCCCTGCAGTGCAATGCTTGACTGCAGCGTCCATATTTAGCCACTGTAATTCAGGCTGCTTGCCGGCCACTATCACATTGACGTAATTGCGGCTCCTCAAGCAATGGTCGGTCACCGAGAGTAGCGTATTCGCGTCGGGCGGAAAATAAACACGTATGACGTCCGCTTTTTTGTTTACGACATGATCTATAAACCCCGGGTCCTGATGACTGAATCCGTTATGATCCTGCCGCCATACATGAGAGGTCAGGAGATAATTGAGGGACGCGATAGGCCGGCGCCAGGGAATTTCGTGAGATGTGACCTTGAGCCACTTTGCATGTTGATTGAACATTGAATCGACTATATGGATAAAGGCTTCATAACATGAGAAGAACCCGTGTCTGCCTGTCAGGAGGTAACCTTCGAGCCAGCCCTGACACGTGTGTTCGCTTAATATCTCCATCACGCGGCCGCTTGGATCGAGATGCGATTCTTTGTCATTGTCCTCGGGAAGCCGCTCGGCCATCCATGCCCTATCGGTCACTTCGAATAACGGACTTAACCGATTCGAGGCGGTCTCGTCAGGTCCGAATACGCGGAAATTCCGTTCGTTCATATTCAGCTTCATAACGTCACGCAAGAATCGCCCCATGATTCTTGTCGCTTCCGCCTCAACCCGTCCGGGCTTGGGTACCTCTACGGCGTAGTCTCGAAAATCGGGCATCTTCAATTCCTTAAGCAGTAATCCGCCGTTAGTATGAGGGTCATCGCTCATCCTGCGCTTACCCGCGGGAGCCAGCTCCGCCAATTCGGGAATCAGCTTTCCTTTTTTGTCGAAGAGCTTTTCAGGCTTGTAACTCCTCATCCACTTTTCAAGCAGTTTCACATGACTTGGTTTAGTCGCCATCTCGCCGAAAGGAACCTGGTGGGATCGCCAGAAATTCTCTGTCTTCTTACCGTCAACGGACTTAGGTCCCGTCCATCCTTTGGGAGTTCTCAGGACTATCATAGGCCATTTAGGACGCTTAATAACTCCCTTGGTACGCGCGATCTTCTGGATTTTCTTAATCTCATCGATGACCATATCGAGGGTCTCATACATCATTCCGTGCATGACTTTAGGGTTAGAGCCTTCGACGAAATAAGGATGGTAACCGTAACCTACGAGCAAGCTCCCCAGCTCCTCCCGGCCTATTCGCGCCAATATCGAGGGGTTGGCGATCTTGTAACCGTTCAAGTGCAAAATCGGAAGAACTGCGCCGTCTGTAACCGGATTAAGAAATTTGTTCGAATGCCAGGCAGTGGCGAGCGGCCCTGTTTCGGCTTCGCCGTCGCCGACTATACAGGCTACTATTAGGTCGGGATTGTCAAAGGCTGCACCATATGCATGAGATAACGAATATCCCAATTCTCCGCCCTCATGAATGGAACCCGGAGTCTCCGGCGCAACGTGGCTGGGTACGCCCCCGGGGAATGAGAATTGTTTAAAAAGTTTTTTCATGCCTTCTTCGTCTTGACTGATCTCGGGATAATATTCGCTGTACGTACCTTCGAGATAAGCATTAGCCACGATGGCGGGACCGCCATGACCTGGCCCGGCGATATATATCATGTTTAAATACTTTTCCTTAATAACACGGTTTAAATGCACGTAAATGAAGTTGAGTCCCGGCGTAGTTCCCCAGTGTCCGAGGAGCCTCGGTTTTATGTGTTCCAGCTTAAGGGGCTTTTTAAGAAGGGGGTTATCATAGAGATAAATTTGTCCGACAGACAGGTAATTTGCGGCTTGCCAATACCTGTGAATCTTATCGATATGCACACTGTCGGGATTAGCCATGCTGCCCTCCGTTTTATATTTTGCACATCTACTACATTGAATATTCAACGGCTCTCTTGTATGTCTTGCGCCGTTTTTTCAATTCAATATCTCTTCATAAAAATCACTATTATTGCCCCCCGGGTTCTTGGGACCTGAGGAAGCCCTCACCCGGGGAATTTCCCATTTACTGAGGCTCTGTGGTTTTCTGGCCCTGCGTCTCTTGCGCCATCTTCTTGTGCTCAGCCGCCATCGCCCTATACTGCTCGGCGGAAGAGGTCGAATCCTTCGCCAGATTCTTACAGTGTGTGCTCATGCCGCCCATCTTCCCCCCCTCGTACGCCTTAGCCATCGACTCGTGCAGCGTCGCCTTCTTCTCCATCAAGACCGCCTGCTCTTCGTAGTATTCCGCGATCTTGAGATGGTCTTCGGGCGTGTCCGCCGTTTCGATCAGCACTGTAATGTCCACTTCCTCTTGGGCGCTCGTCGGGGTTTCTCTGTAGTGGGAGAAAACCCAGAGCGCCGCAGCGAATGCTGCCAAAAGTAGCATCGACTTCTTCATTTGTATCACCTCCCTTTTTTATGACGTAGTTTAAATATCTCACTGCTTTTAATGGTGTCCTTCGTGTTCACCCGGAGGATTCTCTTCTTCCTCTTGCGCGGGTTCGTTCCCCATCGTATCTCCTTTTTCCATCATCATTCCGCTCTTCATCATTCCGCATTCCATAGGCATCGCCTTCATCATCTTCGTAAAGTTTTCTGTCCCTACGGTTTTTCTAACAGCCGATAGGGCATCCACCATCATATCCGCCTGCTCTAGGCTCAGCTGATTAGACGTCTTTATCTCCGATTTCAGCTTTGCGGGGTCGAAGCCGGGGTCGTGTATCATGTCCATAATCTTCATGTGAGAGATCTTGAAATCGGCTTCCTTCCTGACGATCGGATAGAGATACTTTTCCTTGATGCCGGCCAGTTCTTTTTTCTGAGCATCCGTGAGGTCGAGGGCGCTCGCTTTCATCAGGATATGCTGAATCATCATGTCGTACATCATGGAACCCATCATATGGCTCCCCATCCCCTTTTCCATCCCCATCATCATGCCTTTGGACATCATGCCTTCTTTTTGATCGCCCATCTTCTGGCCCATTTCCTGGGCGAGCGACAGACTCGTAAGGCATATCAAAATAAGAGCTGAAGCGATTAATCTTTTCATGTCTAATACCTCCGTTCTGTTATTTTTTTCTTCTTCTTTCAAATTCCTCTTTACTTATTTCGCCCTTTGCATACCTCTATTCCAGTATCTGAATGGGTGATTATTCATTCTTAGTTTTGTCATTGAACCATCTTACAATTGCCGCAATTAACAATACGATCAGGAGCCAAAAAATGATGAAAAATATCCACATTCCCCAGTGCCAACCTAAGATCTCATGAACAGGCATAATCAATTCCCTAACTTGTCTTACCCGTTACTTGATTCCCTCTTCTTCTTTATAATTTTGTCGAGCATATTTAATGCCAAAATAATTTATTTTGTTTACATATAGTTACAGCATCTATCGTCCGTACCAGACAAAGAGTGTCTGACTTTCTGACAATCCGCCGAGCAATTGTATATGCATATTTGAGTCACTGTATGCTCCTTTCCTTCTTTACTGATTAATGCACTTATTCAACTGTAACGTTCCCCTTCATCTTTGCCTCGTAGTGACCCGGGATAAAGCAGGCCATCTCCCACTTTCCAATCCGGTCTGTCGGCACCATGAAGGTGATCGTGGCTTTACTATGTGGTTTGAGTAAAACCATGGTCCCATGGCCGGGCATTCTCATAAATTCGGCTCCGTTCCCGGTTTCGGCCTTGACATCGATCCCTTCAAAGAAGTCTTTGTCAAAGCCCCTCGACGCTCCAGCATGGGCGCTGCTCATTCCCCCGTCGTGTTCGTGGTGGTGCTCGTGTCCGGTTTCGGACGATTCATGTTCACCGGCCTCATCCGTCTCTTCGTGGGCTTCGTCTTCCGCCGTCTTAACCCCGCGGCCCACCATGAATTCATGTTCGATATTCCCGTCGTTGACTAGCTCGATCTTTACCTCCCGACCGGCCTTGAGCTCGATTGTTTCCGGTTTGAAGAAAAAATCGCCTGTTACAATATGTACCGTGCTCGCCCTTTCCTCGTGTTTGCAGGCAGTAAGCAAAAGCAGAAAAGATACAGGTAACCAGATTGTTAAAGGTAAAAGCCTCTTCATTGTTTCTCGCCTCCGTTTATAGATATGTCAAGATCCCTCTTGTACTCTAACTTCCTTTTCGTTGCTCCCCGCATGATCTTCCCTCCGATTATTCAGATGCCGCAGCGGGCACCCACCTGAACCGGAAATTCTCACGGTTCTCTCCGTCTTTTATGCTGACGACTGCTTTAAATGAACCGATTTCTTTAATTCCTGTCTCGGCTTTGAGGTGTGAGGTCGTATCTTCTTCCGCAGCTCTGAAGGTAACCCAAATGATCGAACCGTCTGCCATGGTAAGATAGCCGCTGGCCGAATGATACTTTGGCAGCGGAATTGGTTTCATATCTTCATCAAAGAAAAAAATCACGATGTATCCAATTTCATGATCAACCATACATTCCACGTAATTCATCCCAAATTGAAATACAGGTCCGCCATGAGGGCCTTTTTTCAGTTCTTCCTGATGGTCCATTGGACCATGCGCCCACACTGTGTTCGTAAATTCAGATAATGCCAAGACCATTGTTAAGAAATTTATGGCAATGACCCATCCTAAGACATGCTTCACATGCAGATTCACTTCACACCTCCATAGAACCAAGTAATCGATACGCCCTGCATAATGCCTATAATATCAAGGCAAGGTCGCTGCTTATTATGAAATACTTCTATTCATATCCCTCTAACCTAGCTACTCTCGTCATCCGAATGCGCAGCGGGCGCCCAGCTGAACCGGAAGTTTTCACGCTTGTCTCCGATTTTTAAGCTGACAACGGCTTTAAAAGAACCGATTTCTTTAATCCCCGTATCCGCTTCAAGATGGGAAACCTGGCCTTCCGTCCCGCGCTTCAGATCAAAGGTTTTCTTAGAGTTGTCGGACATAGTGAGATAAACGACACCCGAATAACTCTCCGGCATCGGTATCGCCTTCAACTCTTTATCGAGCAGGAAAAGGACAATCTCCCCGCTTCCATGGTCAACTGTAAATTCAAGATGGTTGTCGCCGGATACAACAACCGCACCGCCGTGCGGGCCTTTCTCTTCTTCTTTCACGGCGCCGCCGTCCTCGTCTCCACCAAGCTGGTCCCCGTGCGCCCAAGCCCCTACGGTTAGTTTGGGCGATACTAACAGAGTCACTAAAAGGCAGACGCCGATTGTCCACTTCAAAATAGACTTCTTGTGTAATTTCATTTTACACCTCCTGAAATTTGATATTTTTATTGAACTCGTGTCCTTATTATTCCGTTATCCATCATGCTTTCCCCTCCGCAGCTTGCTTTCTTCTCTCCGCCCAGCTTTCGACTTTATTGTAGATCGTAGGGACCACGATCAGGTTTAAGAAAGTGGAAGTGAAAAGACCGCCTATGACTACTATCGCCAATGGCCGCTCTATCTCTTTCCCTGTTGGCTCGCCGATTAGAAGCGGAATGAGCGCAAGCGCGGCTGTGGACGCTGTCATTAAAACCGGACTAAGCCGGTCGAGAGAACCCCGAATTACCGTATCGCGTATCGAAAGTCCCTCTCTTCTTAATTGGTTGTAGTGACTGACGAGGATAATTCCGTTTCTTGTGGCGATACCGAAGAGGGTGATAAAACCGATCAGCCCCGGAATGCTGAGCTCGGCCCCTGTGAGGAAAACCGCATATATTCCTCCTATGAGCGCGAGAGGCAGATTGATCATTACGAGTAGGGCTTCGCGGGTGTTCCCGAAAGCCTGGAAGAGGAGCATGAAGATTGCAATCACGGCAACAAACCCGAATATCGTGAGCACCCTGGCAGCCTGCTGCTGGCTTTCGAATTGCCCGCCGTATTCTATGAAATAGCCCTGCGGGAGCTTGACCTGTGAGTTAATCTTATTTTGAATTTCGGTTATGACACTGTTCAGGTCGCGCCCGGCAACGTTAGACTGCACTACTATCCTTCGCTGTACCTGCTCCCGGTTAATAAAGTAGGGACGGTTTTCCAAATTGATCTCCGCAACCTGGTGAAGCGGAATCTTCGCTCCCGAAGGCGTATCTATCAGAACGTTTTTCAGGGTGTCAACGCCGCTCCGGGATTCCTCGTTTAGCCTGATGAACAGGTCAAAAGTTTTTTGTCCCTCAAGTACCTGCGAGACTGCAGCGCCGTTTAAGGAGGTTTCCGTGATTTCCGCCAGATCTCCAACATTGAGTCCGTAGCGGGCGGCTTTCTCTCGGTCATACCTGACAATCACCTGAGGAACGTCCAACTGCTGCTCGAGCTGGAGGTCTTCTATCCCATCCACTGTTTCCATGATTTCTCTGACCTCTTTGCCTATGCTGCGCAGGGTATTAAGGTCAGGGCCAAAAATTTTTATTGCTATCTGTGCACGGATTCCCGAAAGGACCTCGTCAAATCGGTGCGATATAAACTGCCCTACGTTCACTGCGACCCCCGGTATCTGCTTTAAGTCCGAACGTATGGATTCAAGCAGCTCATCCGCCGGACGCTCCCCGTACTCGATTTTCAGATCGAATTCGCTGAAGTTGGGGGGTTGTGCATCTTCGTCGAGCTCCGAGCGCCCCGCCCTTTGGGCTACGGAGACGATTTCCGGGTACTTTGATTTATCACCGAGATTCTCCCGGATTATTGACCCGAGCCTCATCGATTCCTGAAGGGACGTGCCGGGGAGGGTAGTCAGAGCTATGATGAAATTCCCCTCTCGGAACTCCGGGAGGAAAGACCGTCCGAAGAACGGGATCATAGCAATTGCTCCAATTAGGAGAATCAAGGATAAGCCGACTACAGGGTAGAAACCTTTGAGCGTAAGATTCAGGACACGCTCATAGTTTTTCTTGAGGAACCGGACTAAGAACCCCTCTTTCTCGATTTCCTCGCGGCCCGAGCCGCCGCTATTCCCGCCGCCTGGATTCCCAGTTGTTTCCGATGGGTTCGCGGGATTGCCGGGATTACCATAAGCGAATGCCGGCTGTAATAAAGGCACTCCTGCCTGGGCCATTCCCCTTTCTCGCTTCCTTTCCAGCTTACGCGTAAGGAGAAGGTAACAGAGCACAGGTGTGATAGTCACAGCAACAAGCAGAGAAAATAGGATGCTCGCTACATAGGCGATACCGAGGGGGGTAAAAATCCGGCCCTCGAGACCAGAAAGCAAAAAGACCGGAGTGAAGGCGATTATGACAATAAAAGTTGCATAAACAATAGAATTCCGTATCTCGGTCGAGGCGTTGAATACTACCCTGATCACGGGTTCCGGGTCAGGCAAGTTACGGTTGAGCCTCAACCGTCTGAATATGTTCTCCACATCGACAATCGCATCATCCACTACCTCTCCGAGCGCGACGGCCAGACCCCCGAGCGTCATCGCATTTATACCGATACCCAGTGATTTTAAAACCATTAACCCCCCTAGGAGCGAGAGCGGCATGGCGAGAAGGCTGATAAAAGAGGCGCGGAAGTTGACTAGAAATAGAAACAGGATAATTGTCACTATGACTCCGCCCTCCCACAGGGCTCTCTTTAAATTTGAGATGGCGGATTCGATGAAATCGGCCTGTCTGAAGACCTCGTAATTCATGTCAATTCCTTTAGGCAGGCCGGCTTTGATTTCCTCCAGGGCTTTCTCGACCTTATATGTCGTGGCCAGCGTGTCCGCCCCGTAAGCCTTTGAAATCGTACCGATGACGGCAGGGCTATTCATGAAAGCGCCGTCGCCACGCTTTATCTCGGGGCCTAGCTTCACCTCGGCCAATTGGCTCAGGGTAATGGGAGTGCCGTCACTGCGGACGGAGACTACGGTCCTCTTGAGATCATCGAGGGTCGTGATTCGCCCGACGCCGGTAATCGTAAACTCTTCCCCGCCGCGGTACACGAATCCCCCAGGGACGTTTATATTCGATTTCTCAACCGCGTCCTTCACTTGAGACAGGGTGACATCGTATGAGCGCAGCTTCAGAGGGTCAACAAGGACTTGATATTGCTTGACCTCCCCGCCGATCGAAACGACCGAGGCCACACCGCCTATTGCGAGGATCCTAGGGCGTATCTGCCAGTCCGAGATCGTCCGGAGCTCCATAGGCGAGAGCTCCGGGCTAGTCAAGCTGTACTTAACCATCCATCCGACGGCGGATGTGACTGGGAGCATGACGGGCGGCTTCGTCCCTGGAGGAAAGCGGTCCTGAACCGACTGTATTCGCTCGGTCACAAGCTGACGCGCGGTATATATATTTGTGCCCCAGTTAAAAACAATGATGATCGTCGAAAGGCCAACGGAGGACGACGAGCGGACGGTATCGACTCCCGGCGTACCGTTTACGGCACTCTCGATCGGGAAAGTTATCAGCGCCTCGACGTCTTCCGGGGAAAGTCCCGGCGCTTCCGTCTGTATCACGACCTGGGGCGGCGCAAACTCAGGAAAGACGTCCACGGGCATACGCGTTACGAGGTATGCCGAAGCGCCTAAGAAGATAAGAGTAGCCACAACAACCAGCAACTTATTATTAAGCGATCCTCTTATGATTGCGTTAAACATTAAGCAATTCTCCTATCTGCTGAATAACCATTTCGTATAGATCTGACGGTTGCCGTCTGTGACTACCTGGTCTCCGGGATAAAGACCGTCCGTGATTTCGATATAGCGGTCATCACTCATGCCGGTTGCGACGTCCTGACGGATGAACTCGTTCCCGTTTTTTACAAATACGAATTTTTCAGCCCCGTCGTCGATGATCGCTTCTACAGGAACGGCTAAAACCTCACTGCCCGGTCTGACCACGAGGTCGACTTTTGCAAAGAATTCGGGCTTGAGCAATCCTTCGTTGTTGTCTATAGAGACCCATATGCGTAAAGTTCGCTTCTCGGGATCGATCTGATCGGCGATAAAGCTCACCGTCCCGTCTAAAACCATGTCTGGGTAGGCATCCATCCTCACACGCGCATACTGACCGGGTTTCACCTTGGAGACGTCGCTTTCGAATACATCGCCTTCTACTATTACCCCGGATAAATCCGCAATTCGAAAAAGCGTCGCATTCGGCTCTATTGAACCGCCAAGCGAGACGTTTCTTTCGACTATTGTTCCCGAAAGCGGCGCAGTGATTGATACGAGAGGAGGGTCTCCGATCTGACGCGGAAGGAATGCGGCGAGTTTTTGCCCCTTCTTAACCCGATCACCGAGGCTTGCATAGAGTTCCTGAATGCGGCCTTCGGCTCTCGTGCTCACCTCTGCAATTCTGTTGGGCTCAGCCTTCACTATTCCGCTAACTGGAAGCACTTCCTCAATAGGTCTTATATCGGCTTCGACTACTTTGAGACCTATGCTTTTTTGGGCTATGTCGGATAGCTCTATACCGCTGCTCTCCGAAGTAGAAACAGTATCTTTCTCCTCTCCCCCTAAATGTTCTTCACCGTCTGCATTGGCATATCGCGGTGATGCTATTGCCGTGAGCAACGCGAAAGCTGTAATAAAAACCGAAATACAGGTGTTATTCCTTGCCATCGTTATTGGTTTCAACCTCCTTGGTCTCATTAAACGTGACAGACGTCGGGTAGTAGCCCGTAGATATCTGAAGATCGTTGAGGGCAATCTGATAATCTCGAACCGAATTGATATAAGATGATGACAATGTAGCAAATTGCTGGCGGGACTGTATAACATCAGTGATACCGGCAAGTCCTTGCTTAAAGCCGTCTTCCACAAGTTTCACATTGTCTTCCGCAGTCCTTAAAATTCCAGTTCGGTAAGTGTCTAATAGTTGTGAGAGGGTTGTTACTCTATTTAGGGCATCGCTTACCTCCTGGCTGATTGTCAACTTCAATGCCCTGAAATTCTCTTCCGCTCTATTCTCGCGAGACTGCGCTTCGGCAATGAGACCCTGCTTGCGATCGAAAATTGGTATGGGAATAGTCAGCTTAAAGCCAATCAACTGATCGTTATCCGTGATTTGCCCGCCGGAGCTGTCTAAAACCAGGCGGTCGTTTTCATAGAAAATCCCCGCCGTTATGTCTTCAAAGCGCAAAGTCTTCGCCAACTTCGTGTCGGCTTTAGCGAGTTCAATGTTAAGTTCCGCAAGTCTTACATCCGGCCTCTGAGAAAAAGCGGTATCGATATTGTAGTTATTTAAATCACTTAAGGGTTCGTATGTAAGCGAGCCCTCCGGGGTGAAGTCGAAGCCGGGCGGCTTTCCTATCAAGTTGTTTATTGCAAAAATCTTACTTCTTCTGAGAGCTGTAAGTACCTCTTTTTCCTGCCTTGTTTGCTGGAAGGCTATCGCAACGGCATTGAGGTCTTGCTGTGATGCAAGACCCTCTTTAATTCCGGTTTCTATACCTTTAAGCAATTCGCTATTGAGGTTTATCAAGGTTTCCTGAAGCTTGAGCTGTTCCTCGATTGCAAGGAGTTCTATGAATGTCTGACGGACATTTCGTACAAGCAGACGCTCTGAATTTGCGATGTCTGAAAGGGTAAGGTTGACATTCAGATTTGCGACTTCCTTTTGAGCACCGATACGCCCGCTTATGGGAATAGGCTGGTTTATGCCAGCTGTAAAATTCCGTTCGCCGTCGTTAGCAAATATGGTGTCGAACCCGAAACTGGATTCTACATCCGGGTTGGGATAGAGTCCCGCCTGTTTTAATCTGCCTCTTGCTTCCTCAGTTTGCACCCTGGCTGCTGCGAGATCCCGGTTTTCTTTGAGGGCAATATCGACTGCCTGATCAATTGTTAAGCTTTGAATCGGCTCTTGAGCTTGAGCGTTAGTTCCGGCAATAACTGTGATAAATAATATGATGAGGAATACTTTCATTCTATTTTTCCTCCATTGCGAAACATCGACCATGAGCAAATTACAACCCCTTAAATCGAAGGTTTTATATGGCACTGACTTCTTTTGTAAAAAACAAGAATTTACGGAGAGGCCCAATTTGATAGTTTAGTAGACTATCAATGAGCACGGGACGGATCGATTAGAGGGAACTATAGTAAGTACGAGGAGTGTAACAAATATATATCCGGAGGACCGTGAGGTCGTTTTGTGAATGCCGAATTTAAAAATTGTGATTTGCTGGAATCGCTTTCGGATGAAAGTAACGGCAATAAAGCAACAACCGAAGGTGTGGCATTAAAATTGCCGCTATCGTTGGAGCCTGGGAGTACTTCCAAGCAGCAGTCGTAACATTCCACATCCGCTGCGATTATTCCCGGATTAGAATTATGCTGTAACGAATCATGAACGTCACTGTATTCATGATCATGGCAATTTGAGCTTAAATGCGTTGATTCTTCTGCAAATATATTCGTTACGGAATAGATGCCAGTAGTGCAAAGGATGAGGTTGAATACTATATACAGACTTAACAGTCTCATGTTGAAATAAATTCTAGCTAATCCGCTGCCGATAGTCAAAAAAATTTCTATCTCTGGTTGTCTATGAAACATCGGCAACAGCTGGATTTTCTCATATATCTATTACCGCAGAAACGCTCTTGCCGACTAACGGACTATAGACCAGTTGCTCTATTAAAAAGGAGGGATGAGTCCATATTCGCTTCTCGTAATCAGCGGAATAGAGACAATGTTTATTTTTCGAAAAAATTTGTATGGACGAATAAATTCGTTTTTGCTCGAATCATTCTTTGACAATTCTTTGAAAGCAAGTTTAAGGATAATTTGCGTGGCTGGCATAACATACTGATATAATTATATAATATGGCGCGCCCGGAGGGATTCGAACCCCCGACCTACGGATTAGAAGTCCGTTGCTCTATCCAACTGAGCTACGGGCGCAGAGTAATGTTTACGGATAGTTACATGGATATTATATGTTTCCCTGTTCAATATTTCTAACATTCTTCTAACACGGGGAATTTTTTAATTTACCTGCACCCTTCCGGCACTTCAACAAGGGGGTTGTGAAATGCCCGGCCTGACCATAAAGAGGTATGCTTGCGGACCGTCAAGCATCGTACCGCACAATAAACGGGACCCGGGGAACCGATTGAAAGTAAATCGCCGATATTCTATAATCAGCAATACCGGCATGTACCGTCAGGCCGGATGCGCAAAGGAGAGACTGATTTTTGAAGCCGGGCCCGATGGACCGGTCCTTCATTACCGCTCAATCACATATTTATGGCGGGTCTCCGTGACCGGAATACACAGACGATGAAACGAAAACTCGTTCCCGTAATAATTAACGTCATTCTTGTCTTCATTTTTATTATCGTCATAGAGTCCTTCGGTCAGATTGCCTACTACATGAGGTACGGAATGTTTCCATACCAGATGGTCGAGGGAGACCAGTACATGGAAGTGTTCGAGCTCCATCCGTACCTCGCAGGGCGGCTAAAAAAAGACGCCGCCGTTACGGACGTAAAGTCGGGAAAGCGTATCACCGCCACGAAATACCATACCCGCTCGACGGGGGCTCCCGAGGAAGACGGTGACTTGATAAGGGTAGCCGTACTGGGCGGCTCAAGCACGTTCGGCACCGGGTTGACGGACCTCGACACCTGGCCCGCCATTCTGCAGAGAAAGCTCGGGGAGGGTTTCAGCGTTATTAATTACGGCGTCCCCGGCTATTCGACGGCTGAAGCCATAGTTCAGACGGCCCTTATCGTTCCCGAGCTCGAGCCAGAGTTCGTGATCTTCTACGAGGGCTGGAACGACATACATAATTATCACGTCCCCGATTTAGGCGGGGACTACTACGTTCACGGAATGTCGCAGTACGGTAATTTAGAGATACCTCCGATGCACAGGCAGGATTTCTGGGGGAAGCTGTACGAGATGTCGGCCATGGGGAGACTGGCTGCGAAGATAAAAAGGGAGCTTGCCGGAGCGGACGTCCCTTCCTGCCCCAAGTACGATACACCGGATGAGTACGTTAACAAAATTTACGCGAGGAATCTTGAAACCTTAAAGCTCTTGTCCGAGCATATCGCCCCATATACTATATTCGTCCCCCAGGTGTTAAATTACCCCGCGTTCACGGGAAAGGAGGATGACATCGGCTGCAACGGCTGGAGCTTCCATATAAAGAACGGGGCGATGCCGCAATTAATGGACAGGTTCAATTCAATAATGCGGTCCGTTTGCGCCAAGGACGATCCTAAATGCTTGTACATTGACGGGGTCCTGGACGTAAAATGGGAACAGGACGACTTCATCGACGACGGCCACTTCACGAAAAAGGGCGGGGAAAAGTTCGCCGATGTCATAGCCGCGGAGCTGCTGTCCAAAACAAAAGAAACGAATCGGTATAGTCACACCCGCCTGCGATAAACCGTATCAACGCATTTATTCAGAAAGTGACGCGTAGACCCGCCCTCGGGCTCACTCCAGGCGCGGGGAAGCCCACATACTGCTCGTACTCCTCGTTGAAGAGGTTATCGACGGCGACATAGAGACTTATCCAGTCCCCTGGCGCCCAGGTGAGAGCGACGTTGTAAACGTCGTAGGGGTCGAGGGTGACATCCCCCGTGGGTACCGACGAATCCGGGACGCTCCCGGTAAAGACCGCGTCGAGACTGAAAGTCACGCTCGCCGAGGGGTTGTAGACAAGAGTGAGCTCCCCCCACCACCTGGGCCTGTTCCTTAAGGGCTCGTCCGTTCCCTTTATATCGCTGTCGGCGTAGCTCACGCTGCCGTTTAACCGAAGCTCTTCCCACGGGCGGACGTTTCCGATTAACTCGAACCCCTTTACCGTTACGCGGGAGCGGTTAACGAGTATGGGAGGAGGCCCTTCCTCGAAGTCTATTAGGTTCTTGAACTCGTTGTAATAGACGTTGAGTTGAGCGCTCAGCCTGCCGCCCCAGACCCCCTGCGTCAGGCCGAGGTCGAGGCTCCTGCTCTCCTCGGGGACGAGGTCCGGGTTGCCCACTATGGGGTTCGCGAGGGAGAAGAAGGACGGGAGCTTGAACCCCTCCCCCCAGCTCCCCCGGAGTATCGTGTCCGTAGCCGCGAGCTTGTACGATACGCCCGCCCTGGGGCTGAACTCGGGGTCGAACCCCTCCGGGAAATCTTCCCTCGCGCCCAGCACGACCAGGAGGTTTTCCACCACGCTGAACTGGACCTCCGCATACGGGGAAAATATGTACCTGCTCAGGTCGAAGGCGGTAGGTAGGGGGAATCCAACGATTATCATTCCGCGGCTCGACCCGTCCTGGTATTCGGCCTCGAAACCCGCGGTTATATCGAGACCCGCGTAAGGGGAGAACGTGCTCGCAGCGTTCGCGTCGTAGCTCTTGTAATCGCTGTCGGATTCGTTGGGTGGGATGCCGAACGGGTCGCGCTCTCCGGGCGCGACGCCAGGGGACGTGAACTTTTCTTTGGTATTGTAATAGGAGAGCTTGAGGCTGTATTCCCACCACTCGAGGGGGCCGTGGGTGTAGTTGAGCCCCATGAGGAGCTGGTCTATGTTCCTGTCGTCGGTAGCGCGGAGCACCGCGAACTCGGGGCCGCCGCTGTCGTCAGGAAAGCTCGTGCTGTCGATATGCGAATACCTGAATGTGGAAGCGAGCTCCATATCGTCCCCGTTAACAAGCCCAGCCTTCGCCGTCACGCTCGGGCTCTTGAAGGTGCTCCCCTCCACCTCCTCCCCGTCGTCGAGCCAGGAACCCGTGACCGAGAAATCGTAGAACGGCCCCGCGCCCGAGACGCCGCCAAGGAATTGATACTGCCCGTATCTCCCCGCCATGGCTTCGGCGGACGCCTCGGGCTTCCCCTTCCCTTTTTTCGTGATGATGTTGATTACGCCGCTTAGCGCGTCCGAGCCGTAAAGCGACGACATCGGGTCGCGCACGATCTCGATGCGCTCGATGTTGTCCGTGCTGAGCGATGAGAAATCGAACGACCCGCCCCTGCTGTTCGTCGGGTCGTTCACCTTCACCCCGTCGATGAGAACCAGAGTGAAGTTAGGGTCGCCGGCCCTTATATAAACTGACGTCACTCCTCCGCGCGAGGCGGGCTGGTCGACGTAGAGCCCGGGTACGTCCTCGAGCAGCTCGCCCACGCTTACGGCATGGCTCGCCTCTATCTCCTCTTCCGTTATGACGGTAACGCTCCCCGTGCTCTTGCCGAGCTCGGCCGGGTACGCCGTGCCCGTTACGACGACCGGTTCGAGAGTCCGAGCGCCCGTGAAACCGAGGCTTTCATCCTCCGCAGGTGAAGGGACGGCATAGAGAACCGGGCATACGCATATCAACAATCTCAGTAATAATTTGTATTTCATACGTACGGCTCATGGGAGCGGGCGTGATTCGGGCAGCGCCCGATCCTCGGGGATGATGATATTTAGTAAACCGCTAATAGTAAAGTCCGGGGAAGAAGGGGCAGGGTGAGCTGGTCTCCGCGGAAGCTGCTATGCCCGCATCCGCTTACGCTTCCGCGTCACGGCGTAAACGCCGCCTGCTAGAAGCGTTACGGCGATCCCCAGAAGAAAGGAATAAACAATGTGCCTGTACCTGAGGTGAGGGATCACAACCGTGATGTCCTTAAAACCGACGGACCTCGCATCGAACTCTTCCGGTACGAGGAACATCGTGATAAGCTCCGCCTCCTTTTCATTTATGCCGAGGTTAGGCATGGCCGATTCCGGGTTATCGAACTTGGGCTCCATGATGTGATACTTCATCCAGGTCCTCACCCTCTCGATCCCGCTTTTATCGAGCACCTCGGCCCGTTCCTCCCTGTAGCTCTTGTACGGCTCGGTTTCGAGCCCTTCGAGCTCCTTCACATGTGTCCTGTATTCGCCTGAGCCGAGCCTCTCGGTGACCCTCGCGACGAGACCGTCGCTGTCCAGATTGGGCCCTGCCGTGCCCCAGCCGCTCGTGCCGAAAGTATGGCAGCCGTAACATCCGCGGGATTCGAGGAGCACGCGCGCGCTCGTTTCGCTCCCGAGCGTGTTGGGATGGGTGCTTTCCGGATTATACGTGACCTTCAGCACCACGCTCCTCCCGTCGGCAAGCGGCAGTATGGGGACGATATAAAGCCCGTCGGGGCCTATCGCGAGACCCGCCAGCGTCTGGAACGCCGAGCCCGTATACCTGAGCAGCGTCGCCGGAGGGGAAACTACTTTACCCACCCTGAAATCATAGTCGAACATTTCAATGTTTCTGCCCTTGGAAGTTTTGGGATCGACGTCAGGGTCTCCGCACTGGGATACATAGAATTTCCCTATGTAGGGCGGCGGGAACATTTCCGAGTCCGGGGGCAGATATACGAGCTGTGTGATCCCCGCTCCGGGCACGAACACGACCAAAGAGTTCGTCGCGAAGCTCGTGTCCGTCCCGTCCCAGAGATAATTCCCCCCTTCACGCACCTCGATGATCCTGTCGACGGAAGGGCCGTTATCGGCTACGAACACATGCCCGTCCGCAATCGTTAACCCGAACGGGTTCCTCAACCCAACGGCCCAGACATAATTCCGTGCCTTTTTAACGTCGTCGTCGACGTAATACGGATTCGATTTCAAGGGCTTCCCGTCAAGCGTCATGCGGAGTATCTTTCCGAGGACGGAATCCGGGCTCTGGCTACGCTTGTAATCATGCTCCTCGGTCAATATTATGTCGAACCCGTCTCCGACCGCCACGTATAGCGCGCCTTCATAGACCCGGCACGGTCCTATCTGATGAGAAGGGCTCGACCCCTCCCGCGAGAATATGTCTGTAAACGCGGTCATCGGGCCGGGCTTGAGGGAAAAGGTCCCCGGTTTTGAATCGAACCTCGCGATATTGTTCCGCAAAATCCCGGATTCATCCTGATAGGCGAAGGTTACGAAGACATAGCCGTTTTCAGGGTCGAGACAGATTCCGGCAAGCCCGTTCTCGCCCGAGAACGCCGGAAGCTCTGTGGAAGGGGTGAATTTGAAGAAATCCTCGGCGAACGTGTACACGCTCCTGTCGTTAGTGACGACCTTTATCTTGCCCCTCAGCTCGAGGACGAAATAGAGCGGGTCCTTGGGGTCTTTCCCGGGGTCGGGGACGAAGGCGAGAGCCGAGGGGAAATGGTACCCCTCCGTGTCGATGCTTATATCGAAACCCTCCTCGAGGGACCAGTCCCTCCACCATTCCTTCTTTTCGCCGGCGTTTTCATCTGCCCGCGCGGACAGGGGACAAAACAGCAATAACGCTGCCAGGAGAATGAAAACCCCGCGCAGGATCATGATTGAGAAGTTATCCGTCATCGACATTCCAAGTTTCATCAGTATATGGTTATATAGGAATATAGAGATCCCTGCATAAAGCCAGTTCCTCTCACGTACTCAATATTATATGTACCCCGCAAGTATGCAAATTCACGCCGCCAGTCCCGCGCCCCGAGGAGACGGGTCCGGTTGACGGGCAGTTCAGCGGCGCGTCCTTTTCCTGATCACGGCATAGCCGCCTGTAACCAGGAGCGCCAGGGAGAAGCCGAGCGCGAAGGAAACCAATATATGCCTGTATTTGAGCTCCGGAATGAAACGCTTCATGAACTTCCTCACCCTCATATCCGGTCTGTTTTGATCAATCCTGACTTCTCCAAGCAGGTAGTCGGCGATCATCTGCGCGTTAGGCTCCGTTACGTCCATATTCGGCATGCGCGCGTGAGGGTCATCGAACCTCGGCTCCATTATACGGTATTTTATCCACGCCCTGACCTTATCCATCCCGCGCTTCTCGAGGACCTCCTTCCTCGCCTCCCTGAATCTCTTATACGGTTCGCTGTCGATCTCGTCGAGCTCGCCTGCCAATTCGGAATATTCAGGGGATGTAATCCTCTCCTCTATCCTTGCGACGAGACCCGCCTTATCGAGGCTCGGCCCGTCCCCGCCCGCCCCGTATCCGTTGAGCGTGTGGCAGGTGAAACAGCCGCGCTCTTCGATATACCTGGAGGCATCCTCCGTATCCTCGAAACCGTAAGGATGCCGGCTGTCTCTATCATATCTGATTTTGAGCGCATAACTCCTTCCCGATGCATCGGGATAAAGCGGGAGGAAATACAGACCGTCGGGACCAGCCGCGAGGCCGACGACCATCTGAAGGCTCTCTCCCCTGTATTTTAATAAGTATCGGGGCGTCCCTGTTATCAAGTCGACTTCAAAACCGTAACGGATGCTGATAATGCCCCTCGCGGCGTCCCTCTTTAGGTCGCTGTTCGGGAAACCGCAGAGGGTCAGATAAAACCTGGCCCTGTACCCTTCGGGGAAAATCTCCGAATCCGCTGGAATGAACTCCATCTGGGTCACTCCGGTCGCAGGGGACAGAACCTGGGCAGAATTAGCCCCGATGCTCCAGTTCGTACCGTCCCACAGGTAGTCGTCCCCCGCCTTCACCTCCGTGAACCTGTCGACGGAAGGGCCGTTGTCGGCGGTGAACACGCGCCCGTTCAGCACCTTGAGCCCGAAGGGGTTCCTGAACCCCTTCGCCCATACGTAATTCCTTGCCTTGCCCGCGTCGTCGTCGACGTAAAACGGATTCGATTCCAGAGGCTTACCGTCAAGCGTCATACGCAGTATCTTTCCGAGTACGGAGTCGACGCTACGGCTCGTATTCCGTCCCTCGGCATCCCGTTCGGTCACGGTGTATCCGTCACCCACCCCCACGTAGAGCGTACCGCCGTCGACCTGGCACGACCCTATCTGGTGCGACAATCCCGTCACCGCATTATTTAAGACATCGGTAAAGGCGAGTTTGGAGCTCGGTTCGAGGGAAAACCTGCCCGGCTCGGACTGGAACCTCACAATATTGTTCCTGAGGACCCTGTTCTCGTCCTCGTAGACGAACGTAACGAAGACATATCCGTGAACCGGGTCGAGGCAGATGCCGGCGAGCCCTCCTTCCCCGGAGCGGGAGGGAAGCTCCTCGTCGGGCTCGAATCTGAAGAAGTCCCGGGCGAACGTATATACGCTCCTGTCGTTCGTAACGACTTTAACCTTTCCCCTTAGCTCGGTTACGAAATAGAGGGCGTCCTTGGGTCCGCTGCCCGGCTCGGGGACGAACGCAATCGCCGTGGGGAAATGATAGCCTTCCGTGTCGATGCTTATATTGAAGCCCTCTTCGAGGGACCAGTCTCCCATCCAGTCGTTATTCTGAGCGGCAGGGCTTGACCGGGGCGGGATGGCGAGAGCGATGAAAAGGCAGGCGAAGAGTCCCGCCTTATATGTTATAGAGACGATATGATTCATATCGGATATCCGGGACGGGGCAGCCGGGGGCCCTTACATCCTAATGAATATTATCCATACGGGAGTTATATGCAACCAGGCGGCCCGCCGGATTTTTGAGCGCCTGCAGCCCAGGGGCACGTTCATCGGAGCGCAGAAATGGGGTTATAATTGGCTGAGGAGTCCCTGTGGGCGAGAAAAGAAAATCGAGGAGACTTCCCTTCAGGAAGCGGATAAGGCTCGGTAAGGAGAACCCGACATTTATGGGGTACGCCGTAAACATTTCCGAGCAAGGCCTCGAGGTCGAGGCGAGGAATGTATTCCCCGCCGGCACGAGGATCGTGATAAGCTTGCAGGAAGAAGGCGAATCCGGGAAAGACATCGAGGAAATAAGGGTGGAAGGAATTGTAAGATGGTCTACCCGCCTCGCCGGGAGCCTCTCCGGAAAGATGGGGGTGGAGATAATCGACGACTCGGGGGACACCGTTAAAAGCGCCTACAGGGAAAGGATCAACAAGCTAATAAAAGAATAGCGGTCCGCGAGCCGCGGCCTTTCCGCACTAACCGGAAGATTTCAACCGAATCCGAACTAATCGCTTGAGCCAGGCGCAGTTTCCGGCCACGCGCACCGTCCTCAAAACCTAGGGGCGTACGCCAGGTTCTGGAGCCAGAAATCTATTACGTACTCGATCCTCGGAAGGAGCAGCGACCTGTACTTGTCGAGGTCGGGAAGGTGCACCCAGCGGCATTCTATAATGCCCTCCCTGAACTGGGGTGCGACGTCCGAATCCTCGCCGTGGTAGTGGACCAGGTACCAGTGGGTTTTCTTGAGGTACTTCGTTTTCTCGTGCCTCGTCGTATGCCATGTGGATACGAGCTTCCCCTGGATCGTGAGCTTGTCCTTGTCGAGGCCTGTCTCCTCGCTTATCTCCCTGAGCGCTGTCTCGAGTGGGTCGGAGCCCATTTCGAACCTCCCCTTCGGGAGGTCCCATTTCCCGCGCTTGAAAATGAGAAGGATATGGTAATTATCGTTATAAACGAGCCCGCCCGCGGATCTCACGCGGGGCAGGTTAAGGGTATTTGCTAATGTGATGTCTTCATCCATTTTGGGGTCCTGTCAGCACATCCTGAGCCTCGAGCTTACGCTCGTCGGCCAAATCCTTCAGCACTGAGTATTGTAATTTATTGAGTCCGTCGAAGGCGACTCCGTTTATTTCTATAGTATGCGTCTCCGTCACGTCCTCTCCGGTAAGGGGGACGAATTTCTTGTTCCCGTAGAGCCTCACGATGTAGAGCATGCACGTGAGCCTGGACGTCTTTCTGGAATTCGAGTTTATGAGAATCCACGGCGACTTTTCCGATGCCGTATGGTCGAACATCTGCTCCTTGTATTTCGTGAAGGTCTCCCATTTCTTCCGAGCATTGTAATCGTTTTCCGAGAATTTCCAAAATTTGAGAGGGTCGGTCAGGCGCTCCTGGAAACGGTAGAGCTGGTGCTCGGGGTCGACGGAGAGGTAGAACTTCACGAGCTTAAGGCCGCCGTCTATGAGCTCGTGTTCCCAGTCGAGCACTTTGGCCATGAAATACTCGTACTGCTTCTGCGTGCAGTAACCCATCGTAGGCTCTATGAGCGCGCGGTTATACCACGACCGGTCGAAGAACACCATCTCGCCCGGGTTCGGAAGGTGCTGCTCGTACCTGTGGAACCAGTATTTGGACTCCTTTGGCGTCGGCACCCCGAGGTCCACTATACGGTAATATTTCGGCATCAGGTTCTGAGTGAACCTAAGTATGGTCGAGCCCTTGCCTGCGGCGTCGCGCCCGTCGAAACAGATGCACCACCTCTCCCCGTTTTTCACTATGCTCTGTTGTATCAGGAGCAGCTCGAGCTGGAGGCGTCTCTTCTCGATATAGTAGTCCTTCAGGCTTATCCCCTCGTACGGGGATTCGATCTTTTCTACGCTGCCGCCCGTGAGTTTTTTCATGCAGTCAGTCCTCCGTACTGTCTTTCCGGCCGATCGTCGGCTGTAGAGAGTCTTTAAACACGGTCCCAACGGCTTGCATATGGCCGGCTGCACCTCTCCCCTTTTTATTTAATCCGGGGCAGTTGGTGAAATTAAATTTACATACAAGCACGGCTCAGTATCGCTACGGCAGGTCGGATTCGCTGCTCCGATTATTATATAAAAATACACCGATTATTTCAAATCACCTCATCCGTCCCTGTCGCGGCGGGAAGGGCTTCACGTATTTAGCTTCTGTACGTGTTCAGCCCAGCCATCCGTTGCCGAATCCGGATATAAGCTCTATTATTAGAATTATACGCATCAATGTTAAGGAATTGTTAAGACGTCCGGAAAAGGAGAAGTTAAATGAA
Organism: Thermodesulfobacteriota bacterium; assembly: GCA_040754335.1. Lineage (NCBI taxonomy): Bacteria > Pseudomonadati > Thermodesulfobacteriota > Thermodesulfobacteriota bacterium. The sequence continues at coordinate 130,185 of JBFMCV010000001.1, read as the reverse complement.
AAATTTATTGAGTAGAGCCCTGACGTATCTCTGCCTGGCCGTGCTCTGCGCAGGAATAACTCTGACCGTAACGGGAGCAGAAGCCCTGGACGGCGCGGCCTACGGACACGCAAGAGGCATAATGCTCCAGATAGACCCCGAGACGGAAGAGCTCGACCAGGTATCCGAGCCCGTTGGCGACCTGTCCGGGGAGCCTGTCGGCGCGCCTACAGAGTCGCTCGACGAGGTATCGGAAACGGACGACCAGGCGTCTGAAGAAGTCGGCGACGATATAGCGCCCACCGAGTCCCTCGATGAAGTCTCCGAGACGGACGATCAGGCTTCCGAGGAAGTAGGCGAGGATTCGGAAACGGCCGAGCAGGCGTCTGAAGTATTGCCCCCCGGACCCGAGGGGGAGGAATACCCTCTCGAAAACCAGGCGCCCGTGCAGGAAGAAATGCCTCTAGGCGACAGGGAGGCCGAGGGGAGATGGATAGGCGAATAGCACACGCACATAGTGCGTTCTATGATCCCTTCCAACTCCTCCGTTTAACGTCTCCAATACTAAACCATTCATACTTCGATCCTTCGACTTCGCTCAGGAGATGGCACGCAAGGACAGCGAGTTCAGGATTATCTTGGGTCCATTATTCCGTTAAATCAGTGGAGTGATTTAAGGATCGTATACGAGCGCAGGTTCTGCGCCTCAGTACGAACGGTTTTTTCTTTGCTTTGTCGTTTTACCGACATTCACAGAATCGGCGTTAAGGAATCGGTCGCAAACGCACGGAAAAATCTATCAGGGAACGAATGCAAGCGAGCGCGCATTCGGACGCCCTTCCCTATCAGAAAGAAGTTAATTAGCTTCGGACATCACTAAACTACCATGCTATTTGGGGCGGAATTGATAGATTTTTAGCGTTTACGAACGATTTTAGCCGAAATTCTGTGTAGTCGGATGATTTTTGCTTCTTTTCATCAAGGAAAAGAAGAAAGAATTTAGTTGTCTCTTATTCTTTTATAAACCAATCATATAATCTGTTTTACGATTCCTTCCAAGTCCTCTGCTCAAATCAGCAACGAATTCAAACCCGTTCATACTTCGATCCTTCCCGGCTAGGGCTAGGGCTTTGATCGAGATGAGCGACTTCGCTCAGGACAGGCGCGGCGGTCATGCTGAAGAAAACGTCCCCCACCCGTTCAGAATATGAACACCGGTGTTCAGATAACGAACACCCGGGTGTTCAAAATTTGAACCCTAAGGAATACACAGTTGAAGGAAGCACGGGGAAGGAAGACACAGTAAAAAAAGAAGCGCGCAAAAAACAAAAACGCGCGCATGAAGAAGCTCGCGCTTCTTCGTCTTTTCACGCTCTTGACGATTATGGCATAGTTTTGAGAGCCGTGCTTGGCGTGACAAGGCTCCGCAGGGAAAACGCCTAAAGCCTGCAGGCCTCGGGATCGCACCTGGTGAAATATTCCCTTTCGAACGCCTTCTCGTCGGTCTCTATCTCGAGCACCTGCTGACTCCTCGATCCGTATCGGAAGACGGTAATCCCTTTGCAGCCCAGGCCGTAGGCCTTGAGATATGCGTCCTTCACTTCACTGACGCCCGCGCTCTCGGGCATGTTTATGGTTTTCGAGACGGAATTGTCGACGTGCATCTGGAACGCAGCCTGCATTTTTATATGCTGCACGTAAGGTATATCGAGGGCCGTAACGAATAACCTCTTCATATCCTCCGGGACGCCCCCAACCCCGCTTATGCCGCCCTTCTCAAGCATCTCGCGGATAACGCGGTCATGGAATTCTCCGGGAGATAGTCCCAGCTTCGTGCCGTATTCTAGGAATACGGGGTTTATTTCATAAAGGGTCTCGCCCCCGAGCACGTTTTTTCTTCTGTAAGCGAGCGCAAAGAGCGGCTCTATTCCGGAAGTCGTCCCCGCTATGATGCTTATCGTGCCCGTCGGGGCTATGGAGGCGAGCGTTCCATTCCTTAACCTCTTTCCCTGCCGCGCATAATCGCTCTTCTCCCAGTTCGGGAACGCTCCCCTCTCCTCCGCGAGTCCGGCCGACGCCTTAAACGCCTCGTCGTAAACGAAGGACATGAGCCTGTCCGCGTAATCCACGGCCTCAGCCGAATTATACGGGATGCCGAGCCTGATGAGCATCTCCGCGAATCCCATAACGCCCAAGCCTATCTTTCTGTTTGCTCTCGTGACCGAGCCGATCTCGGGGGTCGGAAATTTATTCACGTCGATCACGTCGTCGAGGAAACGGACTCCGTCCCTGACGTGTCTTCCAAGCTTCTCCCAGTCGACAGCCGCCCCTTTATCGTCGAGCATGGCGGAAAGGTTGACGGAAGCCAGGTTGCAGCTCTCGTTTGGGAGGAGCGGGAGCTCGCCGCAGGGGTTGGTAGACTCTATCTCACCCAGGTCCCTCAGGGGATGAGCCCTGTTTATGGTGTCGAGAAACAATACGCCCGGGTCCCCGGTCTTCCATGCGCATTCGGAGATCTTCTCAAAAACTTCCCTTGCCCGGAGACTCCCCGAGACACCGCCCGATCTCGGGTCGATAAGCTCGTACGTCCCGCCGCTTTCTAGGGCCTTCATGAAGACGTCCGTTATGCCTACGGAGAGGTTGAAGTTCCTGAGCTCGCCTTCCCCGAGCTTGGCCGTGACGAATTCGAGAATATCCGGGTGGTCGACCCGGAGGACCCCCATGTTGGCGCCCCTCCTTCTCCCGCCCTGCTTTATATTCTCCGTTGCGCTGTCGAATATCTTCATGAAGGACACGGGGCCCGAGGACTCCCCTCCCGTGCTCGAGACGACCGAGCCCTTGGGGCGGAGCCTCGAGAATGAAAATCCCGTGCCTCCGCCCGTCCTCTGTATGAGGGCCATGTTCTTTACCGCGTCGAAAATATCCTCGATCGTATCGTCCACGGGCAGGACGAAACAGGCGCTCAGCTGGCCGAGAGGTGTGCCTGCGTTCATGAGCGTGGGCGAGTTGGGAAGGAACCGGAGCTTGCTCAGCATCTCGAAAAACCGCTCTTCCCACATACGGGCCGAGGAGGAACCTCCGTAGACGAGCTCGGCCTCGGAAACCCCTTTCGCGACCCTCCCGAAGAGCTCTTCAGGGGTCTCGATCACAGACCCCTTGTCGTCCCTCCTGAGATACCTCGCCTTAAGCACCTTCTTCGCGTTTTCGGACAGATACAATGGGTTCTCCGGTCTAGGAAGTATAGGACAGAAAATATTGGAGCGACAGGGAACCTAAATAAATGTGCTTATGAGCGTTAATAAAATATGCTAAACCCCGTGCTAAGACCGGGCCCGTTCCGAGCTCGGCTCAGGAGAGGAACCGGCTTGCCGCCTTCAAGCATGCCGGCGTGCGAGGCGCCGGACCCGAACAGATAACGGCTTAATTCATCGGTTCCGAGAAATCGGCCACTACAGGTTTTACCAGCTTCTCGAAATCCCGGTAGCTCATCCTTATCATGTCCGTATGCGTCCCAGCGTTGAACACGATCTCCTCGTCGTCCGAGAGCGCCTTCGCCACGTAGACCGGCAGGCTGTAAAGGTTCCCGAACGGAGGCATTGCCCCAACCTCACAATCGGGGAACATCTTCTCGAACTCTTTCTCTTCGGCGATCTCGACACGTTTCCTGGCCATCGCGCTTCTCAAGTTTTTAAGATTGATTTTATAACACGCGGGCAAGACCACGAGAGCGTAGCCTTCGTCGGTTCTTACGACCACAGATTTGGCCAGCTCTTTTCCCGGGACGTGCGCGGAAGCCGCTATTTCCTGCGCAGTAAAGGCCGGACTATGATGAAGCTTACGGTAATTTACCGTATTGCCGTCCAGATAGTCCTCTAATCTTTTGAGCACACCCATGCTTATCACCTCCCTCTGACCTCTGCCAATATCCTGATAATTATTATATAACATTTGCCTCAAATAATACATCCCACATCTGCCTTCCCGGGGAGAACCGCCGAGTACCGGTTATCAGGAGAATTAACCTTGTAACCGGAAGCCGTGTCCGTGATATAATGAGATCGAGCGGCCGCGACGCTCGTTCTCCGCAAGACATGCCGCATGATCGAGGCCGATCTCTTCGTACAAACACCGGAATCCAAAGAGCGCCGCGCGCGGAATCTCATTTCAAGGGGGGCTTGATATGGCTATAGCCGAGATTACGGTCATACCGATAGGCACGCCGTCGCCAAGCATAGGGGACTGGATTGCCGAAGCGGTGAAGGTTCTGGAAAAGGAAAAAGTGAAGTACGAGGTGAGCCCGGTGGGCACGCTCCTCGAAGGCGATAATGCCGATTTATTCAGGATAGCAGCAAAGATGCATTCGGCGTCTTTCAGGAAAGGGATCAAGCGCGTCGTAACCACTATCGTTATCGACGACCGTCGGGACAAGGAAGTGACGATGAAGAGCAAGGTGGCTTCGGTTAAGAGGAGGCTCAGAAAAGCCGCAAAATGAGGCCGGGTTAATTCTACGCTTCTTCCGTTTTATTTCTATTTATGAGGAGTCAGCACCCAAGTAACCAGGGTGTCACCGAACGCTGCGTATTCAGATCATCCCTTAACTACGCCTATGGGTCTCAAGCGTGCGACCTTGTTCGCTATGCCCGCGTTATGGACGACGTCGACTACTTCCTCGATCTGCTTATACGCCTCGGGCATCTCCTCGTACACGGTCTTCCTGCCCCTTGCCATGACCACTATCCCTTTCTCGCCGAGCTCGGAGATGATGTCCCTGCCCCTCCCGAGCTTGAGCGCCTTGGTGCGCGAGAGCACGCGCCCAGCTCCGTGACAGCTCGAGCCGAACGTTTCGTCGAGCGCCGCTTCGGTGCCTACGAGCACGAAGGACGCCCTCCCCATGTCGCCGGGTATGAACACTGGATGGCCCACGTTCTTGTATATGTCCGGGATGAGCGGATGACCCTTGGGGAAAGCCCTCGTCGCGCCTTTTCTGTGGACGCACACCTTTTTCCTCTCCCCGTTCACCTTGTGCGTTTCGAACTTCGCTATATTATGGCTCACGTCGTAGACTAGGCTTCCTCCGAGCTCGGAGGGGCCGATCCCGAATATGGAGTAAAAGGAGTCCCTGACGAAGGACATGATCACCTGCCTGTTCACCCAGGCATAGTTCACCGCGGCCGCGAACGCCGAGAGGTACCTCCTCCCTTCTTCGGAATTGATATGGGCGCAGGCGAGCTGCTTGTCCGGGAGCTCGAGGCTCTTCTTCCTCATGTAGGAGAGCATGACGTCTATGTAGTCGGTGCATATCTGGTGTCCGAACCCCCTCGACCCGCAGTGAATGAGGACGCACACCTGGCCCTTGAAGAGGCCGAACGAGTTTGCGACAAACGGGATGTAGACCTCGTCTACGACGTCTATTTCGAGAAAGTGGTTCCCCGAGCCGAGCGTGCCTATCTCGTCCTTCCCCCTCTCGTAAGCCCTCTCGCTAACTGCGGCCGGGTCTCCGCCGGGAAACGTTCCGTAGTCCTCGACCCTTTCGGAGTCCTCTTTCTCTCCGTACCCGTTCTGTATAGCCCAATTGATCCCCTTCGATATTATCTGTTTGTAGTCCTCCTGCGTGAGCTTTATCTTGCCCCCCTCGCCGAGCCCGCAGGGGACGCGGCGGAATATCTCCGTGACGAGGTCCCTGAGCGCGGGCTTCACCTCCCCCTCCGTGAGGTTAGTCCTCATGAGCCTCACGCCGCAGTTTATGTCATAGCCTACTCCCCCCGGAGATATAACCCCGTCTTCTGCATCGAAAGCAGCGACGCCGCCGATGGGGAAGCCGTATCCCCAGTGTATGTCGGGCATGGCTATGGAGTATTTCTGGATGCCGGGGAGATAGGCGACGTTCATCACCTGCTCGAGGGCCTTTTCTTCTCTTATGGCTTCGAGCATTTTTTCGGTCGTATATACGCGCCCGGGGACGAGCATCCCGCCTGTCCTGGGAATCTCCCAGAGGTAGTCGTGTATCTTTCTGACTTCTATCCTTTCATTCACCGTTCACTTCTCTATAAGAAAATTTTCTGAGCCCCCATCCCGCACCGGACTTCCCTAGGGCGTAATGACGCCGTACTTCCCGGACTTCTTCCTGTAGACGACGTTGAGGTCACCCGTGTCCTTGTTCCTGAAGACGAGGAAGAACCTGTCCTCGTCCTGGAGCACCGAGAGCGCCTCCTCGGGCGTGAGCGGCTTCTCTATAGAGAGCCTCTCCTCGGTTATCAGCCCCGCCTCGCGTGGAGAAGGCTCTTCGACCCTGCGCTTCGCCTTCTCGCGCGCGATGTCCTTCCTTATCTCGATCCGCCTTTCCTTTAGCCTGTTGAGCTGCTTGTCGATATCGTCGAGCGTGAATTCGAGGGACATGAACGTATCGTTCGACTCCTCCCATGCGTGGAGCGCCCCGCCGCCAGGGGTCTTGAGGTAGAGGTCTATGTCCACCCGGTGCCTCTCCCTGTGCTTCTCCACGGTGAAGGTAACGACCGCCTCCACCTCGCCCTCCCCCATCTCCTTCAAATGCCGCTCCAGCTTCGAAAGGCCGTGCTCGGTCATGCTCCTTATGTCTTCGGATATGTCTATTCCCTTCCCTATGAACTCAATTTTCATATCTTCTCCTCTTGTATTTTATTCGATCGTCGCATATCTACAAACACTCCATACCGCTCGGGCGCTACTCCTGCATTACATAAATCCCGGGCGCATCGGCTATAGGCGCATACCCCTTCTTCGGAGCCCCCATACGAGGCGGAGCTGTTTTATCCCCCGAGCGCTTCCTGAGCCACGCTTCCCACGCCTCCCACCAGGAGCCTTCCTTCCCGGGCGTCCTCGCGGTCCAGCTTTCGGCGTCGATGTATGAATCGTTCTCTTTCCTCGTCCCTATGCGGTAGCTCCTGCCGGGGTGTCCCGGCTCGCTCACAATGCCCGTATTATGGCCGCCGCTCGTGAGCACGAACGTCACCTCGGTATCCGCCAGGAGATGGATCTTGTAAACGGAGCGCCAGGGGGCCACGTGGTCCCTCTCGGTCGATACCACGAACATCGGCACCCTTATATCCGTGAGAGAGACGGGCCTGTCTTTCACGAGGAACCGGCCTTCGGCCAGGTCGTTGTTGAGGAAAAGGCTCCTCAGATAGTCCGAATGCATACGGTAGGGCATCCTCGTCGCGTCCGCGTTCCAGGCCATAAGGTCGAACATCGGCTCGCGCTCTCCCAGGAGGTAGTCGTGCACCATGCGCGACCAGATGAGGTCGTTCGACTTGAGAATCTGAAACGCCCCCGCCATCTGCCTCGTATCCAGGTAACCCTGCTCCCACATGAGATCCTCGAGAAACGCTAGCTGGCTCTCGTCGATAAACAGCATAAGCTCCCCCGCCTCGTGAAAGTCGGTCTGCGCGGCGAGAAGGGTTATGCTTCCGAGCCTGCCGTCCCCGTCCCGGGCCATAGCGGCCGCTGCGATCGCGAGGAGCGTCCCGCCGAGACAATAGCCGAGTGCGTGGATTCGCCTCCCGTGGATTATGCCGGATATGGCTCTCAAAGCTTCCATTATCCCCAGCTCCAGATAATCCCCCATGCCTGTGTCCCTTTCTTCGGGCCCGGGGTTTTTCCACGATATCATAAAGACCGTGTGTCCCTTATCGACCAGGTATTTGACGAGAGAATCATGCGGAGAGAGGTCGAGTATATAATATTTCATGATCCAGGCCGGGATAATAATGACGGGATCGGCGTAGACATCTCTCGTCGAGGGCTCGTACTGTATAAGTTCTATCAGGCGGTTCCTGAATACGACCTTTCCCGGTGTAACGGCGATTGTTTTCCCGACCTCGAATTGTTCAGTACCGACCGGTTTTTTCCCGATTACAGCCCGCTCCCAGTCCTCGAGCAGGTTGAGCCACCCCTTGAACAGGTTATTGCCGCCTGACTCCAGCGTTTTCCTGAGAATTTCGGGATTCGACGGTATAAAGTTGGAGGGAGCGAATATATCGAGTATCTGACGAGTAACGAAGGAGACGACCTCCTCATGGTGGCGGTTGACTCCGTGGACCCCTGTAGTCGCATTGTGGAACCACTGCTGGGTCAGGAGGAACGACTGGTACATGAGATTAAACGGCATCCGCCGCCACTCCTCGCCGCCGAACCGCTTGTCCTGGGGCAGCGGCTCGATGCAAGGGCAAGGCTGCGCTCCCGGCTGAGACGCGCACTTCACAGCGTAAACGTAGAACCTGACTGCCTTCCTGAGCGCTTTCTGCACGAGCTCGAGCTGCTTCGCGGGCGATATGCTCAGATGGACGAGCCAGTCGAGGTAGGCCATCATGAGAGCCGCGGGCGATACGCCGAGCGTGAACCTGCTTATCGCGGTATGGATCATCTTGTCCATACTCGAAAGCGCGTTCGGGAAATCCGCTTCCCCGTCCATATCCTCTCTGATTCTCATAGTCATTTATGCACTGTCCTTGGAACTCTCTCTCCCGCTCCCCCTCCACTACTCGCAGTTAGATCACCGTCATGACCTTCGCTCTCAGGACGTGTAAAAAGAATATTGCAGAATTTTCTGAGAGGCCGATGAATGCCCCTCTGCCTTAAAATTGAGATACAGTCCGATCCCCGCATACTCTCCCAGGAGAATCGGACTTTCATTCGAGACCCCGTCCGGGAAGCTTGAATTATAAATTGTAAGCTCGTATCGGGCCGAGCCGCCGATATCGTCGGGGCTCATGCCTTCAAGGGGATTTACAAGCTCATATCCCGAGTCCCTGCCGGAATCTTCTCTGAAAACGAAAGTTACGTCTATATCGAAGACGCTGCGGTCGGACATGGGGAGCTGAAAAGACAGCGTGACGTCCTCGTCCTCGAATTGGATCGCCGTCCCGCCCGCCCTCAGACTTAGAGGCCCCGATTTTATATGCACAGGCAGCATACCCTTAACCCGCTCAACCCGGCTTCGGTTGCCGGATTCAAAACATGTTATTTGATCTACGAATGCCAATAATATAGGTGCAATCATCGTACCACGGAATGGTATAGCGTAACCAGTCGGTATTACGCAGTTATTTGCAATGCAAGCCCGTGTCGAGTGTCTTAAAAGCTTACAGAAGCCGTTCATGCTGCTTCTTATGCTCAATATTCATCCAGCCGCTCCCAGACCGATATGATATCGCGCACGGCCATGAAAGGGGGGTTCCTGTAGCCGGACTTATTTCTGTAACACACTTCTGCCTGACTGTGAAGATACGCATCCGAGCTTGGTAGAAATATTGCTATACTTAATACCAGAACGACCCAAAACCGCAAAAATCTTTGGCTCCGGAGAACGCTATGAACGGACAAAGCAAGTACATTCGCTTCTTTGACGAGATAGGGATAGAAGACGTCCCGCTCGTCGGCGGCAAGAACGCCTCCCTAGGGGAGATGTATAGAGAGCTCACCGGGAAAGGCGTCAAAATCCCCAACGGGTTCGCCGTGACGGCAGATGCGTACCGGCACGTATTAAGCTCGGCCGGAATCCTCGATCGGCTCAGAGGCGCCATGTCGGGTCTCGACAAGAGAAACGTGGCCGATCTTGCGAACCGGGGCAAGAAAGCGAGGGACCTCATTCTCGGCGCGGGAATCCCCCCAGACCTCTGGGAGGAGATAAGAAACGCCTATGATAAACTCTCGGAGCAGTATGGACATGATGCCGATGTTGCGGTGAGAAGCTCGGCGACCGCGGAAGACCTTCCCACAGCCTCATTCGCCGGACAGCAGGAGTCCTATTTGAACGTACAGGGCTACCAGTCCCTTAAAGAGGCGTGCTCGAAGTGTTTCGCCTCCCTCTTTACGGACAGAGCCATATCCTACCGCATCGACAACAACTTCGATCATTTCAGAGTCGCCCTCAGCATAGGCGTGCAAAAGATGGTCCGTTCGGATCTCGCGACGAGCGGAGTCATATTCACGCTCGATACGGAGACCGGATTCCGCGACGTAGTCTTCATAACGGCGTCCTACGGGCTCGGAGAAAACATAGTGCAGGGCGCGGTCAATCCGGACGAGTACTACGTCTTCAAGCCGACGTTCAGAAAAGGGTACAAAGCGATTATAAAAAAGGAGCTGGGTGAGAAGAAGATAATGATGGTCTACGGAGCGGGAGGCTCGAAAACGCTCACGCGGAACGTGGAGGTGCCCGAAGCCGACAGGAGGCGCTTCTCGGTCCCCGATGAGGAGATACTCAAATTAGCGGATTATGCGGTGAACATAGAGGAACACTATTCAACGAAGTCGGGAAAAGCCCAGCCGATGGACATCGAATGGGCAAAGGACAGCCTGACCGGGGACCTCTTCATCGTCCAGGCGCGTCCCGAAACCGTCCAGTCGCAGAAAGACATGGACGTGCTCGAGACATATCTTCTGGATAAAAAGGGGCCTGTGCTGGCTCGAGGCAAGAGTGTGGGAGAAAAGATCGCGGGCGGAAAAGCACGCGTAGTCTACAGCATTGACCAGCTTTCACAGGTAATGCCGGCTGAGGTCGTAGTCGCCGACACCACGACCCCCGATTGGGAGCCGGTGATGAAAACCGCTTCCGCAATCGTAACCAATAGAGGAGGGCGGACCTGTCACGCGGCGATCGTGAGCCGCGAGCTCGGAATACCCGCAGTGGTGGGCGCCGAGGGAGCGACCGAAAAAATACGGACGGGAGAGATCGTGACAGTCAGCTGCGCCGAGGGCGATGACGGGATAGTTTACGAGGGAGACCTGCCTTTTCATATCGATACGATCCACCTGAAGGAGCTGGAACGTCCCAAAACCAGGATCATGATGAACATGGCAAACCCGGATCTCGCCTTTTCCCTCTCCATGATCCCCAACGACGGCGTCGGGCTCGCGCGAATGGAGTTCATAATCACAAGCTACATCAAAATACACCCAATGGCTCTCGCGCACCCGGAAAGGGTCTCCGATCCCGGTATCCGGGACCAGATTAACAACCTGACTTCCGGTTACGGGAATAAGGGAGATTACTTCGTCGATAAGCTCGCGCAGGGTGTCGGAACCATAACGGCGGCTTTTTACCCCAAGCCCGTAATCGTCAGGATGAGCGATTTCAAAACCAACGAGTACGCGACCCTGATCGGCGGGCAGTTCTTCGAGCCCAGGGAAGAAAATCCCATGATCGGTTTCCGGGGGGCTTCACGGTATTACGACGAGAGATACAGGGAAGGCTTTGCGCTCGAGTGCAGGGCTATGAAAAGGGTACGCGAAGAAATGGGGCTCGATAATCTCATTCTGATGGTCCCGTTCTGCCGGAGGACGGACGAGGCAAGAAAGGTTCTGGACGAGATGGCTAGGAACGGGCTTAATAGGGGAGAGAACGGACTCGAAATTTACGTCATGTGCGAGATTCCAAATAACGTCATATTGATCGACGAATTCAGCCGGCTCTTCGACGGGTTTTCCATCGGCTCGAACGACCTTACGCAGCTCACGCTCGGCGTCGACCGGGATTCCGAGCTTGTGGCTCACGACTTCGACGAGAGAGACCCCGGCGTAATGAAAATGATCTCGATGACCATAGAAGGAGCCAAACGAAACAAGCGGCACAGCGGCATCTGCGGTCAGGCGCCGAGCGACTACCCCGAATTCGCCGAATTCCTGGTAAGAGAAGGGATAGACTCCATATCCCTCAACCCCGATTCCGTTATGAAAACCACCCTCAGAGTGCTAGAGCTCGAAAAAGAGCTCGGCGGAAAACGCAAGGTCTGATATTTCTTCGGGTGTAGCGGTTATCAGTACGACTTCTCATCTATAATCCATTTTTCGTTGAATTTTATATTCTCGAGGACCTTGTAGGATTGCTCTTTCAATTCGGGGTCTTTTTTCTCATCGACCGATACGTGCAGGAACATAACTTCATAATAAAAAGTGTTCCTGTCCTTCTCGAGATTGTCATATGGACCGTCGAACACATAAAATTCGACGACTTCATAGAAATATTTATCGCTCGGCATGAGCTTAATATCACGGAAAGTCGTGGTTGGGCCGCCCGCCTTGAACTGGAGCCGTTTGGACGTTATGAAGCTGTAGCTTGCTTCGGCACAGACGCCTTCGATACTTTTACACGTAACAGTTTCATAATTTACGACCTCAATCCCGAGCTCCTCATTCTTTATCAGCTCCCTGTCATGGTAATTCTTTACCCAGTTCCGGAGATATTCGTTATCGAGCTTATCGCTCCATTTCCTGAGTCCGGTCGTGATATAAATAAAGTACAAATCCTCCTCGTCTCCGCTCGCCAACCTGAGCCTGTCCTCGCACGGATCGGGACCGTAGAGCACCTCGGTCCAGTGTGTGTCCACGTACCACTCACCCTCCGCTGGCGGGAGCATGGATATGCAGCCGCTGATTATCCGCTCCGAGGGGTCCTCTATAGGGACATATTTCGTTGACGAGCAGCCGGGCAGGAATATAACGGGTGAGATAAGAAGTATTAATAAGAGTGTCGCTATACCGGTCATGTCATAGTTTCTGAAAAGCCGCTTTCAGTCCGGATCGGCAATGCCAAATCTCTCAACACAACATGACGCCCTCATGCCCCAATATAAAGCAAACCGCCTTCGGTTGTCAATAGACCGGAAATCCCGGGGAAGGGACGAGACGCGCCTGTTTTCGCGCCGGTTCTATGTCCGTATGCGGAGAAAGTGGATGCCGAACGGGTTCGATGGCCGTGGCCATAAGAGCCTGTAACAAATCTCATTTCGCAAGGATGATATAATATATGCTATGAAGTAAACAAGGTAAAAAGTACATGGAAAAAAGAAAGTTTATCGCACCATATACGGTAAGCGGAGGGTGGTGGCACCGGCTGGATGATGAAAGGGTGCAGTGCGACCTATGCCCCAGGTACTGCAGACTTCGCGTGGGACAGCGCGGCTTCTGCTACATCCGCCGGGCGCAGGGCGGAGAAATCGTCCTTACGAGCTACGGGCGCGCTTCGGGCTTTTGTATCGACCCGATCGAGAAAAAACCCCTGAATCATTTCTACCCCGGAACAAGCGTATTATCATTCGGAACAGCAGGATGTAATCTCGGATGCAGGTTCTGCCAGAACTGGGATATCTCCAAGGCAAAGCAGGACGAAAGACTCACTTCACACGCTCTTCCCGAAGACATTGCACTCGAGGCAAAACGACAATCGTGCAAGAGTATCGCATTTACATATAACGACCCAGTTATTTTCGCCGAGTATGCGACGGACACCGCTCTGGCAGCGCATGACCTCGGGCTAAAGACCGTCGCCGTGACAGCGGGTTATATATCACGCGAGTCGAGAAAGGAGTTTTTTGCCAATATAGATGCCGTAAACGTCGACTTAAAAGCGTTTACGCAGGAATTCTACGGGAAAATATGTCTCGCCGAGCTTGAACCCGTCCTGGACAATCTGAAATGGATAAAGAACGAGACGGATTCGTGGCTCGAAATAACCACTCTTTTAATACCGGGCCGCAACGACTCGGCCGAAGAGATCGAAAGGCTCAGTCAATGGGTCCTGGATAATCTCGGCCCGGACGTTCCGCTTCACTTCTCGGCGTTTCATCCCGACTTTAAAATGACGGACGTACCCCCTACCCCTCCGTTGACGCTGAAAAAAGCCCGGAGAATCGCAAAAGAGACAGGCATAAACCACGTATATACGGGAAATATCCACGACCCTGAAGGCGAGTCCACGTACTGCTCTTCCTGCGACAGCCTTCTGATCGGGAGGAGCAGGTACGAGCTCGGGAAATGGAATCTTGATAAGAACGGGCGCTGTACGTTTTGCGGAACCGCGCTGTCAGGCCGCCTCGACCCGGAGCCCGGAAACTGGGGATCACGAAGACTCTCCGTAGATATAATGCCAATACCAAAGAAACACGGACACGTTCCTTCCGCAGATGATACTTACGGTGCTTAGGAAGCAGGATCGTCAATGTACGGCATACAAGCAGAAATTGTTTACGGGCGCGGATACGGAGGCATGACGGCCGCAAGATAATGAAGAACATCAGACCATCGATCGGGGGTGCGTGGTATCAGCGAAACCCCCGGCTCCTTGTCAAAAGCATAGAACGGTACATATCGAATGCGGAATTAAATAAACCCGTCGGTGAGGTAGTCGGCATCATAGCGCCGCACGCCGGTCACATGTACTCCGGGCAGGTCGCCGCATACGCATACAAGTGTATAAGAGGCATGGAGTTCGAAACAGTTGTCATCGTTTCACCGTCTCATTTTCTCTCTTCCGGAAATATTATCACTTCCTCTCACGATGCCTACGAAACTCCTCTGGGGACAGTGGAAATAGACAAGGACTTGATGAACGCGCTCAACCGTACACTCATGGAGGCGTACAAGGAAGAATTGGTCCCCGTAAGCAACGATCCGGAACACGCGGTCGAGGTCGAGCTGCCCTTCCTGCAGTACATGCTGGGCTCTCCCCGTATGCTGCCCGTAATGCTGTACGGCTCAAACCCGAGGGCCGCGAAAGCGCTCGGACATTCACTCGCTCGTGTCATAGCCGGCCGCAAGGTTCTGCTCATAGCAAGCTCGGATTTGTCTCACTTTTATCCGGACATCCCGGCGAGAAAGTTCGATGGAGAGATGCTCCGCAGAATTGGAGCATTCGATCCGGACGGCGTCTCGGAAGCAGAGAGCGAAGGAGCGGGTTTCGCCTGCGGGAGCGGCGCTATAGCCGCGGTATTATGGGCTTGCCGCGATCTGGGGGCCGACCGCGTGGAAATCCTCAATTACGCCAATTCGGGCGACGTTACGGGTGACTACGAGTCCGTTGTCGGTTATGCGGCTGCGGTAATAGTCAGGACCGGTAAAGCCAAATCGCTCAATAAGGCATGACGCCCTCACCGCCGAATGTAAAGCAAAACTTCTACGGTCTTCCATTGACCGGAAATCACGCGCGTACGGGACGGATCTAGGATACCCTGCTCCTGTACTCGTAGTAGAGCAGCGGTACCATCGTTCTGGATATGAGAGTCGCCGCTACCTCGCCGGCCATGAGCGAGATCGCAAGGCCCTGGAAGATTGGATCGAAGAGAATAACGGACGATCCGACGACAACAGCGGATGCGGTGAGGAGCATAGGCCTGAACCTTATGACTCCTGCCTCCACTACGGCGTCCCCGAGGGCCATGCCTTCCGACAGCTTGAGCTCTATAAAATCTACGAGTATGATCGAATTCCTTACGACTATGCCCGCGCCCGCGATGAAGCCTATCATCGACGTCGCGGTGAAGAACGCGCCCAGGAGTGCGTGTCCCGGCAGTATGCCGATCAGCGAAAGGGGGATCGGGGCCATAATGACGAGCGGCACTATGAAAGACCTGAACCATCCCACGATCATGACGTATATGAGCACGAGGACAGCGGCGAAGGCTATTCCCAGGTCCCTGAAGACTTCGTAGGTTATCTGCCACTCGCCGTCCCATTTCATCGAATACACGTCTTCAAGAGGGGGCTGAATGGAGGAATACTGTTTCAATACGTATCCTTCCGGCAGCTCGAGGCCGTTAATCGCTTCCCCCATACCGAGAATCGCGTAGACGGGGCTCTCTTCCCTCCCGGCCACATCGGCAGTTACGTATACGACCCTCTTCAGATTCTTTCCGTAGACGGTCTTGTCCTCGACGGTTTCCCTAACGTCGGCAAGTTCCGAGACGCTCACTTGTCCGCCTTCGGGCGCGGCGACCCCTATCTCCTTCAGGCTTTCGATTCCGGCCCTCTCGGATAGAGGGGCCCTCAGGACGAGCTCTACCGGCTCCTTGTCCTTCTCTACGTGAGCGAGGCCGGCGGGGCTCCCGGAGAGGAGGATCCGGAGCGTCCTCGCAATGTCCTCGGGGCTTATACCGTTCCTAGAGGCCTTCTCCCTGTCGACCTCGAATACCGCCTTTTTCTGATCGTCCTCGACGTACCAGTCCACGTCGACGACTCCTTCCGTCCCTTCAAATATCTTCATCACCTGACGGGCTATCTCTGTCTGCCGTTTCGGGTCGGGCCCGTATATCTCGGCGACGAGAGTGCTCAGCACCGGGGGCCCCGGCGGGACTTCTGCGATTTTTATCCTGGCGCCATACTTATCTCCTATCTCCTTGATGCGGGGCCTTATCCTCTTGGCTATGTCGTGGCTCTGGGCGTCCCTCTCGCCCTTGGGAACGAAATTCACCTGTATGTCGGATACGTTCGGGCCCTCTCTCAGGAAATAGTGCCTTACGAGGCCGTTGAAGTTGACAGGGGCCGCGGTGCCGGTGTAGAGCTCATAGTCGAGGACTTCGGGCACAGTCCCCAGGTAATCTCCAATCTCCCGCGACAGAGCGGCCGTATCCTCGAGTGTGCTCCCCTCGGGCATGTCTATTATCACCTGGAGCTCGCTCTTGTTATCGAAAGGTAGCATCTTCACAGTCACGGCTTTGAAGAGTACGAGGAGGCACGACGCCGCGAGCAGGAGAGATACCAGCGCATAGGCCTTGACCCTCTTTTTGCCGCTTCCGAGAAGCCCTCTGAGATTCCCCTCGTATATATGGTTGAGCCTACTCAGGAGCCTGCCCTCTTCACCTTCGGGCTTGCCGGACCTTTTTACGCCCCTGAGCACGATGTAGCTCAGCCACGGGCTGATTATGAACGCGATGAATAGCGATATCAGCATGGCCGCGGACGCCCCTATCGGTATGGGTCTCATATATGGCCCCATGAGCCCCGACACGAACGCCATCGGAAGTAACGCGGCTATGACCGTGAACGTGGCCAGTATGGTCGGGTTCCCGACCTCGTCTACCGCCCTTACGGCGACGGCTGCGCTCACGCCCGATATCTTGAAGTGCCTGTAAATATTCTCGACGACAACTATGGCGTCGTCGACGAGTATGCCGATCGAGAAAATAAGCGCGAAGAGTGTCACACGGTTGAGCGTGTAGCCGAACATATATGTAACGAATATAGTGAGCGCGAGAGTGACAGGTATCGCCACGAGCACGACTATGGACTCCCTCCATCCGAGCGCAATTGCGATTAGGAACGTGACCGAGAGGGCCGCGATGAACATATGCTTCAGGAGTTCGTCCGATTTCTCTTTAGCCGACTCGCCGTAATTCCTGGTCGTTTCAATCTCCACCCCCTCGGGTATGACGCTCCCTTTCATGTGCTCGAGCTTCTCATGGAGCCTCTCGGCGATGTGAGTCGCGTTCGTGCCCTTTTTCTTGGCGAGCGAGACCGTGACCGCTTCAGAATACCCTTTCCTGTATTTTTCAGAAGCCCCGCCGAACCCTATGAATACGTACTCGGACGGCTCTCCGGGCCCGTCCGTTATACCGGCGACGTCACGGAGATAGACCGGGCGTCCGTCGCGAACGCCGACCGTGACACCGCCTATATCGTCCGCATTCCTGAGGAATCCCTCCGTCTCGACCACATACTCACCGACGGCAGAGGGGAATGCGCCGCTCTTGATGGTGAAATTAGACTTGTCGAGAGCGTCCGCGATACCCAAAGGGGTGAGTGAGTAAGCCCTTAGCTTAGCCGGATAGAGGGTAATGGTTATCTGTCTCCGCTGTCCCCCTGTTACTCTGTATTCCGAGACCTCGCTGTCCTTTTTGAGCTCATCGGCGACTTCATATGCCACCCTCCTCAGCTCATAACCGCCGTACCTGTCGCTCCATAGCGTGAACGCCAAAATAGGCACGTCGTCTATAGATTTCGGTTTTACGAGAGGCTCGGACACTCCGGGAGGAATCATGTCGTAATTTGACATGAGCTTGTTGTAGAGCCTTACGATGCTGTCCTCCATGTCCTCGCCGACATAGAACCTCACTGTCGCGACGCTCATCCCCGGTTTGGACATGGTATAGAGGTATTCGACGCCTTCGACCTCCCAGAGGAGCTTACCCATGGGTCTCGTCACGCGCTCCTCCACCTCTGCGGACGAAGCTCCGGGGTAGGAAACGAAAACATCGACCATGGGGACGATTATCTGGGGCTCTTCTTCACGGGGGGTTATGATCACGGCGAATATGCCCATCGCGAGAGACGCGATTACGATGAGCGGCGTGAGCTTCGACTCAATAAAAGTGCCGGCTATTCTGCCCGCTATTCCCGTATTCATAACAGTCAGTCGACCTCGACGCGCACTCCGTCGGTTACCCTGCCGGCCCCTTCCACTACGACAACGTCGCCGTCCCTGAGCCCTGACAGCACCTCTACATTACCGTCATATTCCCTGCCGGTCCGGACGAGCCTGTATGTCGCGGTCCCGTTTTCGTCTACTGTATAGACCCCTTCGAGCTGGCCTTTTTCCACGACGGCGGAACGGGGAATGAGTATCGCCTCACGCTTGCCCGACGGTATGAGGACGGTACCATAGAGACCCGTCTTCAGGGACTCGCCGCCGAGCCCGATCTTCACGAGGAAGGTCCTCGTCGAGGGGTCGACCGCCGGAACGACCTCCGTAACCGTTCCCTCGAGACGGCTGCCGAGCGCGTCCACGTCGGCGTAAACGGTCATGCCGGGCTCGAGCCGGCCCGACATTTTTTCGTCGACATTCACATCCAGCCTGAAAGAAGAATTGTCCTCAACCCTGAGCAGGACACGGCCGGGGACGGCCATGCTGCCGACTTCCGCTTCCTTCCCGGTCACGATGCCCGTGACAGGGGACCTGATCTCCGTGAATCCCAGGTTGATCTCGGCTTCCTCCATATTCGCTTTGGCCCTGCCGAGCGATGCCCGCGCACGCTCGAATTCGCTCGCGGCTATTTCCCTTTGGCTCTCCATCTCGTCCATTTCATGAGCGGATATGGCTTTATCGTCGTAAAGGCTCTTATACCTCTCGTACGTGAGCTCCGTGAGGCGTTTGCTGCTCTCCGCCGTCTCCAGGTAATGGAGCGCCTCGCTGTACGCTTCTTTCGCCGCAAGCGCCCTCTGCCTGAAGTCCCTGTCGTCAAGCGTGAGCAGGACATCTCCTTCCGCAACCGTGTCCCCTTCACGCACCTTAATGGAGGTTACGGTGCCCATCGCCCTGCTCGCGACGTCGCTTACGGTTTTAGCCCTCACGGTCCCGGAAGTACTGTAATATTCGACGACCACTTTTTTGTGGACTCTCTCCGTCCCGACGCCCTTGATAACGTCACTATCGGCGTCTTTTTTATCGGAATCCGAGCCGCCCCCGCAGGAAGCAACGAGTAGAAACAAAATCAGCAATACCCTTATGCTTTTCATGCCGTTCATATCGGTTTAATCCGTTATTCCTAAATCATCGAGAATAGTCCCGCTCTCGAACGAGAGCCTAGCGACCGAGACTAAGCACCCGTTGCGTTTGGAGACGAGGTTTGCCCTCGCCCTGTCGAGATTAAGCTGCGAGTCGAGGAGGTCGTAGAACGGAGACAACGAGTTTTCGTACCTCTTCCTCACGAGTCTTGTCCCTTCCGCCGCCGTTTCGAGAGATTTCTCCGCGAGCTCCACGTTCTTCTTCGCTTCCTCGACAGCGAGATAGGAATCGTATACGCTCAGGGAGACGCTCTTTTTCATGCCTTCGAGGCTCTCCTCGATCTGCGATGCCGTGTGGCTCGCCCTCGCCCTCTCGTACTCCCTCCTACCTCCGTTGAAAATCTCCCATCGTAGGAAAGCCGCTACGAACCAGCTGTCGCCTTCCGAGCCGAACGGCACGTCCCTGTCGTTAAGCTGGTACGTGCCCCTAACACCTATCCTCGGAAGGTATCCCGCATCGGCAATGCTCACGTTCGTCTTGGCACTTTCATAACGGTGCTGGAGGGAGGCCACATCCTTGCGCGAGAGGGATTTCTCAGCGTAGTAGTCGAATTCCCTGAGCTCGATCTCTTCCGTCACGGCTTCGGTATCGACCGACTCGTCGAGACCGAGTAGGAGCCCGAGAGAACGCTTAGCGACCTTGAGGTTCTTCTCCGTGCTCACGAGCTGCTGCTCCGCCTCCGTTACAGCGGTCTCCGCCCGGAGCGTGTCCGAGTAAATGCCCATGCCCGACTTGAACCTCGAATTCGCTATCCTCAGCTGCTCATTTGCGTCCTCGAGCGCCTTCCGCGCGACCTCGACGAACTCCTTCGCAGTCCCGACCTGCACGTAGGTCTCCACTACCCTGAAGGCGACATATTCCCTCTGCCTTCCGTACTCTTCCCTCTTTGCCAGATATTCTTTCTTGGCCGATTTCAGGGCGAGCGCCTCCTGTACTGCCAATACCGGCTGCTCCACGGAGATGTCCGTCTCGAAATCGCTAACAGGGTCGGGGTTATTCAGGCTCGAGATCTCGAAATCGGACTCCTTGAAACGTCCCTCGTTCAGCTTGATGGAGAACACCCCGGTCGGGTTGTTAGTGCGTACGAAGGCCTCCTCGAGATTTATTTGAGGGAGCAGATAACTGCGCGAAATGCCTACGTCCGCCTTCTCCGCCGAAACGGAACTCTCGAATGCCCTGAGCTCGTTGTTGTTCTCGAGCGCGGTACTGATGGCGTCCCTGAGGTTGAAAACGACATCTTCGGCAAAACCGACGCGGGCGATAAGAAAGAGAAAAACAAAACAAACGGATACGTTTCCCATCTTACCTTTTATTATCATCTTGTGATTTTTCTCGACTCCGTCGAATAATTCAAGACCGCTCCCTATAATTTTCGGAGCGCGTTCTCTATCTTCTTCCTCGCCCTCCTTACGACCGTTCAAAAACATCAGTTACGATGCATATGCGTCTATGCGGGATGCAGAAGTAATTTTATTCGATATTAAATTATGGCAAGAGCGATGCCATCCGATTATTTTGCATGTTAACAGGAAGTTATAATCAATTTCAGGGAGCCTGCAAGTGTAAGAATATAGGACAGATGACAGACAAACGAACATACGGTCCCAGCAGGCCTTGCCGTGTATTGACTCGGAATAAGATTCTTTGTAGTATGGGGGAAGTCGGTTATCCGCACCGCATTCTTAAGGCCTGATAATCAGTCACTGCAGGGAGAGACGAAAATGAACGAAGCAGGCGGCCGGAGATTGATGCCTGTCGCGATCAGAGTCCTTCTCTGGATTCTCATCGTGATCGTCGTCCTCGGCGCAGCTGCTTACGTTGCGTTCCAGGTCAGTCCCCGTCCCGCGGTTCTGATTATCAGCCGGCTCTTTAAATCGGGAGGCTCGAAGGTATCCCGGGCGCTCGAGAAACACGTCCCGGACAGTGACCCGCGCGGGGCCAGCGGCGGACTCACCGCACAGCTTCGATACGGCGCGAAGTTCCTTCGACGAGAGAGTTTCAAAAGGATTTTTCTAATATGAGGTCAGCGATCCGTTCGTTAGTTTTAGGACCGTAATGCGTACCGTCGTTTCCTGTATCCAGCTCTTCCTCGGTAAGGCCCGACAGGTCGTCCATAAAGTCATAACAGACGATCTCTCCCGAACAGATAAATCGAGTCATCTCATCCCAGGATTTCTTATACGAATCTTCTGTCTTATACCTTCTTATATCGGAGTCCGTGGGAAGAACGATCAATGAAAACCGAGCGCCATTAGATTGAGCTTCCCTGCCCATCTCGTCGATGATTCCTTTAGTCACTGTCTGAGCTTCGGAGCGCGCGTCCATGACGCTCTCCGAAATACCGAACGTTCTTTCGTACTCGAATTTCACGCGGTTGAAGAATTTTCTGAGAAGCTTGAAAACAACAAAATTGTCGAGCAGGTACACAGATTCATACATGGAGCTGTAGTAATTATCATATTTTCTCAGGTGCTCCCTGTACCGGGACTGTACAGAATCCCGGTTATCCTCGAATAATTCTTCGAGCGAGCCGTAGGGAGGCGGTATAAGCTCGAGTTTCCCGCCTTCGATAACAAATACGGGTATGTTATAGCAATAATATCCAGCCCAGGAGCCGCCGATATATCTGTTCACGTTAATATCCCTCCACAGGTCCATGTTCGGAACGAACACCAGGAATACACGGTCGAATTCGAGTTTGTCTTTTAAAGTCCGAAACCTAAGAAACGCCTGTCCCGTGCTGTAGCCTTCGACGCCGAAATTCACGAACTCCACGTCCGGCCTTTTTTCATTCAGATAGTGAATGATTGTCTGGTCCTGCGGAATGGTAGCCCCGGCGGTATAAGAATCGCCGAAAAAAAGGACCCGCTCTCGGTTGTGCGGCTTATCCGGGGAAAGCGGCTCGCTTGATCTCGCTCCGAAGTTGTTGGAATGTCTCCAGCCGTTGGTTGAGATGTAATTTTCCCCGACCGTGAAACCCAGCAGCGGGTCGTCCCTGAGAATGGGGAAGAAATCGTCAAACCTCAGCTTCTTCCCGTCAACGACTTTGAAATCGAACAGCTCGCGTTTTTTGCCGCTTTCCCATTCCGGAATAATATCCGAGGGGATAAGTTTGAAGGGGGGCAAATCTTTGTTAAAAAGCACTCCGTAGGAGTTATTAGACGGACGCACCAATAAACGCAGCCCGATCTCCACGAAAACAAGAGTCAGCAGAGCGGTTATAACCGAGAGAATAATATGCTTGTGTTTCATTTCTGTTGGTTGAATATTTAATCAGAGCTTTTCGAACGCCGCATCCGATTATCGGTTCCGCGAAACCCGCATTCAACCGCCTTCTCCACTGCAAACGGGGATATAACTAATATTAAATAAATATCAATTTCGGCACAAGGTACATATTTTGACCGAATTGAGTTAACGGGTCAGGACAGGGACAGCCTTCCCGGGATCCGGAAATTGAATCGTGGATGTGCGTACCGGGGGTATACAGTCGGGGTGAGAGGGATCGAATGTGATGATAAAATGATATGAACATAAAAGGGATTAAATGGACAGATAGCTACTGGCTGACAAGACTCGTCCTTCAGCGGGGCCTGGCATTCGTTTATCTGATCGCTTTCATAGCCGTCGTTCATCAGTTCAAGCCTCTTTTAGGAGAGCACGGACTTCTTCCAGTCCCGCAATTCGTAGAGCAGGTGCGTTTCATCGAATCGCCGAGCATCTTCTTCTGGTCCCCGACCGATTTCGCCTTCGATTTGTTCGGATGGATCGGTATCGCTCTTTCCCTGTTTGCACTTTCGGGGTTCTCTGAGAAATTCGGCAATTATATCTCTGCAGGAACCTGGGGTGCGCTCTGGCTGGTTTACCTCTCTTTTGTAAACGTGGGTCAAACGTTTTACGGATTCGGCTGGGAGATGATGCTTCTGGAAGCCGGGTTTCTTGCGATCTTCCTGGGTTCCGAAAGGACCAAACCGTCCTATCTCGTAATACTTCTTTTCAATTGGCTGCTCTTCCGCGTGATGTTCGGCGCGGGACTTATAAAAATCCGGGGAGACGCCTGCTGGCGTGATTTGACCTGTCTCCAGTACCACTACGAAACCCAGCCTATGCCGAACGCATTTAGCTGGTATTTCCATTGGCTGCCGGCATGGGTCCACAAAACGGGAGTGCTCTTTAATCACTTCGCCGAGCTAATCGTCCCGTTTGCCTATTTTGCGCCGTATCAAATAAGTGCGGTTGCGGGGTTCATAACCATATTCTTTCATTTGTGGCTCTTTGCCAGCGGGAACTTTTCATTTCTGGGACTGCTCACGATGGTCCTGGCGCTGAGCACCATCAGCGACTCATGGTTAAAGCGCGTTATTCCGATCCGCCTTCCCGAGTTTGCCAAGCCCGGCCGTTTTTATGTGTCAGCCACACTGGGTCTTACAGCACTTGTTGCGGTATTGAGTTTTTTTACTGTGAGCAACATGATGTCCCCGAACCAACTAATGAACGCATCTTTCGAGCCGCTCCACCTGGTGAATACTTACGGCGCTTTCGGGTCAATCACGCGGCCGCGCTATGAAGTGATCGTCGAGGGAACGGACGAGCCCGTGCTTACGGAGTCTACCCGCTGGCGCGAGTATGAATTC
Source organism: Thermodesulfobacteriota bacterium (assembly GCA_040754335.1). Taxonomy (NCBI): domain Bacteria; kingdom Pseudomonadati; phylum Thermodesulfobacteriota; species Thermodesulfobacteriota bacterium. The sequence goes on along the minus strand of JBFMCV010000001.1, from coordinate 106,263 downwards.
ATCGGCAAGCCGGGGGACGTGAGCCGCACACCGCCGCAGATAGCGCCCTATCACCTGCGGCTCGAATGGCTGATGTGGTTTGCCGCGCTCTCTTCGCCGATGCAGCATCCGTGGTTTATAAATTTTATGGAAAAACTTTTAGAGGGCGATGAGGCCGTACTAAGACTTCTCCGGCATAACCCCTTTCCCGATAAGCCGCCGAAATATGTCCGAGCGTTATTATACGAATATCGATTCACTACGCCTGAGGAACGGAGCCGGACAGGGGCCATTTGGAACCGAGAGCTCGTAGCACTTTACTTCCCGCCGGTCTCGCTTAGAGAACAATGAAGAGTGGTCGGGGTGAGAGGGATCGAACCTCCGACCTCGGCGTCCCAAGCGCCGCGCGCTACCAGACTGCGCTACACCCCGACCGAGGAAGAATGAGTATACCCATGCCGGGAAAAACAACAAGGCGCAGAACTTCCGCCTTCATAGGAACTTGAAGTCATTAATAATACAATAATACGGGGTAGTCGTAATGCCTTAAGCGGGGCTATCCCAGGTATTTGTCGTAAACTTCCTTCGCCCAGAATATCTCGGTCCCCGAGGAAAGGAGAGCGGTCTCCATTATGGCCTCGCTTATCTCCTGCTTGCTTATGCCGAGCGCGAGCGCCTTCTTTATACGGGACTCCGTGCAGTGGGGGCACCTCCCGTGCACGGCGACGGATACGGCTATGAGAGCCTTCGTCTTCTTGTCGAGCACGGTCTCCCCCTCGACCGCGTTATAGAAGCTCCACCACCCCTCCGCCATCTTTGGAGCGTTCTTTTCGAACCACCTCTTGTTATCGTCAGCCATTTCGCATGTCCTCCTTCGTGAAATTCGGCGCTCATTCCGCAAAGCTCACCCGGGGCGGGCGGGATATACACATTTATTTCATATTCTTCATATATTCTATATACCTCTCCCTGCCGGAGCCGACCTTGTAGTGTGAGTAGCCGATGGGATTTTTCTCGTAATATTTTTGATGGTACTCCTCGGCCGGGTAGAATTCCATTGCGGGCCTTATCTCGGTCACTACGGGCGATTTGTATCTGCCCGACTCCCCGAGCTTCCTTTTCGACTCCTCGGCCGTCTTCTTCTGCACTTCGTTATGATAAAAAATAGCGGTCTTGTAGTGCCTGCCCCTGTCGACGAACTGCCCTCCGTCGTCGGTCGGGTCGATGTTGAGCCAGAATACGTCGAGGAGTTGGTCGTAGGAGATTCTCTCCGGATCGTATATGACCTCTATCGATTCCAAGTGTGCCGTTCTGCCCATGCAGACCTCGTGGTAATTCGGGTTTTTCTCCTTCCCGCCCGTATACCCGACCGTAGTCGATATTACTCCCTCGAGCCTGTCGAAAGGCGGCTGCATACACCAGAAGCAGCCCCCCGAAAATGTAGCCTTCTCGTATCTCTTATCGGTCATTACCATGGTGTCAGTCTCCCTGAAGACATGTGGGCATATAAATAACTAGTATACGTAGTGCGCGGCGGGTAAAAAAGCCGGACGTATCTTACATTGGTACGCACAAAACTGTATGAGGGATCCGGAAAATTTTCAAAAAGATAAAATAACGATCCTGTCATGCTCCGGTGCGGCTGCTAAGTGACCTTCTCGCCCGGAGTATGTCCATCATTAGGGCGTAAGCTACCGGAATTCCGAGGACTAATTTTGCGAGAGACCAGAAGAGCGGCTTTCCGAAAGAAGCGGGAACTTCCCCGTGAAGTAAAGATACAAGCTGGAGGCCCTTGTCGTGGAGCCCTATGAGCGTTAGTATCGAAACGACTATGAGATAAGACCATGCAACGAGAGCGAGGTAGCTCCCCCACCTCCTGCCAGCAAAGAGCAGGATCCCACCGACAGTTCCGCACACGCCCCTGAAAACGACCGCGTTCACGACTATGAGCAAAGCACCAGGCGGTAGGTTTCCTGATTTAATGAGCAGGTAGACGCCTGCGAGACCGGGGAGTGCGGCGAGAAGTGTTATCAAACCGATTACTTTCTTCACGTCCCGCTTATCCGGCCCCTGATCTGTCCTCGTACTTCGGACGCTCGGGCTTCGCGGGCGGGTTCTTTTCGAGGAGGTCGGTAATTATCTCTATCGCCTTGTCGAGCTGCGGGTCCTGCGAGCCCTTGATATTTGGAGGCAGATCCTCGACCTCATAATCCGGCTCTACTCCGTAACCCTCGATCTCCCACTTTCCGTGCGAGTTCCAGAACGCATAACCGGGCGCAGTGATGTACCCGCCGTCTATGAGACCGGGGTTCCCGCTGATGCCTATAAGCCCGCCGAGCGTCCTCGTCCCGACGAGCGGGCCCAGCCCTGCCTTCCTGAAGTAGTAGGGGAACGCGTCCCCTCCGGAGCCCGACCATCCGTTTATCATCATCACCTTGGGCCCGTCATTCGAAACAGTCGGGGTCTTCGAGTCCTTGAAATCACGCACGGCCCAGTAATTGAGGTTGGGCCTGTTGAGGAGCTCTATGAAACGGTCGGGCACCTGCCCCCCGCCGTTGAACCTCTCGTCTATGATAATCCCTTCTTTCTCAGTCTGAGGTGTGAACTGGCGCACGAGCTCGTTCTGCCCTAATATGCCCGTATCGGGGACGTATACGTATCCGACCCTTCCGCCGGTCGCTTTATCCACCTTCTTCATATTCCCGGCTACGCGGTCGAGGTACCGCAGCTTCTGCTCTTCGGTCTTCGATATGACCTTTACGGTTATCTTCCTCGCGCTCTGCTCATCCGGGGCTGAATTAACGGTAAGTGTCACCGGAGTGCCGTTAAGTCCCTGGAACGCCTCCCAGGGGTCGCGCGCGGTATCGAGCTTCCTGCCGTTGACGGCCAGTATGTAATCCCCTTCACCGACGTTCACCCCCGGCTCCGCGAGCGGGGAATATATATCGGCGTTGAATTCGCCGCCGCTGTATATCTTCTTTATACGGTACGCGTTGTTCTTTTTATCGAGCTCGAAATCTATGCCCAGGAGTCCGACGGGCACGGTCTCGGGTTCGTCCATGTCGCCCCCGCCCACATAAGTATGTGAGGAATTGAGCTCGCCCACCATTTCGCTTATCACGTAATTGAGGTCTTCCCTGTCCACGACGAACGGAAGGAGCTTCCTGTACCTTTCCCTCACCGCCTGCCAGTCTACCCCGTGCATTCCCGGGTCGTAGAAGAAGTCCCTTTCTATTCTCCATGCGTCGTTGAAAATCTGGGACCATTCCTTCCTCGGGTCAACGAAAGCCTTCATACCGCCGACGTCTATCCTCCCGTCGCCGGGGTTCTTCCCCTCCGAGAGATCGATGATACTGTACGTATCGCCCGACCGGTAGAGCGCCTTCGCGCCGTTCGCAGAGAGCGCGTAGTCGCTTATCCCGGCTATCACCGTCTTTTCCTTCCTGTCGCCGAGGTCGAAGAACTGGAGGACGCCGTTTGGGGAGTCCTTCCCGCTTCCCGCAGGAGGGAACCTGAGATAGACGATCCTGCCCTTTGCGGCATTGAGCGGTCCGAAGTTCCCGGCGTCGACGGGTATTTTGACCGCCCTGTCTTCTATACCGCCGAAGTCGATAGCGACACCGCCGTCCGTGCCCGCAGTTTCCTTCTGCGAATCCTTCCCCGGCGAATATTCCTCTTCGCTCCGTGGCGCGATAGGGGACTGCGTATCTTTTCTCAGGGTTACCGCATAGACCTGGGTCGAATTCGGGTAAACCCATGTATCGTCCATGTCGCCGTACACGGGGCTGAATCCGCGGTCGGAGTAGAAATAGAGGTATTTCCCGTCGGGATCGAATACAGGGCCGTTGTCGTTATAGAAATCGCTCGTAACCCTGCGCGTTACTCCCGACTTCGTATCGTATATGAAAATAGACCTCAGATTGTTAGGCGTACTCTTTGCGTAAGCGAGCCACCTGCTGTCGGGCGACCACGAATAGGAGCCTATGCCCTCGTAATCGTCTTTATCGACTTCTTTCGGGACCTTCCCGCTCGTATCGACGATAAAGAGTCTTCCGGTCTTGTCGCTGAAGGCGAGCTTCCTGCTGTCGGGCGACCAGACGGGGTGATAGCGGTAGACCTTCCCGTCATTCGTTATCCTCTGCTCCTCCCCCTCGCCGTTGCTGAGCCTCATGTAAAGCTCGTACTCGCCCGATCTATCGGAAAGGTATGCGACGTATTTACCGTCGGGCGACCACGCCGGGAAGCGCTCCGCAACGCCCGACGTGTTGGTCAGGTTCCGCACACTCCCTTCCCCCGCAGGAACGGTCAGCACTTCGCCGCGGGCCTCGAAGAGGGCCCTCTTGCCGTTGGGAGATACGGACATGTCCGAGATATTGTCCGAGAGGTCCTTCTGCCGCGGACGCACCTCCGGGAGGTCGTACGGGACTTCGACGGAGACCTCGCTCACGGTCTCGTCCGGAAGGCTAAGCAGGTAGAGCCTGCCGCCGTTCTCGAAAACTATGTCGTCAGGCCCGAGGCTCGGCCACTTCACGTCGAATTCCGCGAAATCCGTGACCTGTCTCGTCTTCTTCGTGCCTGTCTCGTAGACCCACAGGTTCAGTTTCTTCTCCTCCCCTCTGTCGGAAAGGAAATATATCCTGTCACCGCGCCACATCGGCAGCGTGTCCGTCCCGGGGAAATCGGTCAGCTTCTCGATAGCGCCTGAGGAGAAATCGTATATCCATATGTCGCTAGCCATCCCGCCCTTGTATCTTTTCCATACGCCTCTCATGGGAGCCATGTATTCGAAGGCGAGCTTCTGGCCATCGGGGCTGAAGCTCCCGAGCTCGCCGTAGGGGAGCGGGAGGGCTTCGGGCATGCCCCCTTGTTTCGAGACCTTGAAGAGCCTGTTGTACCTTTGGGTCGGGCTCAGCATGTTGGAGCGGAAGAGTATGCTTTTCCCGTCCGGGTACCACTCGGCAACGAGGTCGTCGTCCGGGTGGTGAGTGATCCTCTCAGGCACTCCGCCTCCTGACGGCATCACATATATATCGGTATTGCCGTCGTAATTGCCGCTGAAGGCGATATCTGCGCCGTCGGGAGAGAATTTGGGGAAGAGCTCGCTCCCCCTGGGAGAGCTGAGCCTGCTCGCGACCCCGCCCGCTTTCGGGACAACCCAGATGTCCCCGGCGTAGACGAATACTATCCTGTCCGAGCTCACATCGGGAAAGCGGAGCATGAGGGCGTCCGGTTTCGTATCCATGCCCGCCTTATCGGCCGGAGGCTCCGCCGATCCGGATATGATGCCAAGTACCGAACACAATAGCAGAACCGGCAAGACCCATATCATCCGGGGTTCCCGCGATAAGTTCGAAAATGCGCAATTTAGTTTTCGCATCGACCTATTACAACCGCCGTAATAATCCATTGTCAAAATATAAACTCACTTGCCATTAAAATATACCTCATGAAATCCGGCCTTCCCGGCTCATAGAATATTCGGGTCGAAGCCCTGCCGGCGGTCTTAAGGCGTATTTCAGTGAATACGAATTCTCGACTTCCTGTGGATTCAATTAAAAAAAACGGACGGATTCTTCAACGAACCGGGATCAATCCTGCCCGGAGATTTCAGAATAGTCGGATTCGAGGCCGTCAGCCCTCCTCCGCCTCTCCACGGCGAGCTCGATAAGCCTGTTCACGAGCTCGGGAAAGCTCACCCCGCTCTCCTCCCAGAGGCGCGGGTACATGCTTATCTGAGTAAAGCCCGGGATCGTGTTTATCTCGCTCACGTATATTTGGTTCGTTCCCTCTTCGATCAGGAAATCCACCCTGCCCATACCGCTGCAGTCAAGCGCCCTGAACGTGCGCACGGCGTAGTCCCTCAGCCTCTCCGCGGTCTTCTCATCGAGCTCGGCCGGGGCTATAAGCCCAGTCCCCTCCTCGAGATATTTCGCCGTGTAGTCGTAGAACTCCCTGTGCGGGACGACCTCCCCCGCGCAGGACGCCCGGGGACTGTCGTTACCCAGCACGCTCACCTCTATCTCCCTCGGCTTCCTCACCGCGCGCTCGACTATGACCCTTTCCGAGAAGCGGCACGAATAGGCGACAGCCCGGTCTAGCTCGCCCTCCGAATTTACCTTCGTTATGCCTACGCTCGACCCGAGGTTCGCCGATTTAATGAAGCAGGGTATCCCGATCTCTTTTAGTATCCTCGCCCTGACCGCCTGCTTGCCCGACTCCCAGTCGGATTTATAAAAACCGAGATACCCGACGACAGGGAGCCCTGATTCCTTGAGCAGCGTCTTCATCACGATCTTGTCCATCCCTACAGCGGAGCCGAGAACGGAGGCTCCGACGTACGGTATTCCCATAAGCTCGAACATGCCCTGCACGGTGCCGTCCTCCCCGTATGTCCCGTGGAGGACGGGAAAGACCACTCCGACTGCGTGCTCTCTGACAATCTTTTTGCCCGATATTTCGTAAAATACGGGTTTTCCGGGGTTTAGAGAGGGAGACAGGAAAGAGTCTTCAAAGAATTCGAGACCGCCTTCGTCGAGCCATGAAGACACGGACGCCCTCCGCCAGGTCCCGCTTTTCTCTATAAATATTGGGAAGACATCGTATTTCCCGGGATCGATGCTACTGATTATGGACTTCGCCGAGAGGAGCGACACCTCGTGCTCAACGGACCTCCCGCCGAATATCACTCCCACCGTTAATTTGGACAAGTATGCTATACTCCCGAATAGATAGTTTATCAGGTAAAAATCATTAACGGGTTACCCAAACCGCATATCGTTGTCAAGACCGGGTCTCCGCTAGCTTGCAAATAAAAAGCCTTAATGTAAAATCCACTCACGGCATTGGAAGGGAATAAATATCAAGGAGGCTAGATATGCAGAAAGTCGTAATTAGCGAGCCGCTAAGAACTGCTATTGGGGCGTTTGGCGGAACATTGAAAGAGATCAGCCCGGCAAAGCTGGGAGCCACGGTAGTAAAGGAAATCCTCGACCGTACAGGGGTCGATCCCAAGGAAATTGACGACTGCATAATGGGGAACATCCTGAGCGCGGGACAAGGGATGAATATTTCGAGGCAGGTCGCGATCGAATCGGGACTGCCCGTGGAAACACCTGCGTTCACCATCAACAGGGTTTGCGGATCGGGAGTCCAGTCGATCGCGCTCGCGGCACAGGCGATCAAGGCGGGTGACTCCGAGGCGATTATCGCAGGCGGCACCGAGAACATGAACCTCGCCCCCTTCTATCTCCAGAAAGCCCGTTACGGCTACAGGATGGGCATGCCTAAAGACGAAATCGTGGACGGCATGGTTTATGACGGCCTCTGGGACATATTCAACGACTACCACATGGGAGTCACGGCCGAGAACCTCGCCGAATCATACAACATCACGAAGGACGAGCAGGACGAATTCGCGTACAAGAGCCAGATGAAATGCAAGGCCGCACAGGAAGAGGGGAAGTTCAAGGACGAGATAGTCCCGATAATGATCCCCCAGAGAAGAGGCGACCCCGTAGCTTTCGAGAGAGACGAGCACCCGAAGGGCGACACGACTTTAGAGGGATTAAAAGGACTCCGCGCTGTATTTAAAGTAGGCGGCACCGTTTCCGCTGGTAACGCTTCCGGAATCAACGACGGCGCGGCCGCAGTGCTCGTCACGTCAGAGAAGAAGGCGAAAGACCTGGGGCTTAAGCCCGTGGCGTCAATCATTTCATACGCCGTAGGCGGAGTAGACCCCTCTATCATGGGAATAGGCCCTGTCCCGGCGATACAGAAGGCGCTCGACAAGGCAAAGCTGTCGTTAGACGACATAGACCTCTTCGAGCTGAACGAAGCGTTCGCGGCCCAGTCTCTCGCGGTGCTGAGGGACCTGCCGATACCCGAAGAGAAGATTAACGTGAACGGCGGCGCTATCGCGTTAGGCCATCCGATCGGCGCTTCGGGGACGAGAATTCTCGTTACGCTCCTTCACGAGATGGAGAAGAGAAAGAAAGTTAAGCGCGGGCTCGCCGCTCTCTGCATCGGAGGCGGCATGGGTATCGCGATTATAGTCGAAAAGGAAAAGAGCTAGATTTAACGAGTTAACAGGGGGAGGGTAACCTCCCTCCCCTTGCCTTATCTGTCGTTCAGTATAACCTACCGTAATCGAATTCAACCCTGGATCGTGAGCGAATACTTCCGCGGTCTGAATAGTTTCTTGAACTTCTTCGGCACAGGGGCGATCTTCCGTTCGGCGTAATTCATGAACACGATCCCGGTTTTCGCGATTGCGACCACCTTCCCCGACCCCTTTTCTGTAAGCCTGTAAACGAGATCGCAGCCGTATTTGACGAAATCGCACACCGCTATGTCTATCACCATCGTCTCACCGTAGAAGCTCTCGGACTTATAGACGATCGCTACGTCCGACATTATTATCCCGGGCCCGTCCACGTCGAGCTCCGAGAAGCCGAAATGCCTGAAGAACCTGACCCTCGCCTCGTGCGTGAGAGACAGTATGGAATCGTGCCCCAGGTGCCCCCCGTAGTTTATGTCGCTTATCCTGAGGTCTATGTCCGTGGAAAACACCGGGCTCCTCGGGAACTCCATCTTTATCCTCGCCATTCGAGCGTCCTTTTAAAACCTTATTGTTTGCCTTCCATGCCCGGTCGGAATTCAGGAAGCCCGGAAGGAAACCGCCGCTTCATCTCCCGGTTTAAATTCCCGGTTGACATCCTGCCGAATCATTTGCTAAATTTGTATTATACTCAACGAAGCGGCACGGGTGAACATCGCGCGATGACAGTCGGTAGAATCAACTCTGCTTCCATTAAATCGTTCTTCAGCGGCCTCGTCCACACGAGCTTCACGGACCTGGGCAAGGAAAAGGACAGGGACGCAGCCGGGTACCTGATAGACATGCTCACCGAATTCGCCCGCACAGAGAGCCTGTATAAGCTGAGCGACTCCGAAGGCAAAAAGATACAGACGATAGTTGAGATGCTCCTCGAAAGCAAAAACATGCAGGCTAGCGACTCCGGGTACGAAAGGGAAGTGAGGAAGTACGTCGGGGATTTCGCCCTTTTCATGAGCGGCATATTCAGGGATTACGTGAACAGGGGCTCATACCTCCGCTATTACATGAACGAGGGGATGAAGTCCTACTTCGTCGTATCGAGGCTGGATTTGGAAAGGGGCGAGGGGAACCCCATCATGTTCAGCAAGCTGTCGCGTGAGTTCGAGTTCTATTCAGGCGCTCTCGATTACATGAGGAAGGTCTATTTCGGCCCCGAAAACCACGGCGACCCCTTCAGAAGTTTCGCCGCCCAGCTATCGAGGGTAAGGCACTGAGGCCTTAGACGCGCTGATACCCGCACCATCTTTACACCCACGGTTTCACCCTCTGAAATAGGGCATAATCTCCCCGGAGAGAACGTTCATCGAAAGCTGTCTGTCCGGGCTGAAGTCTCTCAGTATGAAATGATCGACGCCCGCGCCTGCATATTCTTCGAGTCTCTTTATTACGTCACTCTTTGAGCCTGCGGCTACGAAATCGAATACGATGTCGCGGGAATAATACTTATCGCCCATCTCCCTGAATTTCTTCAGCATCACGGTATCGTTGGGCATGATCTTCGTGTATTCGAGCCCTTTATATTCGTCGCCGATCTTGATATCGTAACCGGCCTGTGCGAGGAGCTCGGGCCATATGAGCGCGTGCTTTATGGGCTCGAGCGATTTGTAGGCCTCGTCCTTGTCCCCCGCAATCGAGGTGAAGATGTAAAGCGTCTTCTCGGGGCCTGACGAGCCGTCCTCCCTTTCCCGCGCCGCATCCGCGACCGCCCTCGCCTTCTCGGCGAAGAGCCTCGGCGGCATTGCGTTCGTCACCCATCCGTCCCCGTATTTCCCCGCGACTCTCAGCGCCCTCGGCCCGGTCGCGGCTACGTATATCGGGACCCGCTTGTCATTCACGGGCTCTATCCTGAGCTCGGCGTCCCTGAGCCTGTATATCTCCCCGTCGAAATTCACGGGCCCCCCGCTCCAGAGAGAGCGCATGATCTTTATCGATTCCTCGACGCGCGTGAGCGGACTATCCCACGCTATGCCGTATGGGTCGAGGTTCATCTTCTCCCCGTACCCGACGCAAACGAAAATCCTCCCGTTCGAAATCCTGTCCACGGTCGCGAGACGGTGGGCGAACACGGCAGGGTGCATCCTGTGGGCGTCGCCGACCGTTCCCATTTTTATTCTTCCGGTCTTCACGGCGGCTGCGGTCACGACAGACCAGACCTCGGGCGTGATCCTCGGTGCCATGAATACGATATGGTCAGGGAACCAGACCGTGTCGAATCCGGCGTCCTCCGCGGACTTCGTGAACTCGATCAGACCTTCGACCGACTCGCCCGGAACAGGCGCCGCGATACCGAATTTTATGTTTCCGCCCACTTTCCAAGCCCCCTTTTTATGTCCATAACGCTCAGTGATTATACACAAAACTATTTTAAACCGTTATCTTGATTTTTCTAAAACCAAGAGTTATTATTTCCTACCCTAAATACACAACTACAGCGAATTCCCCACTAAAACGAGCGGGAAAGAGGCGGAGGTAGAAAGAAAATGGACAGACTTGAGAAAGACGAGAAGGAACATGCGAGCAAGCACGTCGATATCGAATCGAAGCGCTTCTTCTTCGACGTGAAAGAAAATCACAAAGGCAAATATCTCAGGATAACGGAGCTCAGCGGGGGCAGGTCCTGCATAGTAATCCCACTCGGTGGAATCAACCTCTTTAAAGAGAGGCTTGGAGAAGTGATACAGGAAGCCGAGAAGCTCATCGACGTTAACGGCAGCATCTAATCCCTTTAGGTCGTTCAGACCCGGGGGAGCAGACCCGTATCAATAAACAACTGAAAATATGGTGCCGGCTGGGTAAGCGGAAAGAATCTTTGTAACCGCAAGAGCAGACTGCACGGCGGATAAAGGCGATATTCGTAATAGAGCGGCTATGACCCACCCTTAGTCAAATTCGGGTATAGATTCCAGGCTCAGCATCTCGTCGTAGGTCTCCCTCTTCCTGATTGCCCGGAACCCGCCACCATTTGCGGGGACTTCGGGAATCGGGTTTCTAGCTCGAAGCATCCAGTTTTCCCGCGAGTGCATGAAGTCCTCTCCGGTCAATTTTCCCCACCTCGTTCCGGGGCAAACTATCTACGAATGTCCAGTAGTCGGGGACCTTGTAGGCGGCAAGCTTTTCCGATGCGTATGACTTAAACGCCGCCTCATCGGGGGCGTCTTTCAAGCCCGACTTCAGCTCTATAAAAGCATGTATCAGCTGGCCGTAGTGTTTGTCGGGCACTCCGACCACTCCGCTCAACGTAACGTCCGGATGGTCGTCCAGCACCTCCTCGACCTCTCCGGGCGACACATTGGAGCCGCCCTTGATGATAATCTCCTTGATGCGGCCCAGATAGTAGTAGTATCCCGATTCATCCCTTTTGCCTATGTCTCCGGTCAAAAGGTATCCGTCCCGTAGCGCCAGCGATGTGTTTTCTTCGTCATTCCAGTAACCGGACATGGTGCTGTCGCTCTTTATCCGGATTTCCCCCGCTTCCCCAATCCCCGCTTCGCGGCCGTCATGATCGACAAGGCATACTTCAACCCCGTCTCTCGGCACTCCGATCGATCCGCGCTTGACCGGCAGGCGGGGAGGAGTGAAACAAGCGCCTTCACATTCGGTGAGCCCGTATAACTGATTGAGCTCAAAGCCGGTGACCGCACTGAAGCGCTCGTAAAGGTCGCTGGCTATATAGTCCCCACCGCATTCGACCTCCTTGAAACATCCAAAATCGACCTTTCCCGACTTCGGATGGTCCATCACATCGATCAGTTGTGCGGGGAGTAAAAGAGTGCGTGTCGGACGGTATGTCTCGACGTATTTGAGAAAAAGCGCAGGGTCAGGCCCCTCCATGATTACTACCGACCCTCCGGCATAAAGAAGCGGAAAGCATAATCCGCCGGACCCGCCGAGATGACAGACCGCTGTCACGACGAGCCCTATATCATCTGCTGCAAGCTCCTGAGTTATGCTACGGCTCTTGCTAAGACTGAAGAGCGCTTTATGAGTATGCGTTACGCCTTTGGGCTTGCTTGTGCTCCCCGAGGTGTAAAAAATCATCGCCGTATCGTCATAATTCACGTGAGGCCGCTCCTCTTTCACAGGTGAGCTGCTAACGACGCTTTCCCATGAGCGGACGCCGCCGCCCGGAAATTCCCCTATTGTAAACATGCGTTTAACGGACGGCGCGCTGCTCCCTATTCCCTCCACTCTCGGATAGAGCCCGCAATCGGCTATCAAAACCCCGGCTGCGCACTGGTTTACCGCATATACGACCTCATCCTTCACATAACGGTTGTTGAGCGGAACGGCGATAGCGCCTATCTTAAAACATGCGAAGTAAAGCCCGATCAGCTCAGTGCAGTTACGCATAAACAACGCGACCCTGTCTCCCTTGCCGATACCAATGCCGAGAAGCGCATTGACCGAGTCATTCGCGTATCTGTCCAGGTCCGCATACGTATATGAATTCCCCCGGAAGAACACCGCCGTTTTCTCCGGGTTTGATTTTAAATGACTTTCATATAAGCGGCCTAATATCATTCAAGCCCCCTTTACGTCCCCAGATCAAAAGTCGGGGATCGATTCCCCGCCGAGCATCTCGTCGTAGGTCTCCCTCTTCCTGACTATCCGGAACTCGCCGCCTTTTACGAGGACTTCCGGTACGCGCGGCCGCGTGTTGTAGTTGGACGACATGACGAAGCCGTAGGCGCCTGCGCTCATCACAGTAAGCAGGTCGCCGCTCTTTACATGGGGGAATTTCCTGTCCTTCGCGAGGAAGTCGCCCGACTCGCATATAGGGCCGACGACATCCACTTTTTCTACGGCCTTTGCCGGGCCGCTCACGGTCAGTATCTCGTGGTACGACTCGTAGAACGCGGGACGGATCAAGTCGTTCATCGCCGCGTCGACTATAACGAATTTCTTTTCAGTACCTTCCTTCAGGAATAAGACCTTTGTCACGAGTATGCCGGCGTTTCCCACGAGCGACCTCCCGGGCTCGAGCACGAGCTTATACGGCTTGCCACCGACGAGGCCCGTAATCACATCCGCATACTCCTTCGGGTGAGGAGGTATCTCGTCCATCTTGTAGCTTATCCCGAGGCCGCCTCCGATGTCTATGTATTCGATACCGATGCCTTTGCCTACGAGACCGTCGGCCAGGTCCACGAGCTTCCTTAACGAATCGACGAACGGAGCGAGCTCGAATATCTGGGAGCCGATGTGAGCGTCGATAGCGGTTACCCTGACGCCCTCCATAGTGCTCGCTTCCTCGTAGACTTCTACCGCCTGTCCAATCTCGATGCCGAACTTGCTCTTCTTGAAGCCGGTCGATATATAGGGGTGCGTCTTCGGGTCTATGTCCGGGTTGACGCGGAGAGCGACGGGCGCTTTCCTGCCGAGCTCTTTCCCCACTTTGTCGAGGAGTCGGAGCTCCTCGACGGACTCGACGTTGAAAAAGAGTATCCCCGCTTCGATCGCGACCCTCATCTCTTCTTCGGTCTTGCCCACTCCCGAAAATACGACCTTCGACGGATCGCCCCCCGCGCGCTTGACCCTTATGAGCTCGCCCAGAGAAACGATATCGAACCCGGCCCCGAGCCTCGCGAACGCGTTCAGGACCGCGAGGTTGGAATTCGCCTTCACCGAATAGCACATGAGCGGATCGATACCGGAGAATGCGTCCTTGTAGCTAAGGAACGCGTCCCTCAACACCGAGCAGCTGTACACATAACACGGGGTCCCGACGGCTTCCGCGATCATTCTTGCGGGGACGTCCTCGACATAGAGCTCGCCGTCCCTGTATCGATAGGAATGGTGCATTTTCTGAATTCTCCTTGGAGCAAGCCGGTAAAAATTTACACGAATTAATTCAAATGAAAACAGGGATTATTGAAGCAGGAACCCGTACGGGATATACAAGCGACCGTAATTTTCTACAGTTTCCCCTTCAAATATTCGTCCACGAAACCGAGCCTGTCGTTACCCCAGAACATCTTCTCGCCGACGAATATGGTCGGGGCGCCGAACACCCCGCGCTCGGCCGCCTTCGAGGTCTCCTCCCTGAGCCTGTCTTTTAGCTCCTGCTCCCCTATGCGTGCGATAAACCACACGGGGTCGATTCCTATGCCGGCGACCGCTTCTATGAGCGCGTCGTCCTTGCTGAGGTCTTTGCCCTCCGTCCAGAACAGCCTGAACATTTCATGCGTATACTCCGTCAATTTCCCCTTTTCCTCCGCGGCGAAAGCCCCCCGCATCGGTTTTACGCTGTGGAGAGGAAAAACCGCGGGAAATTTAAAGTCGACGCCGTAGTGTTTCGCCAGGTCCCGCGTGTCCTGCTTTACGTACGCGAATTTGTTGGCGATATCGACTGGCGCTTTAACGCCCGTTTCAACGAAGAGGCCGCCCATGAAAAAGGGCTTCCATTCGAGCTCGGCCCCGTTGTCCTCACATATCTTCTCTATCCTCTTAGACGCAATATATGTGTAGGGACTCGTGAAATCGTAAAAGAATTCAACCTTCTTTCCCATTGCTATTCTCCGGAACCGGTTATTGCAGGATTATCAGGGCAGTGCTCACAAATTCCCCTTCAACCAGCGGTCCACGAAATCGAGCCTGTCGTTCCCCCAGAACATCTTTTCCCCGATGAATATTGTGGGGGCACCGAAAGCCCCCCGCGCAGCAGCGCTCGAGGTCTCAATCCTGAGCCTGTCTTTTATTTCCTGCTCCCCTATGCGCGCGATAAACCAGTCGGAGTCGATGCCTATTCCGGCGACCGCTTCCCTTAGCACGTCGTCCTTGCTGAGGTCTTTCCCTTCGGTCCAGTACAGCCTGAACATCTCGTGGTTGTATTCGACCAACTTACCCTTCTCCGCCGCGGCGAAAGCACCTCTCATCGCCTTTACGGAGTTGAGGGGGAAAATTGCAGGGAATCTGAAATCGACGCCGTAATATTTCGCCGAATCCTGCGTATCCTGTTTTATATACGCGAATTTGTTGCCGATCTCTACAGCGGGTTTCACTCCCGTATCGTTGAAGAGCCCGCCCAGCAAAAAGGGCTTCCATTCGAGCTCGGCCCCGTTGTCCCGGCATATCCTTTCTATCCTCGTCGAGGCTATGTACGTGTAAGGGCTGCTGAAATCGTAGTAAAATTCGACCTTCTTTCCCATTCCCGGTCTCCGTGCACCATCCGTGTAAAGGGGATTATATGAAATAAGGGGTTTAATATCAAGGAGGAGAGATTACCGACGCTCCCGCTGGTACGGTCCCCCCGGTGATTGACCGCCGTCCTTACTGTGATAAACTCAAACATATATTTATAACCAGCCACAATGACGAGTAATTTTTCTTTCAACGGACTCAGGGTCACGGCGTTTGAGAGCCGGAGAGCCCAGGAAATAGAGAAGCTGATACAGTATCACGGGGGGGTCCCCAGGGTCGCCCCGTCGATGAGGGAAGTCCCGTTTGAGGAAGCGACCGAGGTATTCAAATTCGCTGAAAAACTTTTCGCCGGTAAATACGACATCGTAATCCTTATGACCGGAGTGGGCACGCGCGCGCTGGCCAAGGCGGTCTCGACCAGATATCCGCTCGATAAATTGGTCAAAGCCCTGGAGGACACTACCATCGTCGTACGCGGCCCCAAGCCCGTAGCCGCGCTCAGAGAGCTCGGACTGAAACCGGATATCACTGTCCCCGAGCCTAACACATGGCACGACGTGCTTACGACTCTCGACAGCGAACTCGAGATCAGCGGCAAGAACGTCGCCGTCCAGGAATACGGAATCTCGAACGAAGAATTCTTAAAGGAGCTAAAGCAAAGGGGCGCCTACGTGACGGCGGTCCCCGTATATAAATGGGACCTGCCCGAAGATACGAAACCGCTCCGCGAGGCTATAAGGTCCATCTCGGAAAGAAAAGAGGATATATCCCTCTTTACGAGCTCGCAACAGATTTACCACCTCTTCAAGGTAGCTTCAGAAGATGGGCTTGAGGACAGTCTCAAAGAGGGTTTTAAAGAAGTGGCTATAGGCTCCATAGGGCCGACAACGACGGAAGCGCTCATGAGGTTCGGCCTTTCCCCCGACTATGAACCCGACAGCCCCAAGATGGGGAACCTTATACGCGAGATGGCGAGGAGCGGTAACGAGCTCTTGAGGAAAAAACGGACAGCTCACCGCAACGGAGTGGACACGAGCAGCTGGCACCGCGTTCAAATGGTCTGGGACGGGGATAAGAAAGAAACGAGAACAGATATAACGTACAACTCGGCGTTCATGAAAGCGTGCCGCAGGGAGAAGACAGACTACACGCCCGTCTGGCTCATGCGCCAGGCGGGCAGGTTCATGCGCGAATACAGGGAGCTCCGGGCGAAGGTTTCGTTCCTCGATCTCTGCAAAACTCCCGAGCTCGCGGCGGAAGTTACCCTGAGCGCGGTCGACAGGCTCGGCGTGGACGCGGCAATAATTTTTTCGGACATCCTGCTCATAATCGAGCCGCTCGGAGTGGATCTCGAGTTCTCCAGGGCGGAAGGACCCAGAATACCGAGGCCCGTGCGCTCGGGGAACGCAATAGAACGCTTGAGGGAATTCAACCCCGAGAGCATGAGATTCGTTTACGACGCGGTGAGCGTAACACGCCGTGCGCTTGACCCGGAGAAGGCGCTTATCGGATTCGCGGGCGCGCCCTTTACCATCGCCTCTTACGTCATAGAGGGTGGGGGCTCGCGGAATTACGAGAACACGAAGCAGCTCATGTACAAGGACGCTGGCGCATGGCACACGCTCATGGAAATATTGACGGACGCCACAGGCAGATACCTGAACAAACAGATAGAGTCGGGCTCGGACGCCGTTCAGCTTTTCGACAGCTGGGTCGGGTGCCTGTCGCCCGGCGATTTTAAAGAGTTCGTACAGCCGCACATGACGAAGCTCATAGGCTCGCTCGGGAGAGGCGTACCCGTGATATATTTCGGCACAGGGACTTCGGCTCTCCTCGAGATGATGAAGGAATGCGGGAGCTCCATCATCGGACTCGACTGGAGGGTCGACCTGGCGTCGGCCTGGAAGAGGGTCGGCTACGACGTAGCGGTGCAGGGGAACCTCGACCCGGTCGTTCTCTATGCGGGACACTCCGAGATAAAGAAGAGAGCCGAGGAGATACTCGACAAGGCAGAGGGAAGGCCCGGACATATATTCAACCTCGGCCACGGCATACTCCCGAAAACGCCTGTAGACAACGTGCTCGCGCTCGTGGACACGGTGCACGAATACTCGGCGGGGAAATAACAAGACTCCGGCAATAAAGGAAGGTCGATGACGATGGGGAATAAGTTCGATGCCGTGCTGCTGCTCGGATACGGAGGGCCCGAAAAACCGGAAGACATCCGCCCTTTCCTCGAGCTCGTGGCGAAGGGGCGACCCATTCCTAAAGAGAGGCTCGATGAGGTAGCCCACCATTACGAGCTTATAGGCGGCAGGTCTCCGATCAACGAATATACGTATAAACAGGCAAAGGGGCTGGAAAACGCGCTCTCCGAAAACGGGAGCAAGATCCCAGTATTCGTCGGCATGAGGAACTGGCACCCGTTCATTCCCGACACCCTGAAAGATATGTCTGATCGGGGAGTCAAGAAAGCAATAGGGATGATAATGGCCGCTCACCAGTGCGAGGCGAGCTGGGAGAGATACGTGAAGGACATTGAGGACGCGATTGCGGAAACGGGCGTCGAGATCGAATGCGAATACACCGCGCCCCTATTCGATCACCCTCTTTTTATAGAGGATTCCGCCGATCGCGCAGCCGAATGCTTCGAGCAAATACCGCCCGATGAGAGGAATGACACGCTTATACTGTTCTCCGCGCACAGCATACCCGTCCCGATGGCGGAAAGCTCTCCCTACGTCGAGCAGCTCACGACAACCGCGCGCCTCATCGCGGGGAGACTCAACCACGATAAATGGAGGCTCGTATACCAGAGCAGGAGCGGACGCCCCCAGGACCCTTGGCTCGAGCCCGACGTATGCGAAGTGATAAGAGAGATCGCGAAAGAAGGGGGGCGTTATTTGATCGTGCAGCCGATAGGGTTCCTCTGCGACCACGTGGAGGTCCTGTTCGATATAGGGATCGAGGCGAAGGAAGCCGCGGACGAGGCGGGGATAACGCTCATCCGAGCGCAAACCGTGAACGACGACCCCAAATTCATAGAGGCGATGGCTGACGAAGTAAAAAGAACTATCGGGAGATCCGAGTGAGGGCAGTATCCGTAATATAGAAATAAATATATTACTCAGGAACCCTGCAATAATGGCCGATTATAAATTCGTGACGACCTGGCGCATTAAAGCCCCCCTCGGCAAGGTATGGAACGAAATTTACTATTCGGAGAGGTGGCCCGAATGGTGGAAAGGGGTTGAAGAAGTCATTGAGCTTAAAAAGGGAGACGGCCTGGGCGTGGGTAGCGTACGCCGCTACACGTGGAAGAGCATGCTTCCATACAGGCTCACGTTCGATATGGAAACGGTACGCGTCGAGCCTATGTCGGTCATGGAGGGCATTGCCAGAGGGGAATTAGACGGCAGGGGCATATGGAATATATCAAACGACGGCGAATATACGACGGCAAGATACGACTGGCAGGTTAACACCACCAAAGCCTGGATGAATCTCATCGCCCCACTTGCGAGGCCGCTCTTCAAATGGAACCACGACATAGTGATGAGCTGGGGAGCCGAGGGGTTAGCCCGGAGGCTCTGCGCAGCCGTAATTGAAGATAAAGGGGGATGAGAGCATAATCCCCCTGCCCCGCTTATGAACTGCATACAGAAAGAAATCACGCTCTCCCCGAAAAGACGCGGCTTCCATCTCGTCACACGCGAGATAGCCGAGCAAGTGAGGGAGTTGTCCGAATACTCGGTAGGCATCGCGCACTTATTCATCTGTCATACCTCCGCTTCGCTTACGATAAACGAGAACGCATCGCCTGAAGTCAGGGTGGATTTCGAATCCTATTTCAACGAATCTGTCCCGGAAGGAGCCCCTTACTACGAGCACACGCTCGAAGGCCCGGACGATATGCCGGCCCATATAAAGGCGTCGATCCTCGGTAGCTCCGTGACAGTCCCCGTGAAGGACGGCAGGTTCAATCTCGGCACGTGGCAGGGCATATACCTCTGCGAGCACCGTAACCACGGCGGCCCGAGGAAGCTGATAGTAACGATTATAGGGGAGAGGAAGTGAGAATAAGTCGCCACAAGGGAAGAATGAGCCGGTCCGGCTTTTTATCTCCTGCCCATTAGAAACCCGGCTATAAATCCGACTGCCAGGAGAGCTGCTATCTTTCTCCCGCTCGTACATGGAATAAAACGAGTGTCTTCTTCCGTCACTTCGATAACCCCGACCGGCTTTGCCCGTACCCCGGCTCCCGCACCGCCCCCTTCCCTGTCCAACCCCTCTTTCTTATCCGACCTTTGGTCGCCGTATCCCCCGCCGAAACCGTACATAACCTTCGCCACGGGGATAATCGTCTTCCCTTGAGCCTCGATCGGGTCGCCGTACACCGCTTTTACGCTCGCCCCTGCGTGAATCCGCTCAGAAAGAGAATCGAAAAAATCTTTAATGGTCATTTGCTGCCCCCTTCCGCCATCCGGAAATCCGCTCGTGCGCGAATTATGCCGATATGTGCATCAACCAATATAATACTACTACAAATATAGCAGGAGTGCCTTGGAAAATTGTATTAAACAGTTGTTAAAGTACCTGCCAGACATTATATTTAATCCGTCTCGACATCGATAATAAATCCGCATTTATAAACTTTTGGAGCCCCCATGGCTGAAATAACACGGAGCAAAACACGCGTCAAAGGTTTCGAGAACGAGGAAATGGACTTTCAGCTCCTGAGGCAATTGGGCTCGACGTCGTTCGGGGGAGCGTCCGTCGGGGAATGCCTCTCGGCAGCGGGGCGCATCAAGGACGGGGACCCCGGGAGCTGGGTCGACGAGTTCTCGAATCTCGCCGAGTGGCAGATGAAAGACGCGCACAAACGGGCATCGAAAGGCCATACGGTGAGCGCCCGCGAGATGTTCCTGAAAGCTTCCAACTCATTCCGCGCGGCCGAGTACTACACGAGCCCGCTCGACCCCAGGCACAGGGAGCTCGGGATAAAGTCCCGCGACTGCTTTATCGAAGCCATGAAGTACGTCTGGCACACTTTCGAGGAAGAGATGCTGACCTACAGGAACATAGATCTCCCCGTTTACATCATGTCGCCCGGCCTCGAAGCGCAGAAGAGGAAAACGCTTCTCATAGTCAGCGGATTCGACGGCACGCTCGAAGAGGAGTACCTGATGCACGGGTACCCCGCTCTCGAGAGGGGATACAACGTAGTACACTACGCCGGGCCCGGTCAGATGGACCTCTACAGGTTCTTTACGCGCACGCATTTCGAGCCCGATTTCGAGAACGTCACGAAGACTGTAATTGACTTTATCATCGACAGACCTGAGATCGACCCTTCTAAGCTCGCCCTCATGGGCATAAGCGTTGGAGGATATTTCTCGACCCGCTCTGCCGCGTACGAACCTAGGATTAAGGCCCTCATCCCGAACTCGCCCATACTTAACCTTCACGACTACCTTAGCGCTTTCGTCGGATTCGACCCCGCGGACATACCGGACGACCGGAATTTTGCAGTGGAGGACATTCCGAATATCCCGGACGATTTATTCCCTCCCGAGGCGAAGTCGAGGACTACGAACCTCATCGTTCGCTACGGTCAGCCCACGTTCAGGGATACGTTTATTTATCTCAGGGAATTCGCAGTAGGCGACGCTATAAAGAATATAAAATGCCCTTGTCTCGCGCTCGAAGGCTCGGGCGAGGGCGGAGAGCCCGAAAAGCAATTCAACGAGTTCGCCGAAAAAGTCCCCGGGCCCGTGACTAAATACCAGTTCACGGACTTCGAAGGCGCGGACACGCACTGCCAGGTCGGGAACCCATCTTTTGCGGCAGCGGTTGCACTGGACTGGCTCGACGAGATATTCGATTGATCGAAGTGTGAGCACGTAAAATTCCACGGGAGGTACATATGATGCTGGATCACGTAGGTATTCCGGTAAGCGACTTTGCAAGATCAAAAGAGTTTTACACGAAAGCTCTCAGGCCGCTTAATTACGAGCTCGTTATGGAAGTAGAGGGAGCGGCAGGGTTCGGCGCGAAAGGCAAGCCCGAATTCTGGTTCGGCGAAGGCGCAGTCCACGACAAAATACACATCGCTTTTGCGGCGGAGAACAGGGAGCAGGTCAGGAAGTTCCATGAAGCTGCCCTGTCAGCCGGTGGGAGAGACAACGGACCGCCCGGAATCAGGGCGCATTATCACCCGAACTACTACGGGGCCTTCGTGCTCGATCCCGACGGGCACAATATCGAGGCCGTCTGCCACAAGCCCGAGTGAGCATACAGAACGTAGAATCGAATAAATATGCATACTTCCACGATTCCGATTAACATGTCATACGGGTACACTTTATATTATTTCCAAAAGGGGTATCAATGAGTATCGTATGGCATATCATATTTTCGCACATACGCCTATTATTAGGCGCATCGACGTTAGCCTGCTGTGTTGTATTGTTCACCGTTTATGCCAAAGCCGGAATGGAAGGGAACATGACCGAAGTGATAAAGCTCGGAAAATGGACAGAGAGCGATCTTACCGAGATCATGACCGAATCTTCGAAAATCGGGAGCGCGGGCGAGCGTGTAGATTTTATATCCGGGAAATTCCTCGGCACTCCTTATGTCGGCTCGACGCTCACGGGAGATATAAACACTCCCGAAGTCTTCACAATCGACCTAGAGGGCATGGACTGTTTTACCTACATAGACTATGTCGAGGCGATTAGCCTGTCGAGCTCGTTCCCGGAATTCAAGGACAATCTCCGAAAGATAAGATACCGGGACGGCGTTGTCTCGTTCCGCAACAGGAACCACTTTTTCTCCGACTGGCCGATTAATAATTACGTATACGTCGAGGACGTGACATACGCGACGGGCGATAAGAAAGCGGTCGAAGTCTCGAAAAACCTCAACCTCAAAACGGACGGCACGTATTATCTGCCCGGGATTCCTGTAACCAACAGGACCTTCTACTATATACCCTCAGAGGCGCTGAGCCCGTCAGTATTGAGCAAGCTTATGACGGGCGACTTCGTCGGCATCTATACCGATAAAGAGGGACTCGACGTCTCTCATACGGGGATCGTAATCAAAAAGGACGGGAAGGTTTTTTTGAGACACGCTTCCTCTAAGGAAAAGAATCAGAAGGTCGTCGACGAAGACCTGAGCGTATACATGGAAAATAAACCGGGGCTGGTAATATACAGGCCTTTAAAATAACTAACCGCGCATGATACTCGAACGACTGAAGCCCGATCTGAACACCCCGGAAAAGATAAAAGAAGCTTATTCGATCTTCTCTTCATGGCTGCTGTCAAATTTCCTGTTTTTCTTCGTGATCTTTTACGCAATTTACATATCCAGCCGGCTCGGAACCAATATAGGCTCGACCTCGTTCCTGATAGTCATAATAATCGCGATTGCCTTCCTGTATTTTTCAAGGAAACTCTCACACAGCGTTCTGAAAAACAAGTCAGTGAGAGCAAACCATATCGTGTTCTACGTGCTCGGCGCGTTGAATGTAATCCTTCTGATATGGATCGTATTAACTGCTCTTTCCTGAATCACACACTCGACGGAAACATCAGGGGTGAGCACTTTAACAACAATGAACAACAGAACGGAGCGAGATTTGAACCCGGAAGATTTAGTGCTCGAGGCGGCGGATCATTACTACAGGGGCGAATTCGAGCTCGCCATAGAGGCGCTCGACAAGGCCATTGAGCTCAGGCCCGGATTCGCGGAGGCCTGGTATAACAAGGGCATAACGTTCTCGGTCATGGGCCGCGTCGAAGAGGAAATTCTTGCCTACGACAATGCGTTAAGAATAAACCCGCGCTACGCCGAGGCGTGGAACAACAAGGCGTCCGCCCTCGGAAAGGCAGGCAGGTACGAGGAGTCGCTCGAAGCCGCCGGGAAGGCGCTCGGGCTCGATCCCGGGTTTTCGGTCGCTTGGTGCAACAAGGGAGCCGCCCTGAGCGCGCTCGGAAGAGACCTCGAAGCGATCGAAGCCTACGACAGGGCCATTGCTATTCAGGGGAATTATATCGAAGCATGGTATAACAAAGCGGTATCTCTCCATAATCTGGATAAAATAAAAGGCGCACTCAAGGCCTACGACAGGGCTCTCGAGCTAAGTCCCGACTACCCGGACGCACTCTTTAACCGGGCAGGGATTCACGCCAGAACAGGCGAGCTTGAAAAAGCAGCTTCGGACCTGAAGCGGGCCTTAGAGCTCGAGCCGTCGCTCGGGGAAAAGGCCCTGGCCGATGAGGAGCTGAAGGCTCTCCTCCCCTGAACGAAGCTGTTATTTTTATCAAAAGATGCTAACCTTATTACTCCCGCAGGCTAAAGAGAGGAGGCACTAAATGGCCCTTAACGCAAAAGAGCTGACAGACCTTTCCAAGGAAGGCGTAAAAGCGAGACTCAACCTCGACAAAATTCTCGATTTCGTAGACCTCATCAACAAAAGCTCGGAAGAGCTCGAAGGCGATACGATCCAGGCCACCGAAGCCATTAAAGAGCTTTCGGACAGGATCGCCCCCTACATAGACGACATCAAGGACCAGATCGAGGCGCAGCTCGATAAAATCGAGATCGACCCCGAGGAGACAAAAGACGCCGCCGAGAAGCTTCTTCTCTTTCACGGGAACATACACCAGGTGATTTCATGGGCTGACGTCCAGAAGAGCGCGCACAAGCCTAACTCGTATTGGTGGCGTTACTGGGTCGACGTGCTCGAGAATGTTATGCAGCTTGAAGTTGCGAAGCAGGCGGGCGGCAAGTAGCAAATATTTACAAACGCGCCCGGAATCATCGGTTCGAAAGGAAGTATCACTTTATGTCGAACGATATGTCCCCGAGCTCTCCGAATTGCGCTTGGTAGCGCCCAGGCTTCGCTGGCACGACCTTACCCAGCGCGCCCGTTATGAGAATATCCCCTCTTTCAATTTTCCATCCGTTCCCGATCGCCGAATTTACGAGCCAGAGGAGAGCCTCCCATTGACCGCCCAATGCGTCGGAACCCTTACCCTGATTAAGAGTTTCACCGTCTGAGACGAGCTTGACCGTAATGTCGTCCGGATCGGCGTCGGCGAGCGGTCTTCGAGCGCCCGTTATAAAGACGGCCGACCCCACGTTCGCGGCGACAATGTCCTGAGCTTTTATTTTTTTCATATCCGCGAATCCCGTTTCGGGGAGCTCGATTACAGGCAGGACCGCGCCGATGTACTCCCTGAGACGAGCGATGTCAATGATCTTTTCCTCTATCCGCTTGCCAGCGACAAAACCTATCTCGGTTTCTATCACCAAGCTCCGGAATTTCGAACCCTCTATTACCGCCGTGCTCTCATGCGTTCCTGACGAGAACAATACGCCCGAAACAGGGGTGTCCACGACGAACTTCTCCTGTGCCGCTTTCGACGTGAGTCCCGCCTTGTAACCGGCTATCTTATCCCCGCCGAGTTTCAAACGGACATATTCGGCCTGAATATCATAAGCGTCTTCAATTGAAAGATCGGGATATTGCTGAGTAAGAACGGGTAAGGGCCTATTCCCGCGCTCGGCCTCAAGAATTAATACCGCTCCTTCCTTCGTACCCGAAGCCGAGACGAATACGAAAAACACGGCCAGCGCGAATAACGCTGCGATTCTTGTATTGATTCTAGTTCCCGGAAACATATTCCTCCGCAAGTCTGAGCACTTCTTCGGCGCAGCCCCAGGAGAGCGTAAAGCCCGCCCCGCCGTGGCCGTAGTCGTGTATTACCGCCCCGCCACCGGGCAGCTCTTCGAGCTCGAGCCTCACCTCCGTCCTTCCGGGACGGAGACCTACCTTATGACCTATGATCTCGGCATTTGCCAACGAGGGCTCGATCGCTATGCACTTCGTCAGAATTTTGTCAGAGGTATCGGGATCAATATTCAAATCCCAGTCACCCTCTTCCGCAGTGCCTCCCAGAATACAGTCTTCGTCCCGGGGAACTATGTATATCGGGGCGAGCCTGCCGGAGTCGACGCTGACGATACGCTCTAACCCTATATTCTTCACGATCACTATCTGCCCGCGGATCGGGAATGTGCTTCCGTCGCGGCATAATCGCCGCGAGCCGAGTCCGGTGCAATTAATTAATAACTGCCCTTCCCCATAAATTTCTTCGAGTGAAACCGCTTCCCTGTCGAGTTCCTCCAATGCTCCACCCAATTCGGCGAACCTATTCTGCAGATACCGCATATACACCGGCGTCTCTATTCGCGGCACTTCGGTGACGAACCCGTCGACGTATCCAGGAGGAAGCTCCCCGGGCTCCGCCCGCCGGAAGGCTCTCACCGCAGACTTCCAGAACGGCTCGTCCACCCTCTGTTCATATATCTTGAGGAGACCGGACATCGAGATGCCGCTCTCAGGGATAAGGCTCAGACCGACGAACTTTCCGTACGAATAAGCCGCCCATCCCAGCACCCTCTCTTGCGGAGCGACCTTATAGGGATACCAGTAAGCGGGCGCTACGCTAGATGTAGTGTCGGAAGGCAGCGCATAAGCTTTGATGCTTACGCTGAAACCCGCTTCCAGCAGCCTTACCCCGCACGTAAGTCCCGACACCCCCGCGCCGAGTATGACCGCGCTTCTTTCTCTCATATAAAACTACTCTCCCTTCCTCGCAAGACCTACCATCTCGATGATCGCCGCCCTCGCCTCTTCCCTGCTCCTCGCCTCCCTGATAAAACCGATCCGCCTGTTGAACATCTCAGTGCCTGCTTTAAGGCGCAAATTGAAACCAAGCCTGTCGACGGACGTCATCGAGGCCTCCTCCGCATCCGCGCCGGTAAACTTTTTCGCAAGCAATAGGAGCGCGTCTCCGTGGTCCTCGTTCATATGCCTGACTATCCCCTGCGAGTCATCGGCCAGCGGATCGACTTCGGCCGCGTAATAATCGTCAGCAGTCACCCACCCCATCGCGCCGAAGCCGCCTACGAAATAGATGTCCGCAATATCCATGCGGTAGAACGAGAAATCATCGAAGTCCACCCAGTAAGACGCGTTTCTGTAGCGCGAGAGATAAAGCTCCCTCACGTCGCCCGTCTCTCCTTCGGGGACCTTCGACACATCGCCCATGAGCGTAACGCGCGAGGCGTCGAGCGGGTCACACTCGGAATCGGTCTGCGATATAAATAGGCTTGCGCGCGGGTCACGCTCGAGGTTCTGCGTATGCACGGCCATCGTGCTGATAAGGAACACCGGGTGCCCCATGGCGTCGAGCCCGTAAGGCATGAGCGATCCGAACGGCGAGCCCGGGTGCTTCTTCGAATTCGTCGAAAGAGTCCCTACCCTGTTCCTGTAAACGAGTGTTCTCACCCGCTCGGCAAAGGAAGACGCGGGCGCGGGTTCCCGTGTTTCCGACGAGGACGTCCATCCGTGCTGCCTCGAACTTGTCTTAGACATTCGTTATCTCTCCCGATGAGCGCAGATTTCAAAAAAGAATACGAGTCAAACGATGCAGTCCGTTCTCTTTCAAGCGCATTTAAATTATACATTACAGCTTAAGAAGCTTTCCCGCTGACGGCGTAATGCAATAGTTTTCCGATGCGATTATAATATCGACCCATGGTCAAGTTCATAGACGAAGCGAAGATATATGTGAAATCAGGAGCCGGAGGCAGGGGCTGCGTCAGTTTCAGGAGGGAGAAGTACGTCCCGCACGGAGGTCCCAACGGAGGGGACGGCGGGAACGGGGGCGACGTCGTTCTTATAACGAATGAAAACATGTCGTCCCTCCTCGACCACAGGTACAAGCAGCACTACAAGGCGAAAAGGGGCGAGCACGGCAAGGGAAAGGATATGCACGGCAAGAACGCCGACACGCTCTACATCCCGGTACCGGTAGGGACGATAGTTAGGGATTTCGAAACGGGAGAAGTCCTCGGCGACCTGACCGAAAAGAACGAAACCCTGCTAGTCGCAAAAGGAGGCAGGGGCGGAAAAGGCAACGCCCGGTTCGCCACATCGACCAACCAGGCGCCGAGGATTGCGGAACCCGGAGGCGAATGCGAAGAGAGGACGCTACTCCTTGAGCTGAAGCTCCTTGCAGACGTGGGCATAATCGGGTTCCCTAACGCCGGTAAATCGACGCTAATATCGAGAATCTCGGCCGCCAGGCCGAAGGTCGCGGATTACCCTTTCACAACGCTCGTGCCGAACCTGGGAGTCGTCAGTTACGGCGATGGAAAAACGTTCGTGGTAGCGGACATACCTGGCATAATTGAAGGCGCTCATGAGGGTGCGGGACTAGGCATTCAGTTCCTGAGACACATAGAGCGCACGAAGCTCCTCATACATCTTCTCGATCTCTCTCCGGCAACGGGAAGGGACCCGATTGACGATTACGAAACACTTAACAGGGAGCTCGAAGCCTACAGCCCGGAGCTCTCGAAGAAACCCCAGATCGTCGCGCCTAATAAAATCGATATAACGGAGTCCAGAATAAAGCTTGAAGAAATCGAAAAGTACTTCAAGAAGAAAAGGATAAAGGTCTTTCCGGTATCCTCCGCGACCGGGGAAGGATTAAAAGAGCTAGTAATGGAAACGGCAAAAAGGCTGGAAAGCCTTTCTGCCGAAAAATCCTAGTATTCCCAGTAGAATATCGCCAATTCTTCAATCAACATATCAAGCCGGATTCAGGACTCGTCACATATCCGGAGGGCACTCGTCTGCAAAACACGCCTCGAACACGGCCATCATACCGTTATCCTCGTGCTGCCCGATGTGACAATGGTAAACGGCCTTCCCCTCTATTATCGGGTTCGTGAAATCGATAACCACGACGACCTCGCCTGGGCCTTCCCAGCTGGGGTCCTGTCCCTGGTAAGGCAGGTTCACCGTATCCTGATGCCCTACGAACGGCTGCTCCACTCCGTTAATCTCGCAAACCTGGAAGTCTGTAAGGTGGATGTGGAAAACATGGAGCTCCTGGGACGTATTCTGAATCGTCCACCTCTCGAGGGTCCCTATCTCCACGAAGGTATCGACACGTTCCGGATCGAATTCCTTACCGTTAATGAAGAACGTATCGCCGTTCTCGGTCTCGGAGAATACGAAATTCCTTTCCCTCTGAACAGGCTGGTCGCAGAGGTTCTCCACGGCCGGGAACTCCGCCTGGGGAATAGGCAGCTCGATCGGGTCTTCGACGGGATCGCCCTCGACGACCATAGTCAAAACAGTCTCACCGCCGTACTGGTCCCCCTGGGGCCCGGTATTTATCTTCTTGGCCCTCAGCCTGTAAACACCCGGTTTCCCGCCCTGAACCAGGACTCCCACGCGGGAGGCTGTCGGCATGAATTCCTCTTCCTTCACCACAGTCTGGTTGTGCCTGTTTCCGTCCCTTTCGATTTCATAGAACTCGTGGCCCTCGAGCACGAGGTTATAGTAATGGTCTGCGCCTATGTTTGCGATGTGCCAGAACTGCGTCTCGCCAGGGCGTATCGAAAGAACGGGGTTCGTCTGTCCGTTGACCGTAGGGTTCGTCGGGGCACTTATATCTATGTCGTCACCCGGCG
This sequence comes from Thermodesulfobacteriota bacterium, assembly GCA_040754335.1. Lineage (NCBI taxonomy): Bacteria > Pseudomonadati > Thermodesulfobacteriota > Thermodesulfobacteriota bacterium. The sequence goes on along the minus strand of JBFMCV010000001.1, from coordinate 77,462 downwards.
GCACCTGGCCGTCTATTATCTGGACGTCCTTCAGGTACATGATCTGCTCCGTAATGCCCGCTAGCTGCGGGAACGGTGCGAGCACTCCGTTGACTATAAGCCCTCCCGAAAGCCCGCCCATAATCTGTTGCTCCGTCAGGCCGTAGAGGTGCGTATGATAATAGAACATGCCTTCGGGATGGTCTTCCGGTATCTGCACTTCATAGTCGAAGCTCCCCGACGGCGTTATCATGATGAATATATCGTCCGACGGGCTCAAAGGGCTCACGTTCATGCCGTGATAATGCATATTCGTCATCTGATCGATAAGGTTATTCACCCTGAGCCTGATCGTGTCCCCCGGATTTACACGAAGCACGGGCGGCGTGTAGAGACCGTTATATGTCGGGCTCGTGAATTGCTTGCCGTTCACTTCATTCAGCGAAAACAGGACGTCGAATTCCTCGTCGATCACCCCTCCGACGCTGGATATGATCGGCGGGTTCCGGAAGGCCTCCCCACGGGGCTTATGCTTGTTGTTTTCGCATCCGCTCACCGACAGAAAGGAAATAACGAGGATAATTGCAAGTGCGCCTGCAGCCTTGGTATAGGTTCGCATCAGTCCTCCTTTCTAACTGCCTGGTTATCAACATTTTAGGGACATTTCATCACTCCCGCAATAGCTTTTTTATATCGCCTGCGATCTTTTCAGGCTCTAGGAGGTAGTGAGGATAAGTCAGAAGTAGCATACCTTCCCTGTCGACGAGGAAAACAGTGTTCGTGTGCGTCATGAGATACCTGTCCCAATGGTCCTTTTCGCTCCTCCCGTACACCTCCTCGTGTTTGACGACAGTGACGCCGTAGTCCCTCGCGGCCTTTTCAATTTTCTCAGGCGGCCCGGTAACTCCTATAAATGCCTTGTTGAAATATGGCACGTATGTCTTCAGCCTGTCTGCGGTATCCCTCCCGGGGTCTACCGTAACGAAGAGCACCTGGACGTGCTGCGCTTCATCGCCCAGGTACTCCATTACTTTATTCAGCTTGGAAAGGGTTACGGGGCACACGTCGGGGCAGTTCGTATATCCCCATTCTATGAGGACCACCTTATCCCGGAACCTTTTGAGGGATATGGGGCGTCCGTCCTGGTCTATGAGATTGAACTCAGGAGCCTGCCGGCTGTATGCCTTGCCGAAGTATTTCTCGGAAAAGTCATAATTAAAAAACAGATACGCCAGAAAAGCCCACCCGGCTACTGCGGCTGCAAATATCAGGAGTAAGAGGAGATTCCTTATCATAGCGAATAATTCCGTACATTATAACCCGAGACCGTAAACAATGGAGGGATTTCATACCTGAAATCTATTATTGTGGTATATACGTATAATTGGTTAAACTATTTACAATGAAAAATACGTTGACTCTGATAATAGCCATAATTATCGTTTTATCCGGCACCGCTTCTTTTGCCCAGAACCCTACCGATTCGGACAAATTCAGTTACGACAGTAACCAGGTCTTGCACCCTGAGTGGTACATCAAGATAACGGACTGGTCGTTCTACACGGCAGCGAGAGTGGCTATACTGAGCTCCGTTACGATCGAGAACACCTCTGACGTGACGTACAAGGATATTAGGGTCAATCTTATATATACCTCATATTCACAGCCCGCGGCAGGCATCATAGCCACGTCGACAGGAATGCTTCCCCTTACACTTCCCCCCAAGAGCAAACAGACCTATTTGAAGGGCGGGTTGACGATGGGCGCTGGCAACCAGAACTACAAGCTAAGCGATATAGAAGTGTTGTCTGCGACACCTGTCAAAGACTGAGAAATAGATACGGCGATAAGCCCGGGCATTCCACGGCTCCACTATGAAAGCAATCAGCAATTATTCGGCACCTGCAACTTTATCTTTCATTCGCTCAATATTTCCCGCAATTTTAATTTTCATGATCGCTACATCAGTCAAAGGCATTCCCGCCTCGGGAGCCGAATTTCCCGCGAACTCAGAAAATCCGCTTATTGAGTTTGACGAAACCTACGTCGCGCCTGAAACCGACCTGCCCATCGGCGAAGCCGAGCCTTATAATAATGAGACGGAGCCGAATGGAGATGAAGCCGAGCTTTACCCGGATGGAGATATGCCGGAGTATTATTCGGAAGAGGAATGGGTCCTGCCGGAATACGAAGAGCCTCTTGTGGAGCAAACGGACCCGCTCGTAGACCAGCCTCCGCCGCTTGTCGACATGCCGGATCCCCTCGTCGAACACCCGGCTCCCCTTGTCGAGCAGCCATACCCCCTCGTCAATCGCCCTGCGCCTCTCGTGCGTCAATCCGCCCCCCTCGTCAACCGTCCGGCACCCCTTGTACGGCAATCCGCCCCCCTCGTCAATCACCCTGCGCCTCTCGTGCGTCAATCCGCACCGCTCGTTAAACAGCCTGCTCCCCTCGTACGGCAGCCCGCACCGCTCGTCAAACGGCCCGCGCCACTTGTACGCTAGGAGGGTCGGGTACTTATTTGGAGGGAGAACCTAAAGCACTGCCGGGAGCGCCCTATTGACAATACCGCAAAAGGTAAATATAACAACTGAATAGCAATACAGGAGAGAATGCATGAAAAACTATAGATTCTTCGCTTCTTCGGCGGGCAATGTATTATTGCTATTTGCCGTCATAGGTCTCGGCCCGGCAGTCTCTTATGCAGACGCCGCCAAAGCGTCTGCTCTTTACTCGGGAGAAGAGACGCCCCTCGTACAATACGATGACGACGACATGGTGCCTCCGATGCCGGATGTGCCTCAGGCTCCCGGGCCGGAGGACATAGATGACCCCGCTCTCTCAGGGGACAGTGTAATCACGGAGCCCGACCCCCCTATCGACCAGCCGGAGCCGTATATAATAGATGACGAGCCCGAAGTCATTAACGAGCCGGTAATCAACGAGGACGTGGACGTCGTAAACGAGCCCGCCGCAGGAGGAGCCGGAGCGGTCGAAGACGAACCGGAACCCGTCGTCGAAGAGCCCGACGAAGCAGTCGTAAACGAGCCCGACCCCGTCGTAAACGAAAACACGCCGATAATAGATGACGAATAACCGGCAGCCCCGGAACCCGCGTGCACTTCTGTTAAACCGGAACGAAAGGATGCTAGTTAGCAATTCCTGAAAAAACGGTTAAATTCTCTCTACGCCCAGGCATTCACACAGGAGGTACGGGACAGTGCTATACGACAGAAAGATCGCATTCGGCGAATCCAAAAGGGAAGAATGGGAGCTTCTCAAATCGAAGGTGGGGGAAGGGATCGAGCTGCCCCTGCCCGATTCCGAACGCTGGTTCCGCGCGCACGTGGAGGGGGACGATATAGTCGTCGAAAGCGCTACTCTGAACGTCCGTCCGATAATGATCTACGACCCGATCAGGATCAACTTCGACGAGTTCCGGACGGTCGCAACACACTACAACAGCTTCCTCGAGCTCCAGGTGAGGACCATGAGCGACACTCACGAGGTGCGGGACAAAGTGAAAAACCTCCGCTACGTCTTCATGCTCATTTATCATTTGCTGTAAGGGAAACAAAGGAGACGTGCCCGTCTTGTCCCCCAATAATTACTTCGAGCTGATGGCCCAATATAACAGGTGGATGGACGGCAAGCTGTATGACGTCTGCAGCCGGTTATCGGATGCCGAACGGAAGAAGGACATGGGGGCGTTTTTCAAATCGATCCATGGCACTCTCAACCACATTTATTACGGCGATATAGCCTGGCTCGAAAGGCTCCGCGACAACAAATTCACGCCGAGGAGACTCGGTGCAGATATTTTCGAGGATTTTAATGAGATCAGAGCCGCTCAGGAAAAAATAGACGTCGAAATAATAGAGTGGGCTGAGACACTAACCCCTGAACACCTGGATAGTGACTACGAATATATAAGCAATGTGGACGGCATAGCAAGGACAATGCCGAAATGGATACTAGCCACTCACATGTTCAATCACCAGACCCACCACCGCGGCCAACTGACTACACTAATCAAGCAGCTCGGGATCGATCCCGGAATCACCGATATACCCTGGCTGCCGTCGCTGCAAGATTATAAGAAGAGCAAATAGTATTTTAACGTTATCTTAACGCTTTCTTAATACTCAGAGAATAGTTTAAAGTGTCGCTCGAATTCTAACGACCTCTACTCCCGGAGACTATAAATATGATGAAACTTAAGATGCAGATTGTATCAGTCGTTTTATTCGCCTTATTTACGGGATTTTCAGCGCATGCGCAGACAGAGGGTTTCAATGTCAAAACTCCTCTTCAAACCATATCCGATAATTCATCCAGCCTTATAAACGGAATCTCGGCGGATTCGAAGAGAGATCCGAAAATTTCCATACCACGGGATCTCATATGCGGAGCCGAGTGTTATCTAGTCGTGCCGTCGATCCAGGCAGTTCCCGGCAGGAACGAATTTGCAGGCACAGGCCTCCTCGGGTGCCGGTATTCGGATTCCGGAAAGCTGGCGCCTCCGATATTTTTCCAGGCCGCGAACATCGAATCGTTCGACGAGAACGGCGGTGGGCTGATTATTCTCGTCATGGACAGGAAAGGCGCAAAAGCGATCTTAGGCGATCAGCTTCAGCTTACGCCCGCAAATTCGAGCGGAGGAAAAGTCGGTCCCGAGCAGGATACCAAGAACCTAAAGTCCTTCGTCGCATACTCAAAGCCTGCAGGCGGTGCAATTGAGAGTTTCGACGCGTCCGGCAGCACCCTCGTTTACGCAAGCGGGGATACTTTCAACGCGTATCAGCAGGACATAGACCCGGTGGACATAATGCTGTTCAGCATCGACGTCCCGCCCGCGCTGAGGGGATTTAACAGCGCAATAGAGGAGTGGAGAAAGGGGTGCGAGTGAGAGGACGAACCTGATAGGAGAGAGGCGACAGTCTATTAGATCACCGTCGCCTGACCGAGGTTATTCAAAATAACAGACCCCTTCGCCGCCTTCTTCCTCGGGGTTGGACTGGCAGTAACAGACCTCGATCTCCCCGCAGTCGAACGAAGTGTTGCACCTCTTGCCCTGATTGCAGTCGTCGCATTTCACGGGCTTCGCAGTCATATAGAAAAATGTGGCGATTATCAGAACGGACAGCCAAACTGTAATATTTAACGCTCTCATCATACAAGCGAGTATATCATCCCAGAGCGGCGCAAATCAATATCCCAGCTTTCTCCGCAGCCTTATCGCAAGAATCAACCCGGGAAGAATGAGAAGCAAGGGGAAGTCTCCGCCCTCCCCGGGAGCTGCGAGGGCGCAGCTTGAGCCGCTGCCCCGGCGCTCACCGCATAGCGTACCGTTGATGTCGCACTGGGGCGTAATATCCCTGTCCCTCTGTATCTGATTAAGGCCGAATACCGCGTTCTCGGTCTTGTTGTTCGCTTCGCACCCGCATATCTGGCTCGCGCAGCAGCTGCACCCGACCTCGGATTCGAGCTTCGCTATCTCGGATATATCGCACCCCTCGAGCCCGGAGCACGCCTCGCCGAGGAGATTTCTGTCGTCGCAGCTCGATGTGCATAATGTCGCGTCGCATGTATATCCCGATTGAACGCCGTCAGACGTCTGACACCCGTTATATTCTTCGCACACCTCGCCGCAGTCGACGCCAGGCGGGGGCGGCGGAATATCGGGGGTTATCAGAGGGCATCCCCCGAGCGATTCAGGCACATCCGGAATGCAGCCTCCCGGCGGGGGGACAGGCGTAGTGCCGGTCAGGTTGGGGTTGTACGCCGCAGACCATACGAGCTCGTCCCCCAGTGTGCAGGCTTGGTCGTTGAGCCCGACCTGATAAGGGCCGTCGTACGTCGGGCACGTGCATTCGACTATGCCCGCTTCCCCCGTTCTGAAACAAGGGGCGGTCATGCATCCGGCATACGGGGACTGCGGGCAGTCGGTGTCCCCGATACCCTCTTCGGGGACGCAGTCGAAGCTGAAAACCGAAACGACGTCGGATTCCGGAATGAAGCTTCCGTTGTTGATGGACTCACAGACAGGGGCCGAGTTGGTAGCCTGGCACCCGCTCCCGTCGGCTCCGCACGCGTCCACGGTTTCGAGGTACTCGTCGAGATCGAGTATCGCGTTAATATCGACGAAATATTTTCCGTATGCGATCTCGAAGCATTTGCAATTTGCGAAAGTGCCGTCGCCGATGAGCTCGCAGGATTCCGGCTCGGGTCCCGAGTAATAACAGAGCGCAAACGGACCGCCTTCGCACGGGAGGAAATTTGTGGGCTCGAGCAGTATGTCCGCATAGGCGGGGCCGAACGGTGTGGTCATCAGGTCGTTCGGCACGAACATGAATCCGGCGTAGGAGCGAGGGACAATGAAAAACTGCACGGTGAAAATAACAACCGCTAAAATGCGTAAATAGTTCATAACCTGCATCTCCTCATGTCATTGAAATATCGGAATCAATCCGATGTCTTCCGTGCCTTATGCGGCGGGCATCCGCATTGTTAAATATTTGTCGAATTATTGGTCTCTTTCCATTCCGTGTCAACCCCCATGAATTCAGACCGGACAGGATGAAGAAAAAGTTAAACGGGTCCGAATGGACGACTACCCGCAATTCGGAGAGCTGGGCGGATCGCATCCCGACCGGACGCCGGCATATTGAAAAAAGTGAACCAATTGTGATACTGTATAAACTCCGATTCGATGTCCGGAGGCTTTACAAAGATAAAATACGCGCCTACTATAAAGAAAAAGGAGGGGTAGTTATGATCAATAACGCACAATCTTTACTAAAAAAACCAAGTATAGTCTTTCTCTCGATTTTGATTACGGTGATGTCAGCGGGTTACTGCTCATTTTCCCCGAGCAAAAACGCTTTGGCACAGGACGTTAATCCGAACATTGACCCCAAGGCGGCCGGCATCCTCCAGGACATGAGCTACTACATGGGCAGTCAATACGAGTACACCTATAAGGCTGAAATGATGTTCGATGACGTGCTCGAATCCAAACAGAAGATCATGTATAACGCCGAAGAAACCGTATACTTGAAAAAGCCGGACAAATTTTACGTGGGCTATGTCACCGACCTGGGCGGATATAAACTCTGGTACGACGCGGGACAGGCGACTCTTCTCGAAGTGCCGCTCAACGATTTCTCGCTCGCGACGCTTCCAGGAACCGTGGACCAGGCCCTTAACAAGCTGAAAGAGCAGTATCAGTTTACGCCCGCCCTGAGCGAGTTCCTGTTCATAGACACATATAAGGTCATGACGGCCGACGTGATTTCAGGCGCCTATTTCGGTATGAGCAAGGTCATGGGCGCCAACTGCCACCACCTGGTGTTCGTGGAGAAGGACATCGACTGGCAGATCTGGATCGAAGACGGCAAGCGCCCTGTACCACGAAAGCTGGTGATAACGTATAAGAACATGGCGGAATCGCCCCAGTTCATCGCACTGATAAAAGACTGGGTCTTCGGAAAGCCGATCACGAACTTCGCTTTCAAGCCCGAGATACCAGACGTAAACAGCCGGGTGGAATTCGATCAGATCACCGAAAACCAGAAGTATAAGATCGGTAGTATAAGAGCCTTCCAGTAAGAATAGGGGAAAAAAGAAAGGTTGGAGATAAAAGAGGTGAGCCGGGGATCGCCCCGGCTCACCGTTTTTTTTACCGTTAAGCCAGTACTACGTTCTGAGCCTGGGGACCTTTCTGTCCCTTTACAACGGTGAACTCCACGCGCTGACCTTCTTCCAGCGTGCGGAACCCGGTGGCCTTGATCTCACTGTAATGGACGAAAACGTCATCGCCGTTTTCGACCTCAATGAAACCGAAGCCTTTTGTAGAATTGAACCACTTTACAGTGCCAATTGTACGTTCAGCCATTAGGGTGCTACCTCCTATTTTAAATTGGGTTATGCAAGTGGTTCACGCATTAAGATGGTAATCTTACATTTGACAAGAACTACTGCAACCTTAACTTTATTTTAACTTATTTAATTCCCGCCGTCAACTATTATCAAATCCCCCCTATTCCTGAGCACAGTTGGCAAGGAAATCAGGCAGGCTCTCGTGTACTCCCGGCAAATCCGTCCAGCATTCCTCATCGGGCGTGCATTCGAGCATGTAAGCCCAGTGAGTTATGTGTATGGAAGAGGAGCCGGAGGACATCTGCATGTTGACAGTCCATTCGTCCCCTTTTAGCACCATTTCCCCCACTCCTGTCGTAAGCGATGGCGACCCCGCGGGCGGATCGGTGAGAGAATTGAAGCTGATATAGACACTGCCGTTCGGAGTCACCGAACCTATCATATACTGACACTGCGGCGGAAATGCTCCGAACTGCGGAACTACGGTGCCGAAGAAATATCCGTCCTCATAATGCTCTATATGCCAGACTGTCTGGACCGGGATAGGTGAATAGTTCATAGGATCGGAGGCATTCCATACGACCGCCGGCAGGTTCGCATTCGGTACGTACCAGTAGGTGCCCTCCCCTTCTCCGATCCATCTCCAGCGGGGCGGCTTGACTCCCGGGGCCTGTGCGATACCGCTCAGATCGACGACACTCTCGTTGGGCTCGCATTCCTCGGGACGAAGCTTTACGATTCCGCTCTTATTGTTCGAACAAAGTACCTCGGCATCCGAATACAGCGGCGCCGATGTTGCTGTAAGTAAGGATAATGAAAATAAAACCAGCACGAAATTGCGAACGCTCATTATTTTCTCCCTTAATCGCAGTTGGAAAGGAAATCGGGCAGGCTTTGCTGTATCCCCGGCAAGTCCGTCCAGCATTCCTCATCCGGCGTACATTCGAGCATAAATGCCCAGTGAGTGACCTGGTTTGAAGAGGAGCCCGAAGCCATCTGCATGTTGAAAGTCCAGTCATTCCCCTTAAGCACCATTTTCCCTGTCCCTGTTGTAAGCGAAGGCGAGCCTACCGGCGGATCGGTGAGAGAATTGAAGCTAATATAGACACTGCCGTTCGGCGTTACCGAGCCTATCAGGTACTGACACTGCGGCGGATGCATCCCTATCTGCGCGACTACGGTGCCGAAGAAATATCCGTCCTCATAATGCTCTATGTGCCAGACGGTCTGGTCCATGACAGGCGAATAGTTCACAGGGTCGGAAGTATCCCATTCGACTGCGGGCAGGTTCGCGTTTGGTACGTACCAGTAGGTACCCTCCCCCTCACCGAGCCACCTCCACCGCGGGGGCTTGACCCCAGGGGCCTGGGCGATGCCGCTCAGATCGACCACATTCTCGTTGGACTTGCATTCTTCGGGGCGGATCTTTACGATTCCGCTTTTCTTGTTCGAGCAGAGTACTTCGGCGCTCGACTGCAACGGCGCTGAGGTCGCCGAAAATAACAATAATGAGAATAAAGCCATCATGAAACTACGAACGCTCATGATTCCTCCTTTAATCGGTCGTTGAATTGGATTTCTCACCGTTGACAAAATATACAGCCAAAAAAATCCGAAGCTCCTGCCGAAGCAAATAACTTGAATCCGGCGCTTATCATTAAAACTATCTCCCACTGATACTTACAAAAATCCTCTTTTAATTCGAATCTTCTCCCGGTTTGGGTAATCTTTTGAATGCTTTCAAATGTTAGAAACGGGATATACAAGAGCCTGTCTACCACTCATGAACATCAGTCTGCGTGAGAGATCGGTTATGACGAAGAAGCTCCTGCCGCTACTTATTTATTTGCCGATTATTCTAAGCGGCTGCGCTGCCAAATCCGGCGTTCAGAACAATCCCGGCGAAGTGCATCAATTTACTTTCAGCTGGGAATTCTCCGACGCGGACGAGATGAAGCCCCGGGGCGGAGTAACGAAAGGCGCTCCGGTTACTCTCGATCAAAGTCCCAATCCCGCTCTCGCCTCCCTCAGGGAGCCTGGATTAACGAAGTACGAGCGGGACAGGCGGGCTATCCTTTCCATGGCCGGAACATACAGGGTCACATTCAACTTCATCGAGACGATCCCGCTCCGTACCGGATACAAAGTCGACAGGCCTTACCAGTCCTGGGCGACTGAATATATAAAGGTCATCGAGGACGACGGGAATTTCATAAGCCTACAGCACATACTCGTCATGTATTTCCTCGACGAGAACGGAAACGTGGAAGGCCCGGCTGTCACCAAGCACTGGCGACAGGACTGGACATACGAGGACGAGGAGATTCTAGAATACAGGGGCAACAACACGTGGCAGACGGTACGGGTGCCGGAGAACGAAGCCCGGGGAAAGTGGTCCCAGGCGGTTTATCAGGTAGACGATACGCCGAGGTACGAGAGTCTCGGCGAATGGGTGTATGACGGCAATTATGCTGCCTGGACGAGCGCGGTCACGCCGCGTCCGTTGCCGAGGCGTGAATTTACCGTCAGGGACGATTATAACGTGCTCTCGGGAGTGAACCGCGTCACCATAACACCCTCAGGCTGGGTGCACGAGCAGGACAACCACAAAATGGTCGTCGGCGAGGACGGCGAGGCATCCGGAGAAGACCCCTATATCGCAAAGGAGATAGGACTCGACAGGTATGAGAGGGTATCGGATTTCAACGATTCCGCCGCCAAGGAATACTGGGAGCTGACGTCCCCGTTCTGGGCCGACGTAAGAGAGGTGTGGGAAGGAGTCATTAGCGCGAACCCGACTCTCAGGCTAAAGAATACGTACGAGGACAGAAAGCTCTATGAATATCTTTTCGACTACTCAGACAGACTGGCCGAAGGCGGCGAGTACAACGAGACGGAAGGCAGGGAATACGTGACGGGGATCATTAACGCCTACGTTATCGAACCGGGCAAACCGGCCGATAAAAACGTCTACTGAGCCTGCGTTAGAACCGGTTCCGCGCCTGAGCCTATTGACATAGTCCGCCGGCTTGGGGTATTTAAAAGATATACGGCATTAAGGAGCGGCGATGACGTTATAAAATCGCCGCGACTGGAACGAACTTGCTAAAAGACCTGAGAAGCTTCTTCTACCGAAGGGAAACCCCCTCGCCCCGCGTCGAGGAGATGCAGTTCATCGAAGGACCGCACTCGAGGCTTAGAGAGCTCTGGTTCCTCTTCCGCGTGATGCGCGAATTCATCAGGGGTTTCAGGATCCTCCATTTCGTGGGCCCCGTCGTGACGGTATTCGGCTCGGCGAGGACGAAGGAAGGCAGCCCCAAATACGAGCTTGCGAGGAGGATGGGGTATGAGCTCGCGACAATGGGATTCGCGGTTATGACGGGGGGCGGCCCCGGAATAATGGAGGCCGCCAACAGAGGGGCGAAGGAAGCTGGCGGCAGGTCCATCGGATGCAACATCAAACTCCCGATGGAGCAGAAACCGAACCCCTACCTCGACATCATGGTCACGTTCAAGTATTTCTTTGTCAGAAAATTGATGCTGCTGAAATACTCGTACGCGTTCGTCGTGCTCCCCGGAGGTGCGGGGACGATGGACGAGCTCTTCGAAACCCTGACCCTTATACAGACGAAGAAGATATACAACTTCCCGATAATCCTGCTAGGCAGGGACTACTTCAAGCCCCTAATGGATTTTCTCGACCTGATGGTCATGGAGCAGACGCTTGACGAGAACGACCTCGGCTTCCTCGTGTTCACCGATTCGGTCGACGAAGCCGTCTCCTACATAGAGAAGAATATAGTAGAGAAGTTCGGCATAAAACTGAAAAAGATTCCAAAGCCGTCGAAGATACTCCTTGAGAAAAAAGTCTGACGCATCCCGTTAGTTATCTCGCCCGTCTGCGAATTATTATGGCTTCTGTATAACCGCGCCGTAAATCCATCCCTTCTCTCCCTTCGTCTAACTTGGCAACTTCAGAATCAAGGAGAGCCGAGTCATGAAAGCGATAGCAGTCATCCCGGGCAAGCCGGGCAGCGTGCACCTAACCGAGCTGCCGAAACCTGACATCAACGTAGTCCCTGACGGGCGAGGTGTGCTCGTGAGGGTGCTCCGCGTGGGCGTGGACGGGACGGATAAGGAGATAAACGCCGCCGAGTACGGGGCCGCTCCTTCGGGATACGATTTCCTGGTGATCGGGCACGAGAGCTTCGGAATTGTCGAAGAAGTGGGGAAGAACGTGACGGAGTTCGTTCCCGGCGATTACGTCACCGCAACGGTCAGAAGACCCGGCGGGAGCATATACGACAAGATAGGCAAGTACGATACGACGACCGACGACAGCTATTTCGAGCACGGCATCAATCTCCTGCACGGATTCCTGACCGAATATTACGTCGACGAGCCCGAATACCTCGTAAAAGTGCCCCGGGGTCTCAAAGAGTACGGCGTGCTGCTGGAACCCGCGAGCGTCATCGAAAAAGGCATAGCCCAGGCATACGAGATACAGAGACGCCTGCGTGTATGGCATCCGAGGCGTGCGGCGGTTCTGGGAGCGGGTACGATCGGGCTCCTCGCCACGATGGCTCTCAGGCTTAGAGGGATGCAGGTGCATACGTTCGGCAGGACGAAGCCGCCGTATCTAAACTCGGACCTCATCGAGGAGATGGGCGCCTGCTACCACAGCACGGACAATATAAACCTGATGGAAGCCTCCGAAATTCACGGTCCGTTCGACATTATCTTCGAGGCGACGGGCTTTTCTCCCATAGTGTTCGAGGCGATGAACATACTCGGGAAAAACGGCGTGCTCGTGCTGTCGAGCGTCACAGGAGGCGAGCGCAAGATAGAGGTTCCCGCCGACATGATAAACCTCGGGTTCGTCCTCGGGAACAAGGTGGTCGTAGGCACAGTCAACGCGAACCGCGAGTACTTCGAGATGGGGGTCAAGGACCTCTCACACGCGGAGCACGAGTGGCCCGGGCTTCTTGCAAAATTCCTCACACATCCAGTGAAAGGACTCGACAATTACAAGGAGCTCATGAGCACGCTCACCGACGCAAAGGGAGCGATCAAGGTGTTCTGCGAGGTAGCGCCGCTCAACTGAGCCGGGGTCATAAAGACGTGATGACAATGTTAAAAAAACATTGGCCTGAATATCTGATGGAAGGCGTAGGGCTGGGTTTCTTCATGATATCCGCCTGCTTCTTCGTCGCGCTTCTCGAGCACCCCTCATCGCCCGTTCACTTAGCGATAACAGATCCCATGACTAGAAGGATGTTCATGGGAATCGCAATGGGGCTCACCGCCATATCGATAATCTATTCACCCTGGGGAAAGCAGTCGGGGGCGCACATCAATCCGTCTGTAACCCTCACATTCCTGAGGCTCGGGAAAGTAAAGATGTGGGACGCCGTTTTCTACGTCCTTGCCCAGTTTGCGGGCGCCGCGACCGGCGTGCTCATTGCACATGTGCTGTTAGGAAAGATCGCATCCCATCCCCATGTGAACTACGCCGCGACGTTTCCCGGAATGAACGGGGTGATACCGGCTTTCATAGCAGAGGTTGTCATATCCTTCGTATTGATGACCGTGGTGCTCATTGTTTCAAACACCCCGAGAATAGCGAGATACACGGGAATATTCGCGGGGCTCCTCGTAGCAGCCTACATAACATTCGAAGCCCCTATCTCCGGGATGAGCATGAACCCGGCGCGCTCCCTCGGATCGAGCCTCTTCGCCGACAGCCACGCCGGGCTATGGATCTACTTTACGGCGCCTGTACTCGGGATGCTGCTCGCCGCTGAAGCGTATGTGCTCATCAAAGGGTCTGCCGCGGTTGCCTGCGCCAAGCTCCATCACCAGAACGACAAGCGCTGCATACACTGCGGATATCCGGGGGAAGTTAAGTCCGAAAATACGGATTTTATGACTGAAAAAGCAAGGAGTTTCCTTTAGGAGAATAAAAACCAATTACACAGGAGGAAGTACAATGCTCAGAATCTTAAATTCGGCAGGTCTCAAGTCACGCGTCGTCTCGGTGATTATGGTTCTCATGCTGGTGACCGGAGCAGCGGTCAGCTATGCAGCCGATTCGATGATTTCCCAGCCCTTCTCAGGCGTAAAGGTGAACGGCGGGACCGTAACCCTTACCAAAGAGGGAGGCAAAACAGTCCTTACGCTGTCCGACGATTTTGTAGTGCCCCAGACTCCGGACCCGCACTGGCAGGTAGTCGACTCGAAGGGGAACGTCTATCTTCTCCAGCGCCTGCCCATAAAGGGCGACAAGATCAATACGTCGATCACCGTACCTTCGTACGTCCCGGACGTTGCGAAAGTCCAGATCTGGTGCGCTTACGCGGAGTCGCTGCTCGGGGAAGCACCGTTCGCTCAGCACGTGAACTAGGGTAAAAAAAAGCGAGACCGATCGGCGGGGCTCCCGGAGCGGAGTCCCTCCGGTCCGACAATGGGAAAGAGGAATACGATATCGGAGGCATCGAAAATGAGAATACTGGAACTGGTATTAGCGGTACTGTTCATAACGTCGGCTGTATCTGCCGGCGCGCAGGTCACCGGGAAGAAATCGATCACTCTCGAAGGCGCGAACACCGTGATCGCGGCTGCAAAGGCCGAAGCCGAGAGATTAAACGCCCCGGGCGGGGTTATAGCAGTAGTGGACGACGGGGGGAACCTCGTGGCACTTGAGCGGCTGGACGGCACATTCGCGGCCGGAGCGAATATATCGATCGGCAAGGCGAAGACGGCTGCGCTCTTTAAAAAGCCGACGAAATTCTTTGAGGACGTGATAAAGAACGGACGCACCAGCATGGTCGCCTTGCAGGATTTCACCCCTCTCCAGGGCGGGGTGCCGATAACCATCGACGGGGAGATAGTTGGTGCCGTCGGAGTGAGCGGTGCTGCGAGCGCCCAGCAGGACGAAGAGCTCGCGATAGCCGGGGCAAATGCTTTAATGACGATGGAGACAGGTGCGGCGAATCCAGGTCCCGTCACGTACTTCGACAACAGCAAGGTCTCGGCGGCATTCGCCAAGGGCGTGCCGCTCACGGAAGTCGCGGGTTATAAAGTACACGCGAGCCGGAGGACAGAGCCGGGCGTCGCCGAGATCCATACTAAAGATACGGACATCATCTACGTCCTAGAAGGGTCTGCAACGCTCGTAACCGGCGGGACAGTGGTCGAAGGAAAGACGACAGCGCCCGACGAGATACGCGGGAAGGAGATATCCGGCGGCGAAACTCGCGACATCAATCCTGGCGACGTTATTATAGTGCCCGCAGGAGTCCCGCACTGGTTTAAGGACGTGAAAGGGCCCGTACTCTATTACGTCGTCAAGGTCGGTTAATTCCGGGGAGAAAATGCAAATGAGAACGAAACTAATAACTATGCTCTTAATATTTCTACTTCCTGCAGCACTCTCGGCACAGGCTGAAACCCCTACCAAGCCTGTCCTCACACTCAGCGCCGCGAAGAAGGCAGTTGAGGCAGCGGAGATGGAAGCGGCAAAAAGGGGCGCGACCGTGGTGATCGCAGTCGTCGACGACGGCGGGCAGTTAATACTCCTCGAGCGCCTCGACGATACACAGGTCGCGAGCGTCGAAGTGGGTATAGGAAAGGCCCGCACAGCCGCGATATTCAGGAGGCCGAGCAAGGTCTTCGAAGACCAAATACGGGACGGACGCGTTGCGGCGCTCGCGCTTCCAGGCGCAACACCTCTCCAGGGAGGCATACCGATAATAATTGAAGGAAAGGTCGTAGGCGCGATCGGCGTAAGCGGGAACACCCCCCAGGAAGACGAGGAGATCGCTCTCGTGGGCGCCTCGGCAGTCAGCGATAAAACGGTTTCCGGAGAAATACAATGAGACTCGAATCGATCATATATACCGCCGCATTCCTCCTGTCGATCATTTCCGCCCTCGCTGCTCACGGCACGACGTCAGCCGACGTGCCGACGGGAAAACCTTCCGCTGTGATAGACCTCACGACTTCGGCGGGAGTGGAGCTCGTAAAAGGACAATGGCTCTACAGCGATGTCGAGATAACTGAAGTCGAGTTCAAAGGCCCTGGCGCAGACGGTCAGCCCACGGGAGAGGCAGTCAAGACATACGACTACACCCCTAAAGCGGGCGGAGCGGACTATGACGACTCGAAATGGGACAAGATCGCACCCGGGACGCTCAACAAGCGCCGCTCGACCGGAAGGATATGCTTTAACTGGTACAGGATCAGGGTAACGATCCCCGAAAGCGTAGACGGGTACGCTACCGCAGGCTCGACTGTCGTGTTCGAGACCGCAATAGACGACTACGCCGAGGTCTGGGTAAACGGCGAGCTCGCGCGTCACCTCGGCCAGGAGGGCGGCTCAGTCGTTGCCGGATGGAACGCACCCAACAGGCTCGTCATCGGACGCGGCGTGAAGACCGGCGATACCATCCAGATCGCCGTATTCGGTATGAACGGCCCTATATCGAACCCGCCTACCAATTTTATATGGATGAGAGATGCGAAGCTCGAATTCTATCCGGGCACCGAATCCCCCGTAGCGTTAAAACCGTCTGAAGTGAACGTGGAAGTAATAAGACTGGACCCGGCCATGGACGCTATCGCAGGGCCCAATCCGAAGATATTCAAGCTCGCCGAAGGCTTCAAATTCACAGAGGGCCCTGTCTGGGTAAAGGACGGCGAATACCTCCTCTTCAGCGACCCCAACAGCAATATTATCTATAAATACTCGAAAGACGGTGAGCTTACCGAATTCAGGAAGCCGAGCGGCTATTCGGGCTCCGACATCGGAGAATACACTCAGCCCGGCTCGAACGGGCTCGCACTCGACAATGAAGGCAGGCTTACCGTAGACGAGCACGGAAACCACAGGGTTTCGAGAATAGAGAAAGACGGGACCGTCACAGTCCTTGCCGAGAGCTTCGAGGGCAAGAGATTAAACAGCCCGAACGATCTCGTTTACAAGTCCGACGGCTCGGTATATTTCACGGACCCTCCGTTCGGTCTGCCCATGTTCGAGAACGACCCGAGAAAAGAAATTCCATGGAGCGGCGTATACCGGATTTCACCGGATGGCGAGATAACCTTACTCAATAAGGATCTCAAAGGGCCTAACGGTATTGCCTTCTCTCCCGATGAAAAATATCTTTACGTAGGGAACTGGGATCCGGAGAACAAGGTCGTAATGCGGTACGAAGCCATGGAGGACGGCACGCTCTCCGATGGTGAGCGCTTCTTCGATATGACCGGCGCGCCCGGAGAGGACGCGATAGACGGGATTAAAGTCGATTCCAACGGGAACCTGTATGTATCTGGCCCTGGCGGACTCTGGGTGATTTCAAGCGAGGGGAAGCATTTAGGAACTATCATCGCTCCACAACACATACACAACGTGGCCTGGGGAGGGGAGGACGGAAAGACCCTGTTTTTATGCGCCCAGAGCGGGCTCTACATGATGCGTCTCGGTATACAGGGAGCAAAAGCGCATTATAATTAGAAAAAATTTAAGTATTTAAATCTCAAGGACACCCACATGAAAGCACGCTTCAATGCACCTCATAAATCCAATCATCGCAGCGGCAAAGTCACTTCCGAAGGCCATAGATGGGGCATTATTTTAGCAGGAGGCGACGGCACGAGGCTCCGCTCGCTGACGAGAATAATTTCGGGAGATGAAAGGCCGAAGCAATTCTGCCATATACTGGGAGACGAGTCGCTACTCGAAAGGACCGTGAGGCGCGTCGAGAGCGGGATTCCGCGGAGCAACATACTCCTCTCAGTCACACGGACGCACGAAAAGTTTTACGGCTACCTCTTCGATAAATTCGAGAGGAGCCGGTTCGTTGACCAGCCTGCCAACCTCGGCACCGCGCCCGCGATCCTGTACAGCCTTCTCCGGATCGCGAAGGTAGATCCCGATGCCTCGGTCACGTTCTTTCCCTCCGACCATTACCTGTCCGACGACTGTATTTTCATGAAACAGGTAGAGACCGCCTTCGAAGGCATTGAACGGCAGCCTGGAATGATCGTCCTCCTGGGGATCACGCCGAGCTCGGCTGAAACGGAATACGGCTGGATCGAGCCCTGTCAGCTGTCCGCCGAGAAAATGCAAAGCCCGCTCAAGCGGGTCAAGCGGTTCTGGGAAAAGCCCGATAAATCCAGAGCGGCAGAGCTGTTCGACAAAGGCTGCCTCTGGAACAGCTTCGTCATGACAGGAAAAGTGTCCTCTTTCCTGGAAATGATCGGGAGGTCGGTCCCGGCTCTTTATCGCGACTTCCTGAGAGTTTCCGACACGATAGGCACCCCCGAGGAGAGCGACGCAATAGATTACATCTATGAAAGACTAACCCCTGCGAATTTCTCGCATAGAGTACTCGAGGTATCGACTGAGGACCTCCTGACCCTAGCAGTAAAAGACGTCGAGTGGAGCGACCTGGGCGAGCCCGGACGCGTCCTTTCGACACTCGAGAACATCGGCATCATGACCGAATGGAGCCACAAGAAAGGGAACCTCACCCGTAAGATAGCGTAACCGGACTATTAATCAATTGCAGGAAAATCAGTTGCAGTTGAGAGAAGACTCCTACACATTTAATAAATTTCAGCCGTCGGGATTAATGATCCAGAGGTCGGGCGAGATTATGCTCCGGTATAGTGTCGTGCTCATCCTGATCTGGATCGGAGCGATGAAGTTCACTGCTTACGAAGCCGAAACCATTCAGCCGCTCATAGCGTCTAATCCGGTTATGAGCTGGATGTACGGAATACTTAGCGTCAGGACCGTATCGAATCTGCTGGGAACGTTCGAGATCGTCATAGCCCTTATGATTGCGATGAGGCCTGTTAGTCCGAGGATTTGCACTTTGGGCAGCGCACTCGCCGCCTGCACGTTCCTCACAACCTTATCGTTTATCTTCACGCTGCCCGGTTGGGAGCCCGCCCTCGGCGGCTTCCCCGCTCTTTCTCCGGCCGGCGGGTCGTTAATAAAAGACCTCCTTTTCCTGGGGGCTTCGGTATGGTCTTTAGGCGAATCGCTGAAGGAAACAAGATGACCGCGGACGACAGTCCGCCGTCCGGCAAAAGAGAACTTACCAACGGGGAATTATGTCAATGAATATACAAGCAAAACCATTTGAATTAGGGAAGAACAGGATCGAAGCGCTCAGCGACGGTATATTCGCAATCGTCATGACGCTCCTCGTATTCGAGCTCAAGACCTCCGACCTTCCCCGGCACGCCTCCAATATCCAGCTCGCTCCCGCGCTCTTCGAGATGTGGCCCATGTTCCTCTCTTACGTCGTAAGCTTCATCGGCCTCGGAATTTACTGGGTGGCGCATCACTACATGTATCATTCGATAAGACACTCTGACCGTACGCTCCTCTGGCTGAATATACTTTTCTTCATGTTCGTTTCGCTTCTCCCTTTCTCGACGAGCCTTATTAACTCGTTCGGTCAGACCCAGATAGCACCGCTGTTCTTCGGGGCCAACCTCACCCTCATAGGATGGACGCTCTATTTCCAGTGGGTCTATGCGAGCTCGAAGCCCGACCTTATGGCGGACTTCGTAACCCGCGAATATGCGGACTCCGTCCGTTTCAGATTCCTCATAATCCCCGTAATCGCGACTATAGCGATGCTCGTCTGTTTCTGGAGCGTCGAGATACTCCTCATTGTCTATGCTCTACTTCTTCCGTTTTATACTCTCACGGGGAAGCTGTCTCCGCAAGCCGCATCCAGATAAGACAATTGATCGCAGAACCCGGGAAATTAACAGTAAGGCAGAAATCCAAATACGCCCGGCTTCCGTATAGATAGGTTAAGATTTATAAACCAATATGGAGAGGGTACTTAAGATGATTAAAACGACAGTATTAGCAGTGGCGGTAATCGTCGCGATCTTCGCAGCTTTGAACTGGCTGGATATCGACAGGATTATGCGCGCCGAGGACAGCTCCGATCAGACCGTGAGCGATGCATCAACGAATAACAGCGATAGCGGGGATAAAGCGAGTAAACCGGCAGATACGAATGGCGGTTTTGTAAAGCCTTCCAAAGAGGAGTTAAAGAAGAAGCTCACCCCGCTCCAGTATCAGGTCACCCAGGAAAGCGGGACGGAAAGGCCGTTCAATAACGAATACTGGGACAACCACAAGGAAGGAATATACGTGGACATAGTATCAGGAGAGCCCCTATTCAGCTCGAAAGACAAGTACGACTCGGGCACTGGATGGCCGAGCTTCTCGAAGCCTCTCGCGGCAGAGAATATAGTCGAGGTGACGGACAACAGCATGCTCGTGAGAAGGATAGAAGTGAGGAGCAAGGAAGCCGACTCGCACCTAGGACACGTGTTCGACGACGGCCCCGCCCCGACAGGACTTAGGTATTGCATCAACTCTGCATCGCTCCGATTCATACCCAAAGAGGACCTGAAAAAGGAAGGGTACGAAGAATATATCGTGATATTCGAATAATTATGCCTCACTCGAAGAGGTACGGACTGAAAACCACTTTAAGGCTGCTGCATATAACCCTCATGTTATATGCAGCGGCTTTTTTATCCTTATTCACAGAACCTTCCTTCGGTGCTGACGAGCCGCCGCCCACCGTAACCAAAATTCAAAGACTCGACCCGCGGATCAATGCCATTATCCCCAAAGACGCGACGCTCGAGAAAATCGCCGACGGCTTCGCGTGGGTCGAAGGGCCCGTCTGGAATAAGGAAGGCGGATTCCTCCTCTTCTCGGATATCCCGAATAACGCGGTATTCAAGTGGGAAGATGGGAAGGGTGTCTCCCTCTTTCTCAAACCGAGCGGTTATACTGGAAAAGAGCCGTTTAATGGAAAAGAGCCCGGCTCGAACGGCCTCGCTATGGATGGAGCGGGAATGCTCCTCCTCGCAGAGCACGGAGACAGACGGATCACCAAACTGCAGGAAGACGGAACAAAAACAGTGGTGATAGATAAGTACGAGGGGAAAAGGCTCAACAGCCCTAACGACCTCGTATTGAAATCAAACGGCGACCTATATTTCACAGACCCGCCCTTCGGCCTCCCCGGAACGTTCGACGACCCGGCAAAAGAGCTCCCCTTCCAGGGCGTGTACAGGGTCTCCGCAGACGGGCGTGTTACTTTAATCACTTCCGGGATCAAAGCGCCTAACGGCATCGCGTTCTCTCCGGACGAAAAAACCCTGTATATCACGGACGTAAGCCCGGAGAGGCCAGCATGGCTCGCGTATGACGTCAACGACGACGGTACGATCTCGAACGGAAGGGTATTCCACGATGCTGCGGAATTCGCAAGAACGAATAAAGGCGCGCCTGACGGAATGAAAACGGATAAGCACGGCAATGTGTTCGGTGCGGGACCGGGCGGCGTATATATATTCTCTCCCGACGCGACGCACCTCGGCACCATAAGGACGGGCGTGCCGACTTCGAACGTGAATTGGGGCGATGACGGCTCCTCCCTCTACATAACCGCAAGCACGGCTGTATACAGGATCAAGCTCAGCACGACCGGGCCCGGTTACTAACGTTCTCCCACAAAAGAGCAAGACCCGGGCAGCTCATTTTCTGATACCACTTCAAAACTACACATAAATCCCTCGTTCAGGTTCGCACGTCTAACATACCAAAACCGAACGAGGACATCAGCAGACCTGCTTATCCCTCGTTCAATTCATCAAACGGAGGCATTACCGAAATGAGAAAGTTGATTATAGCATTGGGGCTAGTAGTGATAGTAATTGCCTGGTATCTGTTCAGACCTGAAAAGCTGTTTATAAACGAGAACGTGAACGAGGGTCTTGTGACCGCTTCGTCAGGGCAGAGCGATTCACCCAGGCTGATTACGGAAGGGATTTTTCACGGCGTCGCGCACGAGACAAAGGGTACGGCTTCTATATACGAGCTCCCCGACGGAAAGCGGGTGCTGCGTCTGACCGGTTTCGAGACGTCGAACGGCCCCGACGTCCGTGTATTTTTGGGCGCGGCTCAGGACGCAAACGATAACGACACCGTGACAAACGCTGGATACATAGAGCTGGGAGCGCTTAAAGGCAATATCGGCGATCAGAACTACGAAATACCGGCAGATGTAACCCTCGCGGACTACCACTCGGTTACTATCTGGTGCAAGCGTTTCGGTGTGAACTTCGGCACCGCACCGCTCATCGCGTCCAACTAAAGAGGCTACGGCAATGTCATCAGGCAACCACTACGACGTAATCATAATAGGGACTGGCGCTGGCGGCGGCACTCTGGCTCATGCCCTCGCCCCCTCGGGCAAGAAAATACTGCTCCTCGAGCGCGGGGATTATGTGCCGCGCGAGAAGGACAACTGGGACACGCGCGCCGTAAACGTCCAGGGCAAATACCAGACAAAGGAAATCTGGCGCGACAAGGAAGGAAAGCCTCTCCATCCCCACACAAACTACTACGTGGGAGGGAACACGAAGTTCTACGGGGCTGCGCTCTTTCGTTTAAGGAAAGAGGATTTCGGCGAGCTCAGGCACAAGGATGGAATCTCTCCCGAGTGGCCCGTAACGTACGAGGAGCTCGAGCCTTACTACACGAAGGCCGAAGAACTATACCATGTGCACGGTAAACGCGGAGAAGATCCGACAGAGCCTCCCGCGAGCGCACCATACCCCCATCCTCCCGTGTCCCACGAACCCAGGATGCAGGAGCTTCACGACGACCTTGAAAAGAGCGGCCTCAAGCCGTTCCACGTCCCGATAGGGATAAGGCTCGACGAAAATAACCCGAGAAAGAGCCCGTGCATAAGGTGCAGCACATGCGACGGCCACCCGTGTCTCGTAAATGCGAAATCAGACGCACAGGTGCTATGTGTCGACCCTGCGCTCGAGCACGAAAACGTGACGCTCCTCACGAATTCATACGTAGCGCGTCTCGAAACGAGCCCCTCGGGACGCGAGGTTACTAAAGTGATAGTCGAGAGGAACGGTCGCAGTGAAGAATTCAGCGCCGATATCGTTGTCTCATCGTGCGGCGCTATTAACTCGGCTGCGCTCCTCCTCAGATCGGCGAACGACAGGCACCCTAACGGGCTTGCCAACAGCTCGGGCGTCGTCGGGAGGCACTACATGGGACACGTGAACTCGATACTTATGGCGCTTTCGAAGAAGCCGAATCCGACTGTTTTTCAGAAAACGCTCGCTCTCAACGACTATTATTTCGGCGCGGTAGATTACGAATTCCCAATGGGACACATCTCGTTCGTAGGCAAGCTCGATGCGGCGACGCTGTCGGCCGGAGCGCCAGCGATCGTCCCGGGGATGACTCTCGATATTATGGCGAAGCACTCGCTCGACTTCTGGATCACGTCCGAGGACCTGCCCGACCCCGACAACAGGGTGACCCTCGACTCGAAAGGGAATATAGTCCTCTCGTATAAACCCAACAACCAGGAATCACACAAACGGCTCATCTCCAAGCTCAAGGGTCTCATGAACACGATCGGATGTCACGAAGAGCACCTGATACCGCGGAACCTCTTCATAGGCCAGCAGATACCACTCGCGGGTGTCGCCCATCAGAACGGAACGATACGGTTCGGCAATGACCCGGCTTCATCGGCTCTCGACGAGACCTGCAGGGCGCACGACCTCGATAACCTCTACGTCGTGGACGCGAGCTTCTTTCCCTCGTGCGGCGCGGTCAACCCCGCACTCACCATAATGGCGAACGCGCTCCGCGTTGGAGACCGGATACTCGAAAGGCTCGGATGAATGCACCGAATAACAATCTATATGAAACGCCGCAATACGTGACCGAGAATAATATGAAGCCGATGAGCGTCAGATTATACAGATACTGCCTGGTCTTACTTATTATCCTCGCAGCAGCCCTTGCAAGCGGGGGAGTGGGGCAGGCCGAAAGCAAATCCCCGATATTCTCGGTAGAAGCAGTGGGAATGACTGTCTCCGATATGGACGCTTCGGTGGATTTCTACTCTAACGTGCTGGGCTTCAGAAAGATATCCGACGTAGAAGTGCTCGGTGACGATTACGAGCGCCTGCAGGGGATATTCGGCCTGAGGATGAGGGTCGTGCGCTTGCAGCTCGGCAACGAGACCATAGAGCTGACCGAGTACCTGACACCGAAAGGAAGGCCTTTCCCGACGGACACGAGAAGCAACGACCTCTGGTTCCAGCACATAGCGATCGTCGTAAGCGATATGGATAAGGCGTTCGAGCACCTCCGGAGTAATAAAGTCAGGTACGCCTCATCAGCGCCCCAAACGATCCCCGAATGGAACAAGGCAGCCGGAGGCATAAGGGCATTTTACTTCAGGGACCCGGACGGCCATTTTCTGGAGATAATTTATTTCCCCGAGGGGAAAGGCAATCCCAAATGGCGGACTAATGATGATAAACTATTTTTAGGTATAGATCACACGGCGATAGTCGTGGAAGATACGGAGGAGAGCCTCGAATTCTACAGGGACGAGCTTGGCATGAATGTCGCGGGCGAGAGCGTAAATTACGGCACGGAGCAGGAGCACCTGAATAACGTCTTCGGCGCGGTGCTGCGCATAACGTCGTTAAAGTCCGCGGAAGGGCCCGGAGTAGAATTACTCGAATACCTGGCGCCAGGGGATGGACGACCCGCCCCGGCTGACGAAAAAGCAAATGACATTCTGCACTGGCAGACGACTCTCGAAACAGAAGATGCCGGCGGACTTGCAGAGACATTGAGAAATAAGGGATACTCGATAATATCGGCGAGATCCGTCGATGTAACGGACGGAGAGCTCGGTTTTAAAAGGGGCTTTCTCGTCAGGGACCCCGACGGACACGTAATGCGGGTCATAGAAAAATAATCACGGTACAAGGAGCAGAAGATGGAATCCGAGAGACCTCTATTCATCCCGGTGATTCTGGGGACGACGAGAAAGGGACGAATGAGCGAGCACGTGGCGAATTTTATGGCGCGCGAGATCATGAAGCAGGAGAACGTCAAGACCGAGGTAGTCGATATACGGAATATCCCCTTCCCTACAGACGACGCGGGCGAGCGGATCAAGGACGCGGGCTTCTCAGAGACCGCGATGAAAGCGGATGCTTTCGTCATCGTTGCGCCCGAATACAACCACGGTTATCCGGGAATTTTAAAACACGCTCTCGATACCAACCTCAAGGAGTATATACATAAAGCAGTCGGCATCTGCGGCGTCTCGGCGGGTCCTTTCGGCGGCACGAGGGTGATCGAGAACCTCCTCCCGGTGGTGAGAGAGCTCGGACTAGTCGCCATTTTCTGGGACGTCAATTTCTCGGTCGTGCAGAACGCCTTTGACGGGACCGGGAAACTCCTCGACGAGGCGTACGTGAAGCGCGCCGAAAAATTCATAAAAGAGCTCGTGTGGATGGCAACGGTGCTGAGATACGGACGCGAGAACGTAGAAATATGAGAATTCCGCCGTATAACGATATACGAAGGCAGGAGGTCGCATGACGAAGAAAAAATTAAATTGCCCCAAGTGCGGGGCCGAGATGAATAACCATGCGGAGAAAATAAGTTATGAGGAAGCTGCGGGCGGCTATGAACCCGACCCGGTTTTCGGAGGCGTTATGGAGGATATATTCACATGTCCCGGCTGCGGCAATGTGGAGATGAGACCCGCAGGTTAAACCGGCCGGACGCGCCGGACGACGATAATTTATGCGCGGACCAAAAGTCCGAATCGGAGTCAATAATACGGACGATACCATGAGCACTCTTAAAATCACACTCTATCCGGTAGACTTTGAAACGCCCTTCAGTCTCAACGACTGCGTGATGTCGATTGCCATTCTTGCCGAAGAGACGGGACTCGATTACAGACTCAACTCGTCGGGCGCTGCAGTCGAGGGGAACGAATCGGATCTTCTTCAATTCCTGAAACGTCTTAAGAACGAGACCTTCGCCGGGCTAACGGATAAGGTCGTTATGATAGTGTCCTTCCCCGGGGAGGATGTAATCAGAGGGCGCAAAGGCAGAGAGTCCTCGATATGTAGGCGGCCGGAGGACAGGCAAGACAGGTCACTCGAGGAAACGGTCCTCGATATGATCGGATAAAAGAAAATACGCGGCTTAAGAATATTACAAGACTGGAGTGATATTATGACAAAAGAAGAAACGAGGCTGGAAGAGGACAGAAACAAAAAAAAGCACTGGAGACGGTGGGGTCCCTACCTGAGCGAGAGACAGTGGGGGACCGTGAGGGAGGATTACAGTCCCTACGGGACGGCATGGGATTACTTCCCGCACGAGCACGCTCGCTCGAGGGCATACAGGTGGGGAGAAGACGGGATCGGAGGCATCTCCGACAACCACCAGAGGCTATGCTTCGCTCTCGCCCTCTGGAACGGCAAAGATAACATCCTGAAGGAGAGAATATTCGGACTCACGGGCGGCGAGGGGAACCACGGGGAGGATGTAAAGGAGTACTACTATTATGTGGATAACACGCCTACTCATTCGTATATGAAATATTTGTATAAGTACCCCCAGGAAGCATACCCCTACTCAAAGCTCGTCGAGGAAAATAGGAAGAGGGGTAAACACGACCTCGAATATGAGCTTATCGACACCGGAGTATTCGACGATAACCGCTATTTCGATGTTTTCGTTGAATATTCGAAGGCTTCGAGCGACGATGTGCTGATCAAGATAACAGCTCATAACAGGGGGCAAAAAACCGCGACTCTCCATCTTCTGCCGACCCTCTGGTTCAGGAATACATGGTCATGGAACGGGGGGGCTAAGCCTTCCTTGAGCAAGGCGGGGAATGTGAAGGATCAAAGCCGCGTAGAGGCCGATCATCCGACACTGGGGAAGAGGTTTCTATATTCAGAGAACCCGGATGAGCTCCTTTTCTCCGAGAACGAGACCAATTCGGAGAAGCTGTTTGGAATCAAAAACTCTTCACCTTATGTAAAGGACGGTATAAACGACTACATCGTGCACGGGAAGAGCGAAGCGGTCAATCCCGCCGGTACAGGCACGAAGATGTCCGCTCATTACGTTGTACAGATTCCGGGCGGCAGGGCAAAAACAATCAGGCTGCGCCTGACCGATTCGGACAGGCTCACGTCGCCCTTCGGCCCGGAGTTCGAAAAGGTATTCGAAGACCGTAAGCGGGAAGCCGACGAATTCTACGAGCGTATTAACCCTTTCGACGCCAGTAAAGAGCTGAAAGACGTGCAGAGACAGGCGTTCGCTGGACTGCTCTGGACGAAGCAGTTCTATTACTATGTCATTGAGGACTGGCTCAAGGGAGACCCCAACAACCCTTCCCCTCCGCCTGAACGGAAGGGAGGAAGGAACCGGGAATGGGCGCACCTCTATAACGACGACATTCTCTCGATGCCCGACAAATGGGAGTACCCGTGGTTCGCGGCCTGGGACCTCGCGTTCCACACGATACCCCTTGCGATCGTCGACCCCGAATTCGCCAAGCGCCAGCTGACACTACTCACGAGGGAGTGGTACATGCATCCGAACGGTCAGATACCCGCCTACGAGTGGGCGTTCGGCGACGTGAACCCGCCCGTGCACGCCTGGGCAACGTGGAGGATCTACAATATAGAGAAGAAAATGTACGGCAGGAAGGACATGCGCTTCCTCGAAAGCGTCTTCCAGAAGCTCCTGCTTAACTTTACATGGTGGGTCAACAGAAAGGACAGGGAGGGGAGGAACGTCTTCGAAGGCGGGTTCCTCGGACTCGACAACATAGGCGTCTTCGACAGGAGCGCCCAGCTGCCTACGGGCGGTCATATCGAGCAGGCTGACGGCACGAGCTGGATGGGCATGTACTGCCTCAACATGCTCGCTATCGCGCTCGAGCTCGCGAAGGAGAACCCCAGCTACGAAGATATAGCGAGCAAGTTCTACGAGCACTTCCTGTACATAGCGAAGGCAATGAACATGATAGGGATGGACAGGAAGGGGCTCTGGGACGAAGAGGACGGCTTTTACTACGACGTTCTCCACCTCCCCGACGGCAGGCACCTTCCGATGAAGGTACGCTCCATGGTCGGTCTGATCCCGTTATTCGCGATCCAGACGCTCGAGCCCGAAATTGTCGAGAGCCTGAAAGGATTCGGCGGGAGGCTCGCATGGTTTATAGAAAACCGCCCGGACCTCAGGGAAAACGTAGCCTGCATGAAAACAGCGGGTACGAGTGAAAGGAGGCTCCTCTCAATCGTGGACAAGGAAAAGCTTAGGAAGGTGCTCGGAAAGATGTTCGACGAATCCGAGTTTCTCAGTCCCTACGGCATACGCGCCTTGTCGAGATATCATAAAGACAACCCCTACGTTTTCCACGTGAACGGGCACGAGTACAGGGTCGATTACGAGCCCGCGGAATCCACGAGCGGACTCTTCGGAGGGAACTCCAACTGGCGCGGCCCGATCTGGTTCCCAGTCAACTACCTGATAATAGAAGCTCTACAGAAATTCCACTACTACCTCGGGGACGACTTTAAGGTCGAGTGCCCGACGGGCTCCGGAAAGTATATGACTCTCTGGGAGGCGGCTTCCGAGATATCCCGAAGGCTCATTACCATCTTCCTTAAAGACGATAGAGGCAGGAGGCCAGTCTTCGGCGGCACGGAGAAGTTTCAGTCGGACCCCGAATGGAGCGGCTTCCTACCGTTCCACGAGTATTTTCACGGCGACAACGGCGCGGGAGTGGGGGCGAGCCACCAGACCGGATGGACCGGACTCGTCGCCAAGCTCATCCAGCAGACAGCGGAATACTCGGCGCTACCGGAACCTGAAAAAAAGAAGAGAGCCAGGCGCTGGGACCACACGTAACTTGACTATAACCGCCATACATAATATAAACTGACCTGTACGAGAGGATGACCCTGATATGACAATAGAATTCGGACGGGAAATCTGCTGCGAGCTCGAATCCGCCGAGAAAAGAGAATGGCTCGTTACGAACGGAATAGGCGGCTTCGCGTCGGGCACGATCGCGGGATTGCTTACCCGGAGGTACCATGGGCTCCTGATCGCGGCCCTTAACCCTCCTCTCGGGAGAAACCTTCTCGTGACGAAGCTCGACGAGACGGCCATATACGAAGATAAAAACTATCCCCTGAGCTCTAACAGATGGGCAGACGGCACAGTCGATCCAGCGGGATATATAAACATCGAAAGGTTTTATCTCGACGGAGGAATCCCGACCTGGGATTTCGCCTGCGCCGACGCACTGATCGAGAAACGTATATGGATGGCGCAGGGGAGCAACACCACGTATATCAGATACGAGCTGAAGAGGGCCTCCCGTCCCCTCGTATTGAGCATGAAAGCGTTCGTGAACTACAGGGACTATCACGGCTCGACGCACGCGGGAGGCTGGAAGATGAAGGTCGAAAAGGCCGGAAACGGAATACGTGTAACGGCCTACGACGGCGCCCAGACGTTCTATATACTTTCGGATAAAGCGGAGGCGGAGCCCGCCGGCGACTGGTATTACGGCTTCAGCCTGGTGCTCGAAGAATACAGGGGGCTCGACCATGTAGAAGACCACCTCCATGCGGCGAACCTGAGCTGCACTCTACGGGAAGGCGAATCATTCACAATCACCCTAAGCACATCGGAATCTCCCGAATTGGACGGATCGAGGACGCTCGGGGCGAGGAAAGGATACGAGGATCAGATCGATCAAAGATTCAGAAGCACATTCAAGAAAAACGGTAAGGAAATAAATCCGGATATGAAGCAGCTCGTGCTTGCGGCGGACCAGTTCATCGTGAGCAGGCCTTCGGAGCAGGATAAAGACGGCAAGAGCGTGATAGCCGGCTATCACTGGTTCGGGGACTGGGGCAGGGACACGATGATAAGCATCCCCGGTCTCACCATAGCAACGGGACGCCCCGAGATCGCGAGGTCGATTATCAAGACATTTTCTGCATATGTCGATCAGGGTATGCTCCCGAACCGCTTCCCCGACGCGGGGGAAAAGCCCGAATACAATACCGTCGATGCGACGCTCTGGTACTTCGAAGCCATACGCTCCTACGTCGAAGAAACAAAAGACGCCGCTTTCCTGGAAGAGCTCTATCCCGTTCTCGAGAGTATCATAGACTGGCATATCAAAGGCACACGTTACAATATCAAGGTCGATCCAAAGGACGGCCTCCTTCACGCGGGTCAGGAAGGAGTCCAGCTCACGTGGATGGACGCGAAGGTCGGGGACTGGGTCGTCACTCCGCGGATCGGAAAGCCTGTGGAAGTAAATGCGCTCTGGTACAACGCCCTTCTTTCCATGACGAAATTCGCCAGGCTTCTGAAAAAGCCGTACATAAAATATGAATCCTCCGCAGCTGCTGCATTAAAGGGATTCTCGCGCTTCTGGAACTATGAATCCGGCTGCTGCTATGACGTCATCGACGGCCCTGCCGGTAGCGACCCGTCTTTAAGACCGAACCAGCTCTTCGCCGTCTCTCTTCCGGAGAGCCCACTCGCTACGGAGAAGCAGAAGAAGGTTGTCGAGGCCTGCGCGCTCAGTCTCCTTACGTCACACGGTCTCAAAAGTCTTTCGCCCGATCACCCGGACTACAAGGGGCATTACGGCGGAGGCCCTGCGTCGAGGGACGGGGCTTACCACCAGGGTACCGTATGGGGCTTCCTACTCGGACATTTCGCCCTCGCTCACTTGAGGGTCTACGGGGATACGGATAAAGCCAGAGGATTTTTGATCCCGATGTTCGCCCAGATCCGCTCTCACGGCGTGGGTAGCCTGAGCGAGATATTCGACGGCGACGCACCGATGACGCCGAGAGGATGCATCGCCCAGGCCTGGACTGTAGCAGAGCTCATTCGGGCATCGACGGAAATAGAAAGAAAAGGCGGAAAGAAATCTAAGTAGATAAACTCTCGAAAGCGGCGTCACAGACCGCGGGCCGCTCTCTCCGGTTTTTTGATGCCGAGCTTCTTCATGCGGGATCTCAGGGTGTTGGGGTTGATGTTGAGAACAGCCGCAGCCCCCTTCTTCCCGTCTATCACCCAGCCCGACTCCTCAAGTACATTTAAAATATGGCTGCGCTCGACATCCTCGAGACTTTTATTCTCATCCGAAGGATAATCCTGAGAGACGCTACCTCCGCCAAGAATGGAGTCGTCGATATCGATCTCGGGCGAATTGGAAATCACGACTGCCCTCTCGACGATGTTTTGAAGCTCCCTGATGTTTCCGGGCCAGCTATAATCCAGAAGACTGTCTATTGTGCCTTTTGAGAAGCCCGTGAAGTCCCGCCCCAGCTTCTTCGAGAATTTGGTCAGGAAGAAATTGGCGAGGAGCGGAATATCGGATTTCCTCTCGCGTAAAGGCGGCACGTTTATCGGGAAAATATTGAGCCTGTAAAAAAGGTCCGACCTGAACGATTTATCCCTTACCGCTTCCTCGAGGTCCCTGTTTGTGGCCGCGATCACCCTAACGTCGACCTTGATCGTCTCGCTGCTCCCTACCCTCTCGAATTCGCCCTCCTGTAGAACCCTCAGCAGCTTAACCTGGACGTCCGCCGGGAGCTCCCCTACTTCATCGAGGAATACGGTTCCCCCGTCCGCGAGCTCGAACCTTCCGACCCTCTTTTGAAGCGCGCCTGTGAACGCCCCCTTCTCGTGTCCGAACAGCTCGCTCTCCACGAGACCCGCAGATATTGCGCCGCAGTTGACTTTCACGAGCGTCCTCTGCCTCCTGTCACTGAGGTTATGGATCGCGCGCGCGACGAGCTCCTTGCCGGTGCCCGTCTCCCCGTGAATCAACACGGTCGTACCTGTGCGGGCGACCTGTTCGACGCTCCTCAAGACCCTCTTTATCTCATCCGACCTTCCGACTATCTCTTCGAAGTTGTTTTCCGTATTTATTTCTTCGCGCAGATAGACGTTCTCGATCTGGAGCCTGTTCTTGAGCTCTTCTACCTCAGCGAGCGCTTTCCGGAGCGATATCTGCGACTCCTTGAGCTCGTCCGCCTGCCTGGCGTTGTTGACCGCAGTCTCTATCTGTCTCGATACGATTTCGAGCAGCTTGAGCTCGTCCTCGTCGAACGCGTCCTTATGGAAGGACGTGATGTCGAGAGTACCTATAACTTCTCCCCTGCTCCTTATCGGCACGCAAAGAAAGCTCTTGACCCCAGCCCGTCTGGCGACGCTTGCGGCTTCGACAGCGTCGATGTCAGGACAATAGCTGGGCTCCCCTTTTTGTATGGTCTCCCATGTAAACCCTTTGGGACGCGGTATCCTGCTCGTGAACTCGAGATACTTGACGGGATAACCCCTCTGTGCCTTAAGCACAGCCTCGTCCCCTTCGATCAGGTATATCCCGGCACAGTTCACCATCTCTATATTTTTGCTTAGCGCCTCGACCGCGTTTTCGAATACCTCTTCAGGCTTGAGCGATTGGTGCACGAGCCTCGTAACGTTGCCGATAATGGTTTCGTACCGGTTCTTCTTCGCGAGAACCATATAATTTTCCCTGAGCGAATCCTCGGCTCGTTTGCGCTCTATCTCCGCACCCGCGCGGGAGGCGAATATCTGGAGCACGTTTATTCCCAATGGCTCCTGAGTCATGGGTTTATCGTCTATCACGGCTATATGACCGAGCACGTTTTCCCAGGTGTCACGTATGGGTATTCCGAGATAGCTCTGAGCGTTCATGTCGACGAGACCCGCGTCCTCGGGGAAGAGCGACTGGAGCCTTTCGGGGTACACGCACACGCTGCCCGCGATCACGTTTTCGCACGGAGTGCCCCTCAGCTCGAACTCTATGTTCTCGCCGAAGCGGTCATCGAGCCAGAACGACAGCGTGCGGACCCTGGTCATAGTGCTGTCGGTACACTGCGCTATGAACGCGTAGCGGACTTTCATTGCCGAGGCCAGGTGCTGAACGAGAGAATTAAAAAAATTAGCGCCTACGACCGAAGCCGTGCCCTGGGCGAGGTGGTTGAGTATCTCAAGCTCGTTGATTCCGTTTCCGCCCTCAGGATACGCCTCGTTAT
Organism: Thermodesulfobacteriota bacterium; assembly: GCA_040754335.1. NCBI lineage: Bacteria > Pseudomonadati > Thermodesulfobacteriota > Thermodesulfobacteriota bacterium. The sequence goes on along the minus strand of JBFMCV010000001.1, from coordinate 44,570 downwards.
TCTCGTCGACTCCGTATTCGGCCCCGGGCGCGGATATTGCTCCCTCCGAACGCTTCAACTCGCGAGGATTCGGAGAAATCTGAATCGAAACCTTATTCAGTTCGTCCAAGTGCTTGTTTTCGCTCATATGTATCTACGCATTTCCGGTTCATTAAAGTATTTTTCCAGGTCCGGTCAATGTCAATACAAACACTGCATCCGATATTACCCTATCATAATCCCTATCGCGCCGCCACGATATTTCGTGGGAGCCACCATATTTCATGGATGATAACGGGTCACTCGCCGCAGCCGGATTCGTCGCCGAATCCATAATAACCAATAATATAGAGCAGTTGGAGTCTTTTAACCGAATTTATCCAGGTTTGGCACGGTCGTTGCATTTGAATAAAACATATGGAAACGACGATTGACAGAAACATGGATGACGAGTCCGGGGAATCGAACAGCGTCGAATTTGTATAAGAAAATTGTGAATACGAGGAAGAACCGAGAAATGCTGATGATATCGAAAATTAAGCACGACGAAAAAAGCATTACCTTGAAACTGGACGGTAAGATCGAGGGAATGTATCTGCATGAACTGGAGGAAGCCTGTAAATGTCACCTCGACGGTGCGGCAAAAACCATCACACTCGATCTCTCGGGTGTGACATTTATAGACGAGGGCGGTCTCGAAGCGCTTTCGAAGTTAAAGGACGGACGTCTGAGGATAGTCAAATGCTCTCCTTTCATCAGGACATTGCTTAGCGATCTCGCGGATTAAGGACATACAAAAAAAAGACTCGAGGGAGAATCAGCATCATGAGTATGGTAAGGACCAAAAAAACTGAAGACAGGGTAAAGATGGTACAAACGACATTGACGGACATATCGAAGAGGTCGGACGAGAGCCTCGTTCACCTGATCGCGGAATACGGCAGCGAAGAAGCCCTCAACGAAATACTGAACCGCTACAGGGAGAGGATCTACCGCACGGCCCTGAAAGTGACCAGCAATCACAGCGACGCCGAGGACGTGGTCCAGGAGGTATCGCTGACGATATTTAGAAAAGCGCAAACCTTCCGCACCGATTCCAAGTTCTCAACCTGGCTGTACCGCCTCGTTACGAACGAAGCTATATCCAGGTTGAGGAAAATAAAAAGGGACAGGACCGTTTCGCTCGACGATTATATGCCGAGGTTCGAGGACGACGGACACCATGCCGAGCGGCCGGTAGTGGACTGGTCTCAGGAGGTCGAAAAACAAGTTGCGGAGAAGGAGATACAGGCGATTATCGAAAAGGCAATGCAGCAGCTTTCACCTATGGACAGGACCGTGGTGGTGCTCAGTGAAATAGAGGAGCTGACCAATCCCGAGATCGGGAAGGTCCTCGGCCTGAGCGTCCTGGCGGTGAAAGGGAGGCTCCACAGGGCGAGACTCTTCCTCCGCGCCAAGCTGGCGGTCCAGCTGGGGTATTCGGCGGCATAGTCTATAAATATCATTTACGGGAGAACATATACCGGCACCGCGGCAGAAACGAGGTAAAATTTCAAGGTAATAAAAATTCCCATAATTTTTCGGATCCCATTTTATCCTCGATACGTCTAACCGTATAAAAAGGAAAAAAATGGCCGGACGATCCAACTCGAGAAACAAAATACAAACGGTAGATACTTGCAAAGATGCCACCAGTCTGATCCTCGAATTTCTGAGCGGGGAGCTCAGCCCGGAGACCGGTTCGGAGTTCGAAAAGCACCTGCAAATATGCCCGGACTGCGTAGCCTTCCTGAACACATATAAAAAAACAATTGAACTTACAAAGAGATTTCTCCTCAAAAAATGAATAAGGCGTTTCTCGGTATTCCAAGAAATTAAAAAATGGATCTGTATTCTTATTCGCTGCGTATAATTGTATAATAAGCAGTAGTAGAAAAAATCAATATAGGGAGGTATTAAAAATGTATAGGTTAAGAGTACTTGCATTTACATTAGTAGTAGCAGTCCTTTTTTCCGGTCTTTTCACGGTCGGATCTTTTGCTCAGGAACCGATGAAGGCTACGCCAGGCAGCGTAACGGGTACCGTAATATGCCTGATACCCGATTACAAGAAAGGCACCGTTACACCCGTTATAGCCACGGGGCCTTGCAATACCCTGCCGCCCCATCAGCACGTCATTATGACGAAGGAAGGGACCGTCTACACCCTGCAGGGTCTCCAGGACGGGTTGATGAAAGTCTCCTTGATGCCCCAGAGAGAAAATGTGACCATCGCCGGGAAGATAGAGGGTAACAACCAGGGCTGGATTCTCTGGGTAGATTAATTTATAGACCTAGAAACAAGAGGGGAGATTTGAAATCTCCCCTCCCCCACAATCCATTTCTTCACCGATTACATCACTCGTTTTACAAGATTGCCGCTACAAATTTAAGCATGGATTTATACAATAAGGCTGGATGATCCGACTGTGTGATCAGCAGGTGCGTGTAAATCTTACCGGCTCCGGCGCTGCATCGAATCCCGAGATGAACCTTCAATGTCAAAGAACTGATGTGGAAGACCCGAAACGATACCGGTTGTCATAAACCGAGTCGTGCACTAAACTCTAGTGCTGAAGTGATAATTCTCACATCTCATAAAGGAGGCAATTATGCAGCTAGGTATGATCGGACTCGGCAGGATGGGCGGGAACATGGTTAGACGGCTCCTCAAGGGAGGCCACGAGTGTGTTGTATACGACAGGTCACAGAAAGCGGTGAACGAGCTCGCTCAGGAGAAGGCGGTTGGAGCCTCCTCTCTGGAGGATTTCGTAAAGAAACTCGCGAAGCCGCGGGCGGTCTGGATGATGGTTCCGGCGGCAGTAGTCGACGAAACAATTTCCGGCATAATTCCCTATCTCGAGCCGGGGGACATACTCATCGACGGCGGCAACTCGTATTACGTGGACGACATAAGGCGGGCAAAGGAGCTAGCTCCGAAAGGATTCCATTACGTGGACGTGGGGACGAGCGGAGGCGTCTGGGGACTCGAGCGCGGGTACTGCATGATGATCGGCGGTGAAGATTCCGTAGTGAAGCACCTCGACCCGATCTTCGCCACTCTGGCGCCGGGCATGGGCGACATTCCCCGCACCCCTGGCCGGGATAAAGTCGGCGGCACGTCCGAGCAAGGCTACCTGCACTGCGGCCTGAACGGAGCGGGACACTTCGTAAAGATGGTCCACAACGGCATCGAGTACGGCATAATGGCAGCATACGCCGAAGGGCTGGGGGTGCTGAAGGCCGCAAACATAGGCAAGCAGAAGAGCGAGATCGACGCCGAAACAACCCCTCTCCGCGACCCTGAGCACTACCAGTATGACCTGAACCTGCCCGACATCACCGAGGTGTGGAGGCGCGGAAGCGTCATAGCTTCATGGCTCCTCGACCTGACCGCGACCGCACTGCTCCAGGACCCCGCCCTTTCCAACTTCGCAGGACGGGTTTCGGACTCGGGCGAGGGGCGCTGGACGATTAAGGCCGCAATCGACGAAGCGGTTCCCGTGCCTGTTCTATCCACGGCGCTTTACGCGCGGTTCAGCTCCCGGGGCGATGCGGAATTTCAGAACAGGCTCCTCTCGGCCATGCGTTACGAGTTCGGGGGACACCTGGAAAAATCAGCTAAATGAAACTCTTATCACTGATACGACCCCTACGGATGCCCCCTATTCACTGCCGAGCGGGCATCCTGAATACCGGGTATCCGCGTATATCGGGTCTGCGTGTCTTATATCGTCCGTTCGGTTATGCCTGCATACAGGGCTTATGCGGGCCCACCGTTTAACAGGCATATATGCCGGAACGAATCCTTCACCCTGTCAAAGCAGATTACAATCACCTATCCGATGGAATACTTACGCTGTCTAAATTAAATTATTAGGTATGGTTTTAGGAGCTGACTGATGTTTGCGCCGCGACTCAGGCAATGGGCCGAGAAAGAACCCGAAAGGACCGCCCTCGCGTATAGAAATAAAGAAGGGGCGTACTCCCGGGTGAGCTTCCGGGATTTATACAGAAGCTGCCTCGCAGCGGAATCTAATCTCGCCGGGATGGGATTAAAGGCGGGAGACCGCATAGCCCTTTACGGAGAGAACTCGATCTCCTGGGTTATCTCCTATTTCTCGATCCACTTTCTAGGGGCGACCGTCGTACCGCTCGACTCATTATTCGGCGCGCGTGAAATTATCAACTTCCTCGATTTCTCGGAATCGAAAGCGGTGTTAACAGACCCCTCCCGCGCCGATAAACTCAGAGCAGAGCTGACCGGAAAGAGCCCCGGAATAAACGTTATCGTTATGGATGACGCAATCAGCGGACTCCCTGAAGACTTATCTATCGAGCCCAGTATACCGGAGCCCGATGACGTAATGGCTATATTATTTACGTCAGGCACCACTGGCACACCGAAAGGCGTCCAGCTGACAAACGACAACGTGCTCAGCACCGTGAAAGCGATATTGCAGTCGGTCGACGTATCGCCTGACGACAATATCCTGAATATTCTCCCGCTTCACCACGGCTATTCGTCGATCGTCGCGCTCCTGTCCCCGCTATTTGCGGGGGCTTCCGTAACGTTTTCGGAATCGCTTAAAAGCGGAGACCTTCTGGCTGCGGTCAGGGAGACCACGGTCACGATTTTCCCGGGGGTTCCCAGGCTGTTCGAGCTAATTTATAACGATATCGAGAAAAGGGTCGCTCGCCTGCCCCTCACGCAAAGGCTTATGTTCAGAAGTCTCTTTAAAATCTCGGAGCTCGGATGGAAGATACTCGGCTTGAGACTGGGCAGGATATTCTTCGGACAAATTCACGAGCCTTTCGGCGGGCAGCTCAGATTTTTCACATCGGGCGGGGCAAGGCTCGACCCGAGAGTATTCCGCGGTTTCCTCTCCCTGGGGTTCCGCATGGCCGAGGGGTATGGACTCACGGAGACTACCGCTATATCCACGCTGACTTCTCCATATAAGCCTGCGCCGGGAAGCGCGGGGAAACCTCTTCCTGGCGTCGAGGTCAGAATAGACAACCCGGACGCTGCCGGTACGGGAGAGATCTGCATAAAGGGTCCGAACATCACGGTCGGTTATTACAAGAACGAGGCCGCCACGCGCGAGCTCCTGAGAGAGGGCTGGCTTTACTCGGGGGACCTGGGGTCGCTCGACCGGGAGGGCTACCTATACATCACGGGCAGGGCGAAAGAGGTCATAGTGCTTCCGACGGGAAAGAACATCTACCCCGAAGACGTGGAGAACCTGTATAAAGAGAGCCCCCTCATAAGGGAGATGTGCGTGATACCGTTAAAATCCCCTTCCGGCAGCCTCGTCGGGCTCCGTATGGTAGTGGTGCCCGAGATGAAGGAGATACAGGAAAGGGGTATCTTCGGAGTGAGCGAAAGGATCCGTTCCATAATCTCCATGAAGGGCTCGAGCCTTCCGTCATACATGCAGATATCGGACGTGATCGTATACAACGAAGAACTGCCCAAAACAAGGCTCGGCAAATTCAAAAGAAACGAGATCGAAAAGATAGCAGAGGAGCTGAAGAGTGGAGAAGAACCTTTGCGAAAAATGACGGACGCAGAAGACGCAGAATTACTAAAGATGCCGCAATCGGCGTCGTTTCTAAATCGGTTCTCCGAGATGACCGATCTCGACGGGCCCTTTCACCCGGACGACGACCTCACGCTCGACCTCGGACTCGATTCCCTCATGCTCGTCCAGATTATGGATCTCCTTGAAAAGGAGTATAGTGTATTTATACCCGAAAGCGAAATCCCGAAGCTCCGCACAATCGGAGACATACTCAGGAAATTACCGGGACAGCGTCCTCAAACGGCGGGCGAAGAAAAAACGCCGCGTGAAGAGAGGGAAGGCGAATCTCTCGACGAGATATTTAATTTAAGAAGGGGCGTATTGAAGAGAACGGCCATGAGAGCCGTCCAGTTAATAGTCAGATTGATAGTGCTTTTGGCGTTCAGGGCAAAAATCAGGAATACAGACAAAATACCTGCAGATACCCCTCTGCTGATATGCCCCAACCACCAGAGCATGATCGACCCCATACTGGTATTCGCGCTCCTTCCCGGCAGGATGCTCGACCGGCTCCTGTTCACGGGATTCGGAGAGTACTTCGCCAGGCCTCCGCTTTCCTGGTTAGTCCGTCCGTTCAGGATAATACTCACGGGCACCGCGAGGACGTACGGGGAGTCTCTGAGGCTCGCGTCCGAAGGACTTAAACGGGGCATGTCCGTATGCATATTCCCCGAAGGCGAGCGCACGAGCACGGGTAAAGTGATGAAGCCAAGGGCAGGCGCCGGACTGTTGAGTGTCGAGAACGGAGTCCCTATAGTGCCTGTATATATCGAAGGTGCTTTAAAAACGCTCTCACCACTTAACCCCGGTTTGAGGTTCCCGACAGTGACACTCACCGTCATGGACCCGATCGAGCCGGCAAGAGGCGATCGGGAAAAGAACGAGCTATACGAGACCACCCTATCTCGATGGCTCTCCGATATGAAGGAGATGGAGGGAACACATAACACACGCCTCCAAGCTAGCTAACCGACATAAAAAATCTAAAGTGCGCGCATGCGCAATTCCTGATTGATTTACCATTAATTACCCGGCAAAATTACTCAGACGGGCAAACGGGTCCCCGTCCTTATGGGTTATCTCCCATAACCAATACACAGAAATAAAACCGGGTCCGGTATGAAAAAATATTACAGACGCTAATCCTGCCTATGCAGGGCGGTGGTTTCATTTTTTCGGAATAACAGCTATGCAGAGCCTTACACCTGACAATATTGTAATCTTCTTCCTGTCGCTCGGCTTATTGCTCGGGGTGGCGCGTGTGCTGGGGGAGCTCGCCCAGAAGCTCCATCAGCCGGCCGTACTCGGCGAGCTCCTCGCGGGCGTGATACTCGGTCCGACAGTCCTCGGAAGCATTTCGCCCGATACAAGCGCTTATTTATTTCCGCAGGACGGTCCAAGCTCTGTCGCTCTCAACGCAATCACAACGCTTTCAGTTACACTTTTGATGCTCGTTGCCGGCATGGAGGTCGACCTCTCTACCATTTGGAGGCAGGGCAGGATAGGGCTCAAAGTCGGCACCGCGGGTATGGTAATCCCGTTTTTCCTTGGATTAATTGTAGCATTAATCGCTCCGCTGGCTCTCGGCCGCGACGTAGACGCCGACCCTGTCGTATTCAGTCTTTTTTTCGCTACAGCTTTATCAATTACGGCGCTCCCCGTTATCGCCAAGACGCTTATGGACCTCGATCTATACAGGAGCGATTTCGGAATGGTGGTCATAAGCGCCGCTATATTGAACGACCTTATAGGGTGGATAATCTTCGCTATTATCCTAGGTCTCATAGGCGTCGAGGCAGGACATTCTAACAACATTCTTTTGACGATCGCGCTTACTCTGACGTTCGCAGGATTCATGCTCACAGTAGGACGCTCGCTCATTCATAGATCCCTCCCTTTTTTACAGGCTTATACACGGTGGCCCGGCGGAGTGGTGAGTTTCGCTCTCATCCTGGCGCTTCTCGGAGCTGCGTTTACCGAATGGATCGGGATCCACGCCATATTCGGCGCTTTCATAGTAGGAGTGGCGGTAGGGGATTCCTCGCACTTGCGCGAGCGTACAAGGGTAATTATCGACGAGTTCGTTTCCTTTATTTTCGCACCGGTATTTTTCGCAAGCATAGGATTGAATGTAAATTTCGTCAAACAATTCGATCTCACGCCCGTATTGACCGTATTGCTGATCGCGTGCGTCTGCAAGCTCGCGGGCGGAATACTCGGCGCAAGGTGGGGTAATATGCCTAAGCGCGACGCCTGGGCGGTCGGGTTCGCGATGAACGCCAGGGGCGCGATGGAAATAATCCTGGGCCTCCTCGCCCTGCAGGCGGGCATTATACGACCGCGCCTGTTCGTTGCACTTGTAATCATGGCCATCGTCACTTCGATGATGAGCGGCCCGGCTATGAAGCTGATACTCCGTCTCGGCAAGAAAAGGACGTTCCAGGATGCCATCTCCTCAAGGCTCTTTACACGCGAGCTGCAAGCCTTCTCGAGCCGCATGGCTATACACGAGCTTACGTCGATGGCTTGCGAAGCGTCGGGCCTGAACACGAGCGAAGTGGAAGCGGCCGTCTGGGAAAGGGAGGAGACGCTTCCCACGGGGATCGGCAACGGGGTCGCGCTCCCCCACGCCCGAATCGACGGCATCAGCAAGCCCATAGTGGCGGTCGGCGTCTCCGACACGGGTATCGATTTCGACGCGCCCGACGACAAGCTCGCGCACGTGATATTCCTCATCCTCACCCCCGTCAACGACCCGGATACGCAGCTCGAAATCACGGCCGAGCTGGCGAAGCTTTTCCGCGGATACGGAATGACTGAACGGGTGTTAAAGACAAAAAGTTATACGGAATTCCTAGCGCTCGTGAAGAGCTCGTCCGTCGAGACCCAGCCGGCTTAGCCCAACAGAAACGAACGCGGCGGAACCGTAAAGGGCATTCCGATTGTCCTACCGCATCTTTGCCAGGTATCCGTAAAAGATAATGAGGAAGAACGCCGCAACATAGAGGAACCTGACAGCCCTCCTTCCCTCGCCGCATTGAGACACGCCCATCGCGATGAGGAGCCACCCGAACCCGTCCACGGTAGCGACGGAATACGTCGTCACGCAGAATACAACGAGGAGCAAGTCCCGAAACCGCGAAATTCCGGTCTTTTCAGGTATAAGAAAAAGTAATGCGACGGCGCTCTCGATAAATACCGTCCAATAAGTGAGAATTTGTGAAACCATTATGAAACGCGCCGGCTGAACCGGAGTTTCACTCACGGAAAACGGCATTTGACCGTCTACGTGCTGACTGACGAACTGCTTCAAGCTCTCGAGCTCCCCGGCAGTCAGCCCGCCGACCACATATGCGAACCACTCGAAACGGTAATCCGTAAGCATGGCTATCCTGAAGAACCGTCCGTCCATAAAATCCCCGGACAGGAACACTTTCCATAGGACCGAAAACGCGAAAGCGAGACCGATCATCATTTTGCCGTTTAACGAGAGGCACCGTCCGGCATCGCGCGATACGGTTGCGATCGAGACGGCAAGGCACCAGTAAAAGAGTAGAAACGCGTGGTTGTCCGCGAGAGGCCAGTCGAGGAGCACCCTGGCACCCGTAAAATATGCAAGGGAAAACCAGACGAACGGGCTTCGCAGAAGTCCCGGCATCAGGAGCCCGGCGGCTGCGAGCGCCAGAGTGAAAGGGCGCACCGTCCAGCCTCCGACCGGCCGCAGCAGAAGGTCGAGGAGTGTGAGCCTTAGTGAGAGGTCGACGGCGCCCGTCCCGGCTATTTCCGAAATGTACCGTCTGAACGGCTTATCGATACTCGAATCAACGCCCGTCAAACCTGACCTCCAGAGACTTCACAATTTCTCCGGACGGACTCAGAGTTGACTTGTCGTAGTCGGTTTTCCAAACTTGTATGACTATCGATTCGAGCGGCCCTGAGTCAGGGGTCGGAATTTCCGCAAGCTCAAGCGCCAGGCCTTTGAGTCTGGAATCGGATGGGAAAGCCGCAACCTTAAGAGCCCTCTCCCGCAGCCTCTCCGGTATAACCAGCTCTCTCCTTACGCCGGGACTGAGAGCGTAGGCGTGTATGTGCCTGCTCTGCGCCGCGTCCTGGGTTGAAAACATCCCGAAACCGCCGCCCGACCAGGGGGCGAGTCCGTATGCATGGGCAAGTAGTATTTGAATCAGCGCGACCGATATGAGCAGTATTACCGGTATATAGCAGATACAGCTCTTAATACGCATGAACTTAATCATCGACCTATGCCGCTTCCAGCTTCAGATTCGGAGCAGTTCTGCAATACCAGTGGCCCGGCGGTGTGATCGTCAGTAACCCGGAGGAGCACCGACGGATACATACACCACGTCCCCGTCTTGATAAGCCTGGTTATACCAGTTCGAGCCGCATTGGTAATAAGTCACTCCGCCGACAGAGACGATCGTCGGAGTGCACGTGAGCGAGTTGAATGCGGAGATTGTCAGCGCAGTGCCTACCGCAATAACGGTCGCCGCTGCGTAAGGGTACTCAATATCATCGCCCCACTCCCAGTCGTCGTTGTATTCGTTGTAATCGTAGCGCTCTGCATACTCCTGACGGTCCTCCCGCGCTTTATCCCCATAGTCCTGCCAGTCTTCCCTTCGCTCAGTCTGGTATTCCTGCCTGTCCTTCTGAAAATCTCTGTCTCCGTCTCCATGCGTGTCTCTATAATCCTTCACCTTCGCCTGTCTGTCCGCCTGGCTGCTCCTCTGCACTTGCCTGGAGCTCGAGCGGCTCGATTGCCGGCTGAAATCGCTCGACCTCATCGAGCCCGTCCTCGCCGGTCCCTGCCTGCTAATGTTCCTGTTAGCACTCCTGTGCGCCCCTCTGCCTGAACCTCTGCCCCTCGCATAGGTCTCTAAAGCTATGCTTCCAAGAAACATGAAAATCATCATGAAAATAAATATCTTCATCAGCAATGTTTTGTCGGTTCTCATTTCTTCTCTCCCTCATTTTCCTCGGTTTTTATCTCCGCGCGCAGGACCGGCGCGAAAGCGATCTTCTGCATATTCTCCGCCGGTACGAACACGAAGAGCGAACCGGATACTTCGGGCTTGAAGTTCCAGTCCTTGAACATCGCCCTGAACTGCGGCTCTCCCGGAGCGTTTTTGTAGTCGATGACGAGCCTCATCTGTAGCGGGTCGCCCTCGGCTGCGATCCAGACCTGAAAGTCTATGTTCTCCGTCCTGAACGCCAGGTGGTCGCAAAGTACCCCGTTTATCGTCGCCTGGTCGACGAACCCTCCCGCGTAAATCTCCTTCTTCACCATCTCGGACACGTCGGTCGAGATGATCTGTCCGAGCGGGAGCGGCATCTGGAGGTCTTCGGTGAAGTAGTCTATGGCCTGGTTGATATCCCCCGGCCTCGGCACGCTCGCGTAGACGTTCTGCTCAAGGTCGGAGAAATAGATGTCCTTCCCGTCGAACACGAACACCTTCTTCGTCCCGTCCCTTGAAACTATATCCGAGCGCACCTTGTCGGGACGGACAACCGTCAGCTTATGGACACCTCCGAACTCTATCTTCTGCCCGTTCCCCTGAAGTGCGTCGTATTCCGTTTCCGCGGTGAAGCTGAATCTCCCCGCCTTGGAGAGGAATTCGAGCGATTCCAAAAGATCAGACATGGATTCGGGATCGATCCTGGGCGCGTCTTTGACCTCGACGCCCTGCTCCGTCTGTGGATATGCGGGTAAAACGAAGAAGAAAAAAAGAATGGTAAAACAGGTACATACCCTGAAAGCCTGTCTCTTCATAACACACCCCCTTTGTTAATTCTAACAAACTTTTGATCAAAAAAAACACTAAGCTAATACTGACAACCTCTACACGCATCGGCAGCGCAGGCTGGTGCACGAATCGGAAATCATTCCAACCCTTGGGCCTGCCTGACGGCTTCCTTCTTTTTATTCCGCTCGAGAGCCATCTGGTAGGCGATGTAATATTTATATATATTGCCGACATAAGTGACGGTCTCCCTCCCTATCTTGTCGGAAACCACTATGTCCACGTTCCTGAACCAGATGTCCGGGTCGAGCCCCCTTTTCTCCGCAAGCTCCCTCATCTGAGCGATCTTCCTCGGCCCCGCATTATAAGAAGCAAAGGCGAAAAGCATGCGGTCGGGGGGTTTCATATCGGGCTCGTCGAAATACCGGTCTGTCATGAAGCGGAGGTATTTGGTCCCGGCGTGTATGTTGTTATCAAGTTTATCAATGTCCGGAATGCCGACATTAGGGTCCTTTGCCGTAGACGGAAGGATCTGCATTACGCCGACGGCTCCGGCCGGGCTCCGCTTACTCTGATCGAGCTGCGATTCCTGATAACCCTGCGCGGCGATCATCAGCCAGTCGAAATCGTACCGCCCCGCATATTTCTTGAACAACTCGACCATGGAATCGAACCTTTCGCGGTCTTCCCCTTCGAGCGAGTCGTCCACCCAATCCGTGCTCCGCAGGTATCTTTTGAAAATCGTATTCCCGAAAAGCGTCCCCATCTTATGCTCTTCGATGAAGCCGTCGACTACTTTTTTGAGCTCGGGGCTGTCTTTTCTCATCATCCATGCGATACTGCCGTCCGTCCTGAGGGCGAGGTCGGGATGTAATTCCAATTCCTCAAAAATCTGAGACCAGAATTCCGATATGTGACTGTCGACAACCGTAAACTCTATTAGTCCGGCGTTCACCATCTCCAGTATGTCCTCGTCCTCGAGGTTCTCGTCTGCGGCCTTGATGATGACCGGCTTCTTCCCCGCCTTTTTCAAACTCTCGTTCAGCGTCTCAAGGCTCTCGTCGTAGCTGCTCGACATCCTCACCCAGACCTCCTGCCCGGACAAGTCGTCGAGCGTCTTTATCTCGGGGGAATCGGGTCCGGTCACAACTATTTCCCTCACCCCTGTGAAAAGAGGGGCCGAGAAATCCACCTTCTTGAGCCTGCCTTCAGTTATCGTGTAATTCCCGAGAGCAAGGTCGCCGTAACCGTTGACGAGCCTGGGTATCATCTGGTCACGGGATGTGGGGATGATAATGACGTGGATTTTCAGGTTGCCCGTTTTCAGGTCTTTATTTATTTTTTCCTCGAAGGCCTTGAGGTATTCATAGGAAGCCCCATGCTGGACTCCTTTATCCACGAAATAGAATGTCAGGCTGTAAGGTACGAGAGCGCGGATTATACGCTCTTTTTTCATCATGCCGAAGTCGCCGAACCGCTGCCTGTCCGGACGGAAGCTCCTGAAGATAGGGTTCGACTCATCGTCCTGCGCTTCCTGAAAGCCAAAATCGTCCTCTTCCGAATCCGCGGAAACCTCGGTTGGCGCAGTCTTGTCCATTTTATTCGCCGGCGGTTGAGACTCCTCCTTCCCCTTACAGGCCATCAGCGAAATTGCAGCGAGCACCAGCAAGATGAGAAATAATGCTATCGGTAATCTGACCCGGCACATAAGACCCTTTCACGTATAAGTTTATAACTCAAGAATTTCACCCGCAAGAGACTCTCGAACCCCCGGGATAGACATGTTGATAGCTTGAGAGCCAATCAGGCCGCACTTTTGAAGTCCCGTTGAAACCTCGAATAAACGAAGTGACTCTCTTGAGAACCTTGTCTATCTTCCAGCAGCCGAGGTATCTGAACTTGCTTTGATTATTTATCGTCCGGGTTGAGCGCGTTGAACACGAGCGCCGCGACGGCGCCGCCCAGGAAATTGGCGACGAGGAAGATCCATATATTGCTCACCGCTGATATTCCCATCACGGTTATCCCGAGAGCGATCGCCGGATTGAACGCCCCGCCCGAGATGGCTCCCGCGGAATAGGCCGCGATCACGACCGTAAAGCCGATGGCGAGCCCGTAGAATGAATTACCTGCGGTATTCTTTGAAGTCGCCGAGTTGAGCACAACATAAGCGAGCGCGAAGGTGAAAAGAAACTCGACGATTAACGCATATACGACGTTGGGCGTTAACGGTGCGATCTCAGGCATGCCTTTCAAATAAAGAGCGAGAAAGCCCGCAACGACCGCGGCCGCCCACTGGGCAATCATGTAGATAGGCGCGTCGGCCGAGGGACAGCGCCCTCTCATCCAGACAGCGAGAGTCACAGCCGGATTGTAGTGCCCGCCCGAGATGTGTCCGCCCGCATATACCATCACCATCAGCACCGAGCCAATCGCGAGGGGAGCCATTACGCCAGCCCCCGGCTCTATTACCGTCAAACCCACTGTCAGCACGAAGAAGAAAGTTCCTATGAACTCAACCGCATACTTTTTCATATCATTACCCTCCCTCTAATCTGGATACTGTTACGTCACCGACTGTCTCAATACACCTCGCTTACCGCCGCCCTGGTCAAATCAAACGGAGACAGTCTCTTTGCCGATCCGGGTCTCATTTGCTGATCATATATCCGGTGAGAGCCCCGGCGCCAGCGCCAACTGCCGTCCCCACCCAGAGGTTCCCGCCAGAGAGAGCGGCGATGCCGAGCCCGGCGCCCGCGCCTATCGCGCCTCCGCTAAGTGTGGCCTGCTGAGTCTTCGACATATTTGTGCACCCCGCGACGGGTAGGATTAGAGAAGCTGCCAGAATCAGATATTTGATTTTTTTCATTTTTGATCTCCTTTTTTTGAAGTCCTGTCAGCTTATTTCAAAGGCTTCCCGGCAATACCCGTCTTAATATTGGGTTTTACCATAGTCTCCCAAATCACGGCCATAACAGGCGTATCCGTCTTGTCGGGATTGTCCTGATAGAACTTATCGACCATGGCCGCGACCTGACTCATCGTCATGGGAGAATTCGCGGACGCCTCCACGACCTTCGTCACGAACGTATCCCGCTTCTGGTCGGGATATCTTTCCATTAACACCTCTTCGATAATAACGACGTGACCGGCGCCCCATATGAACGCGACCTTCGCATTCTCATCCATGGTCAGCCACTGGTCTCCCTTGAGCACGGGCATCTCCCTTTCTACGGCTTCCGCTACTGTTTCTTCCGAAGAGGCTCCCGAAGGGAAGGAGACGGCTCCGATACAGGCCACCGATAACAACAAAAGAAATTGAAACACACTCGATCTACGCATGACTACCCCTCCGCATTTAATATGATTTTTTCAACGCCATCGAAATATTCTTGTCTGTTACGCCGGAATCGGAAAGGGAACAGGAAATTGTACTGGAATTACCGATTCGGAAAATCCCGGATCGGAAAAGAATATCCGAATAGGTCATGAGAACGCGTATCTTGTGAGAGACCCCGTCCCGGCAGGCAGCACCCTTTAATTATTGTTTGCCCGGATTAACCCGATCACCCCCCTAGCATTCGGTCAGTTACAGCAAACAGACTACGGAATCCCGCTACGTATCCCCTGCTCTTTAGAAGCAATACACTCCGATTCTAGCACGTCTGATGCTCAAATGGAATAAAAATGTTATTTGTAAATAAAATATTTGCACATACGGCGGTATCTATCCTTAACCGCCATTTATGGTTACTTATTTTGATGCACTGAAGCGGAAAATCAGGCTTCGCTTAAACCCGGAACTGTTCTTTTCCCTTTAGTGGTAAATCCCGCCGGTAAATAGTATTATTTCCAGCCATAATAAAGAGAACGATGTCAGGCATTAATAATAATCGGGCAAAAAATTTATAATAGTACGAACACAGTCCGACCGGTGCCGACAGGTTATACAAAAGGAGTTTAAGGTGGACAACGCAGAGAAGAAACGCCTCGACGATTCGAGGGAGAAGATAACCCCGTGGAAGAAGTGGGGGCCTTATCTGAGTGAAAGGCAGTGGGGGACGGTGAGGGAAGACTACAGCGATACGGGCACCGCGTGGGACTACTTCCCACACGACCACGCGCGCTCACGCGCCTACAGGTGGGGCGAGGACGGGCTCGCCGGCATCTCGGACGACAAGCAGACTCTGTGCTTTGCCATTGCTCTCTGGAACGGCAACGACCCCATAATCAAGGAACGCCTCTTCGGCCTTACGAACAGCGAGGGGAACCACGGAGAGGACGTGAAAGAATATTACTTCTATATAGACAGCACGCCGACCCATTCGTACATGAAATACCTTTATAAATATCCTCATGCCGCTTACCCTTACCGAGACCTGGTGCGGAAGAACAGAGAGGCAACGAGAAACCAGCTCGAATACGAGCTGATAAATACGGGCGTATTCGACGACGACAGGTATTTCGACGTTTTCGTAGAATATGCTAAGGATTCACCGGAAGAAATTCTGATAAGCATCACTGCCGTCAACCGCGGGAAAGAGACCGCGGAGCTACATGTCCTTCCCACGCTATGGTTCAGGAACACCTGGTCGTGGTCCGAACCCACTCCCAAGCCTTCGATCAGGCAGATAAAAACAGGAAAAGAATTCACTGCAGCCGAGGCTTCCCACGAGATTCTCGGGCAACGGTTTCTATACTACGAGGGCAAAGCGGACCTTTTATTTACCGAGAACGAAACGAACACGGAGCGGATTTTCGGAACGCCCAACCCGAGCCCCTATGTCAAGGACGGGATCAACGATTATATAGTGAGTGGGAGGAAAGAAGCAGTCAATCCGCGCAAGACAGGCACCAAGGTCTCGGCTCATTATAGCCTCACGATCGCGGCCGGAGAGGAAAAGACCGTGCGCCTCGTCTTATCCGACAAATCCCCCGAGCCCGCGGGTAGAAACCCGTTCAGGGATTTCGACAAGACAACGGCCGTGCGAAAGATGGAAGCTGACGAGTTCTACGATTCCATTACCCCTCCATCCATCGATAAGGATTCAAAGAACGTGATGCGTCAGGCCCTGGCGGGGATGCTATGGACAAAGCAATACTATTATTTCGATCTCGACAAGTGGCTGCGAGAGCACGGCGCAGACATCATGACCATGAGATCCGGGAAGAGCGTGAGGAACAGGGAATGGTTCCACATGATAAACGACGACGTGATATCGATGCCCGACAAGTGGGAATACCCCTGGTACGCAGCCTGGGACCTCGGCTTTCATACTATCGCGCTCGACATGGTAGACCCCGATTTCTCAAGGTATCAGCTCGAGCTCATGCTCCGCGAGGTCTATCTACACCCGAACGGACAGATACCGGCGTATGAATGGAACTTCAGCGACGTGAACCCGCCCGTGCACGCCTTCGCCTGTCTCTTCCTCTACAATACCCAGAAGCAGCTCTACGGAAAGGGGAGCGTCGAGTTCCTGAAGCACGTATTCGACAAGCTCGTGCTCAACTTCACATGGTGGGTGAACAGGAAGGACCGTCACGGGAAGAATATCTTCGAAGGCGGATTCCTCGGCCTCGACAATATCGGGGTATTCGACCGCAGCTCGCCGCTGCCTACAGGAGGGTTCCTGGAGCAGGCGGACGGCACCGCGTGGATGGCGATGTTCTGCCAGAACATGCTGGAGATAGCCTTCGAGCTCGCGAAGTTCGACCAGACGTACGAGGAAATGGCCTTGAAGTTCGCCGAGCATTTCCTCTGGATCGCATCCGCTATGGACCGCACGGGCGAGAGCCACGACGAGATGTGGGACGAGGAGGACGGTTTTTTCTACGACATACTGAGGTTCCCCGACGGGAGCGCCGAGCGCCTGAAGGTAAGGTCGCTCGTAGGCCTCCTTCCCCTCTGCGCATCGACAGTTTACGATTATGAGACGGTAGAGCGCTTCCCGAAATTCAAGGAGCGGTTGAAAAAACGACTCGACAGGATGCCCGACCTTCTCGCGAACATACATCCGATCGCAAAAACCGGTTACGCGAACAGGTACCTGCTTTCCATACTCAATGAGGACAAGCTGAGGCGCGTGCTATCGAGCATGCTCGACGAAAACGAGTTCCTGAGCGACTACGGCATACGCTCCATCTCCCGCTACCACAGGGAGCATCCATATATATTCAAAGTGCATGGCGAGGAGTATAAGGTCGAGTATATGCCCGCCGAATCCAGCTCCGGGCTCTTCGGGGGGAACTCCAACTGGCGGGGCCCGATATGGTTCCCGATAAACATACTGATAATCAGGGCGCTCCTCCACCTCTATAAATATTACGGCGACGAGTTCAAGGTAGAGTGCCCGACCGGCTCCGGGAAATTCATGACCCTTTACGAAGCTGCCGATGAAATATCCAGGCGGCTGAAGAGCATATTTACCAGAGACGAAAAAGGAAGGAGGCCGGTTTACGGAGCGGCCGGGAAATTCCAGTCCGACCCGAACTTCAGGGACTACATATTATTTTACGAGTATTTTCACGGCGACAACGGCGCGGGCATTGGCGCGAGTCACCAGACTGGCTGGACGGGGCTCGTAGCCAAGCTCATACAGATGTACGGATACGTAACGAGTGAGCTCATTCTCGAAGTCCCCCGCGGCGGCGCAGAGGTGTATAAGAAGAAGAAATAGCATTTCAGCCGTATTATCAATAGCAAGGCCCCTTAATGGCTAAGGATAGGCACATCCACATCGGGACGTCGGGCTGGCATTACGGGCACTGGGAAGGCCCGTTTTATCCAGACCATATCAAAAGCGATAGGTACCTCGAATATTATTCGAAGTTCTTCCACACGGTGGAGATCAACAGCTCCTTTTACAGAATGCCTGACAAGGAAACCGTCCGGGAATGGCGCGACACTGTGCCCGAGAAATTCATATTCTCGGTCAAAGCCAGCCGCTATATCACGCACATGAAAAAATTAAAGGAGCCCCTGGAAGCTGTATCCTTTCTCGTAAATACGGTTTCGCTATTCGAGAATAAGCTCGGGCCGATTTTATTCCAGCTCCCGCCAAGATGGCACGTCGATGCCGAGAGACTGGAATCGTTTGTCAGATCGCTGCCCCGCAACCGCAGCTATGCGTTCGAGTTCAGGGACACATCCTGGTTCGACAAACGCGTTTACGAGATCCTCGAAAGACACAACATGGCATTCTGCATATACGAAATAGGCAGAGTTCTATCCCCGAGGATCGTCACTGCGGACATAGTCTACGTAAGACTTCACGGGCCCGACGGGCCGTACAGGGGAAAATATTCGGACCACGTGCTTGAAGGTTGGGCAGGCGCGTTTTCGGGGTGGGCGAAACAAGGCATGGAGGTATTCTGCTATTTCGACAACGACGAAGCGGGTTATGCGCCTCAGGACGCGATGAGGTTACAGGAGATGGTGGCGTAATAGCATCATTCCGATTGGTTTGCGGAATTGCTTAGCTTGGAAGTGTCAACCGTATCGGGCTTTATTTTCGGACACTGGGTGATATTGGCGGTCTCGCTCGTATTCTTCGTCTGAGTGCAGTCGAGCCTCTTCTGATAACGCAGCTCGTACTCCACAGACCTGTCCTGCTCGGATATCCCGTAACAGCTAGAGAGAAATAAAGCCAAACCCAGAATGATTATCCGCTTCATACAATCCCCTAGAGACACCTCTTCTTTATTTATCAGTCCGTATGATCCGGTCCGGAACGCTTCATTATATTACACGCGGAATCGGAATGGCGCATCCGGGATTTCAGCCGGAATGCGAACGGCTATTTTACATCGCTCGATGACATGTAGTATAATTTATTGACAATTTTATTAAATTGCGCAGCGAATCCGGTAGTATGAATCCATAATCGATTAGTATAGGAGGAAACATGGCAAAAAAGAAAGCGATAAAAAAACATACCGTGAAAGCATCATTCCATGTTCCCGTGCTGAGCAAGGCGGGGAGCTCACTCAACCTGGAAATATTCGCAAGCAAGCAGAAGCTGGGGGAATTAATTATAGGCCGGGGATCGCTCTTCTGGTACGGCAGGAACCGTCAAAAACGGAAACGCATACCATGGACCTCCTTCGCCGAAATGATGGACAGACTGGCGTACGGTGAGTAGATGTTGGAGTGTACTTCCTTTCACCGGTGATCATAGTAGTTATGAATACGGGAATATAGCAGCCGTAAGTAAAATTCAAGGGGATGCCGATTTTTTATTGAAGAAAATTGGCTCCGGCGGAGAGATTCGAACTCCCGACATGGTGGTTAACAGCCACCCGCTCTGCCAGCTGAGCTACGCCGGAACCGATTTTTATGAGTTCTGAGCCAAGGGAGAATAATTTATCCATTAGGAGTATTCGAGTCAAGGGATTCCCGTTAATTTCATATGTATAACGATCACGGCGCGTTACACAGCTGACTAAATCGTTTATTGATAAGCACTGCCCGCAAACGTATACTAAATTAATACTTCTCGATAGATAAGCTGGCCAAATGTCTCAGGATCAAGAAAAAAAGAAAGAAAAGAAGCACGCGACCACACTCCTCCCAGCCCCTACTACGTCCCTCCACAGATACATCGCGGAGATAAGCAATTACCCCGTCCTCAGCCGGGAGGAAGAGTACAAGCTCGCCAAAAAGTACAGGGACGAGGGCGACCTCGACGCCGCCCGCAAGCTCGTCACGTCCAACCTGAAATTCGTCGTCAGGGTGGCGAACGAATACAAGAACTACGGGTTCAGCACTATGGACATCATACAGGAGGGGAACGTCGGGCTCATGCACGCGGTAAAGGGGTTCGACCCGACCAAGGGCTACCGCCTGATCTCCTACGCCGTCTGGTGGATCAGGGCGTACATACAGAACTACATAATAAAGAGCTGGAGCCTCGTCAAGGTAGGCACGACGCAAGCCCAGCGGAAGCTCTTCTACAAGCTCCGCTCGACGAAAAAAGAGCTCGAGATGGGCGGCGAGGCGCTGAGCTCAGAAGACTACAGGGAGCTCGCCGAAAGGCTCAACGTGCCGGACGAAGCGGTGATCGAGATGGAGCAGAGGATGGGCGGCAAGGACCTGTCGCTTGACGTGGGGCTTACGGACGAGCGGGACGCCTCGCACCTCGACTTCCTCACTGGAGGGGAAGCCACACAGGAAGAGCTGCTGACGAAGGCCCAAGAGGAAGAGAGGGTGAGGAGCGGAATGGCCGTCGCCCTCAAAACGCTTAAGGAGAGGGAAAGGTACATCATAGAGAAGCGGGTGCTCGCCGATAAGCCTCTCACGCTCGAAGAGCTCGGCAGCAAATTCAATATATCGAGAGAGCGAGTCAGACAGATAGAGAGCGCGGCGCTTAAGAAGATAAAGGACGTACTCGCTGAGAGGGGAATAAGTAAGTAAGCGGATTCGCGGATCAGGCCGCGGCCAGGATCTCGAAGACCTTCTCCAGCGCCTCGGGGAGCTTCTCGGGGTTGTTCCCGCCCGCCTGAGCCATGTCGGGCCTGCCCCCGCCCTTCCCGCCTATCACGGGCGCAAGCTCCTTCACGATATTGCCCGAGTGGTATTTCTTGTGGAGGTCGCTCGTAACGCCGACGAGCAGATACGCCTTGCCGTCGTCCCTGGTGCCCAGCACGGCGATCCCCGAGCTGAGCTTCGACCTCACATCGTCCCAGACCTTCCTCAACTGGTCGGGGTCGGCGTCCGGTATCTCTACCGACAGCACGTTGAGCCCGTTCACGTTCTTTACGCTCTCCATGATGTCCCCTGTCCTCTCGCTGAGCATCCTGCTCTTGACGGTCTCGAGCTCTTTCCTGATCGCCTCGTTCTCCTCGACGAGCTTCCCTATCCTGGGTATTACGTCAGATTCCGGGACCCTCAGTATGCGGGAGGCCTCGGCGAGCTTTTCCTCAATGCCCCTCACGAAGTTCCATGCGGACTCGCCCGATACGGCCTCTATGCGTCTCACGCCCGCGGCCGATGCGGTCTCGGAAACTATCTTGAACAGCCCGGCCTCTCCGGCCGATTCGAGGTGAGTCCCGCCGCAGAGCTCCTTGCTGTAATCCCCTATGCTCACGACCCTCACCCTGTCCCCGTACTTCTCCTGGAAGAACGCCATCGCGCCCCTTTTCATTGCCTCGTCGTAGGGGACGTCAGGCTCCGTGACGACCCTGTCGTCCCACCTTATCCTTTCGTTGATGATGTCTTCGATCTTCCTCAGCTCCTTCTCGTCTACGGATGAATGGTGAGTGAAATCGAACCTGAGCCTCCCGGGCGCAACGAGCGAGCCCGCCTGGCCCACGTGCTTTCCGAGCACTTCCCTGAGCACTGCGTGCAGGATGTGCGTAGTCGAATGGTGTGTCTCCGCCCCGTGCCTGAGCTTCTCGTTCACCCTGAGCGAGACTTCGTCCCCGACCCATAGAGAGCCTTTCTTTATCACCGCGTGATGAACGATTATATTGGGGAGAGGCTTCTTCGTGTCGACGACTTCGGCCGTGCCGCTCTCGCCCTCCATTATCCCCTTGTCGCCGACCTGTCCTCCCGACTCTCCGTAGAATGGCGTCTTGTCCGTTATGATGTCGACTTTATCACCCTGGGCCGCGCTATCGACCAATACGCCATCTTTGACTATCGCGGTTATTCTTCCCGTATCGCGGGTCTTACTGTATCCTGTGAACGTAACGGTGAGCCCGCCCGAGACGAAATCTTTATAGTGAGGCTCGAGGCCCTCTTCGCCTGCCCCTTTCCATGCCTTCCTCGACTTCTCCCTCTGCCTCTCCATCTCCCTGTCGAACCCCTCGTAATCGAGCGTGAGCCCGCGCTCCCGCGCGATGTCCTGCGTGAGGTCTACAGGGAATCCGAACGTGTCGTATAACTTGAAGACCACCTCTCCGGGAAGGACATTCTCCGCCTCCCTCTTTTCGATCTCCGCGTTGAGCAGCTCGAGGCCCCTGTCTATAGTTTCGAAGAAACGCTCTTCTTCGTTCCTGACGACCTCGGCAACGAAGCCGATCCTCTCGTCGAGCTCCGGATAAGCGTCCCGCATTATATCCCTGACCTTGCCCGTAACCCTGTAAAGACAAGGCTCCTCTATACCGAGCTTCTTTGCATGCCGGACGGCGCGTCTGAGTATCCTCCTCAGCACGTAGCCCCTGCCCTCATTGGACGGGAATACGCCGTCCGATATGAGGAACGTGACCGCGCGCGCGTGGTCGGCCATAACCCTCATGGATACGTCGGTCGACGGATCTCCCCCGTACCGCTTCCCGGCTATTTCTTCCACGCTTGAAATTATCCCCCTCAAGAGGTCTGTATCGTAGTTGCTCTTCACGCCCTGGAGCACGGCCGTGATCCTCTCGAGCCCCATGCCCGTGTCTATGCTCGGGTTTGGCAGCGGATTGAGCCTGCCCGACTTGTCCCTGTCGTACTGCATAAATACGAGGTTCCATAGCTCGAGGAACCTGTCGCAGTCGCACCCTACCGCGCAGTCCGGCTTCCCGCAGCCGAAACCGTCTCCCTGGTCTATTATTATCTCGGAGCACGGGCCGCAGGGGCCTGTCTCCCCCATCGCCCAGAAATTATCTTTCTCACCCAGCCTGACGATTCTATCGGCAGGAAGCCCGACGACTTTCCGCCACAGCTCAGCTGCCTCGTCGTCCTCCGTGAATACCGTCACCCATAGCCTGTCCTCGGGGAGCCTGAAGACAACGGTGATAAGCTCCCAGGCGAACTCTATGGCCTCCTTCTTGAAATAATCCCCGAACGAGAAATTGCCGAGCATCTCGAAAAACGTATGATGCCTCGACGTGTAGCCGACGTTCTCCAAGTCGTTATGCTTCCCGCCGGCCCTGACGCATTTCTGGGAGGACGCGGCCCTCTTGTAATCCCTCTTGTCGAGCCCGAGGAACACGTCTTTGAACTGGACCATACCTGCGTTAGTGAAAAGGAGCGTCGGGTCGTTCTTGGGAATAAGCGAAGAGCTCTTCACGACCGTATGGCCCTTGCCCACAAAATACTCGAGAAACCTGTTTCTTATTTCCGAACCTGTCATATGACCGAGATTCCCGTGTTTGTTTTAACCTTATAAAACCGCCTGAGCCGAGACTTTAATGTTCTTTATTTTCCTGACCGGGTATTCGGCGGCAAGCTGACCGCATGCCCCCAGGATATCCCGCCCCCTGCTCTTCCTTATCCTGACGTTCAACCCGAACGACACCAGTATCTCCTGGAAACGGAGCACCCTCTCACGAGTCGGCGAGCGGTAAGGCAGAGGACCAGCCTCGTTGAAGGGAATGAGGTTCACTTTGCAATTTATACCGGATAGCAGGTGTCCCAGGTCGTAAGCGTCCCTGTCGGAATCGTTGACCTTGCTCAAAAGGACATACTCGAACATGAGCGCTTTCCTCGGGGGCACGGGGAATTTCACGCTCGCCTTGATGAGCTCCTTTATCGGATACCTTTTATTTATAGGCATAATGACGTCCCTCAATTCGTCCCGCGGCGCGTTGAGCGACACGGCCAGGTTGACGGAGACCTGCTCGCCAAGCTCTTTTATTTTCGGAACGATGCCCGAAGTAGAAACCGTTATCCTCCTGGGCGAGAGACCGAGGAAATTCTCGTCCGTCATGGTCTTGAGCGCCCTCACGAGGTTCTCAAGGTTGTCCAGCGGCTCCCCCATTCCCATAAATACGATATTGGTGACAGAGCCGCCCGTCAGGCGGTTGACGAGCATGTATTGATCTATAATTTCGGAAGGAGTCAGGTTCCTTATTTTCCCGATCGTGCCGGTGAGGCAGAACGTGCACCCCAGCGCGCATCCGACCTGTGAAGATATGCAGAGCGTGTGCCTCCCCTTGTCGGGAATCAGAACACTCTCTATCTGCTTGCCGTCGAGGAGTCTGAAAAGGAACTTCCTCGTGCCGTCGGCCGATACCTGCTCTTCCGCTATCTCCATCGAATCTCCCGCTGAGAATGTGCTCTTGAGCAGCTCTCTAGTGCCCTTGGAGAGATCCGTCATTTCGTCGAACGACAGGGCACCCTTTCTGTAAAGCCATTTGCCGATCTGGCGGGCGCGGAACGGCTCTAATCCATTATCCGTAATGAATTTTTCTAATTCCACCGGACTCAAATCCTTGATGTTCATTTCTTCTTTCTATCTCTTCTTTATATCGTTAAACCCGTGATTTTATTATCCAAGTAAGGATACAGGGGGCATAAAATTTATACAATAGGCGGAACCCTTAAAAACGGCATGACGGAGCAATACGATTTCAGGGGGGGAAACCGGCAAATCGAAAAAAAAACGTAACTAAGTCGCGGCCTTTTCCTGTTGTAATTGCTGCAATAGGTCGGCGAACCTCTTGAGCTCCACCCTGAGCTCGACTATCTCCTTCTGGAGGGCGGCCTGCCGGCTGCCCTCAGATTTGTAATAAGATGTTTTGCGTAAGGCGAGCCTGCTTACGAGCGAGAGGTATTTGTCCTTATTCAGATACTCGGGGAACCAGCCCCCCTTCCTCATCGCCCTGTAGGACATCAATATCTTTCTATGATCGGCGGGCAGGACACCCAGGTCGAACTCCTCTACGAGGACCACTTCCCGCTGCTTCCTCTCTCCGAGAATCCCCTTCACGAAAATCACGAATATGAAAACGATATAAACGAAAAGGATGATAACCGCAAGTCCCCAGTAGGCCTCAACCCTCGACGTGACGAGGAAGTTCCACGTGGCGTGTAGGAACACGGCCAGTAGATAAAATCCGCCCACGGACAGCCAGGCGTTTTTCCCTCCGTCCTTCAGTTTGCTTATTCCGGCGCCGAACGTGGCGCTCGCCGCGCAGTGCATGTTCGCCGTCATCATGCTCCTCACGAAGAGGAGGTTCAGCCACTCGTAGCCGGGCGAATTACCGGCGAACTGGGTGAAGTACATGAAATTCTCCGTCATGCCGAACCCGAGACCGGAGGCGGCGCCGTAAACGAGACCGTCTGTTACGTTATCGAAATGCCTGTACCTGAGGAGGAAGAAAACTATGAGACCCTTCATGAATTCCTCTATGAAAGGGGCCAGGACCACGGCCGGAAAATCGAACCCGGTACTGTTCACGAAGCCCCCCAGCATCCTTATTCCGGCTTCAGTACCGAGTATGGAAAAGGCAATCGCCCCGAGACCGCCCCAGAGGAAAGACGCGAACACGTATTTGAGCGGCTCCCTGTCGTACTGGTCGA
Organism: Thermodesulfobacteriota bacterium; assembly: GCA_040754335.1. Taxonomy (NCBI): domain Bacteria; kingdom Pseudomonadati; phylum Thermodesulfobacteriota; species Thermodesulfobacteriota bacterium. The sequence continues at coordinate 18,975 of JBFMCV010000001.1, read as the reverse complement.
CCCACCAGATGAAAAAGAGCAGCGCCACCATGGGGGCGACAGCCACTATCAATGAAACGAAAATGATCGCGTGGTCCATAAATTGATAATCATATTAGTGTCTAATAACCGTGATTGCAAGGACTCCCGGTGCGCCGTAATGCAATATCTTAACAAAAACGGATGGATGTGATCCATCGATTTTGACAACGGCGAAAATGATGTCAAATTAAATTATCCCGCAGATATAGGTAGTTCGAAGCACATCCGGTGATTAGACCCCTAATAACTGGTATATTAACTTATAGAGAGTGATAGAGACTAAATGTCCGACCTGAAAACCGCTCTTGACCACGGGCTGACCGAAGAAGAATACAAAAAGATAGTGGATACACTCGGCAGGGAGCCCAATATCACCGAGCTCGGCATCCTAGCCGCCATGTGGTCCGAACACTGCTCCTACAAAAGCTCGAGAGTCCACCTGAGAAAATTCCCCACGTCGGGCGAAGTGGTCATACAGGGCCCCGGGGAGAACGCCGGCATTATAGATATCGGCGACGGGCAATGCGCCGTTTTCAAGATGGAGAGCCATAACCACCCGTCGTTCATCGAGCCTTACCAGGGCGCAGCCACGGGAGTTGGAGGCATATTGCGGGACATATTCACGATGGGGGCGAGGCCTATCGCGGTACTGGATTCACTCAGGTTCGGCGACCCATCCCTGCCCAAGACAAAATACCTCGTGGGCGGGGTCGTATCGGGCATAGCGGGTTACGGGAACTGCATAGGGATACCGACCGTGGGCGGGGAGGTTTACTTCGACGAATGCTACAACGGCAACCCCCTCGTCAACGTATTCGCCCTCGGGATCACGAATAAGGACGAAATATTCAGGGGCTACGCAAAGGGACTGGGGAACCCTGTAATCTATGTCGGCTCTAAGACGGGAAGGGACGGCATACACGGCGCCGTAATGGCATCAGAGACATTCACCAAGGAAGCCGAGGAGAAAAGGCCCGCCGTTCAGGTGGGCGACCCGTTTACCGAAAAGCTCCTCCTCGAAGCCTGCCTCGAATTATTCAAGACGGGCGTCGTAGTGGGCATACAGGATATGGGGGCGGCAGGGCTCACGTCTTCTTCCACGGAGATGGCCGAGAGGGCAGGCACGGGCATAAGGATCGACATCGAGAAGGTGCCGAGGAGGGAAGAGTCCATGACGCCCTACGAGGTAATGCTCTCCGAATCGCAGGAGCGCATGCTCATCGTGCTCGAAAAAGGGAAAGAGGAAATAGCTGAAAAAATATTCAGGAAATGGGGGCTCGACTTCAGCGTCATCGGAGAGGTGACGGACTCGGGCAGGCTCGTCATCGCGGAAGAGGGAAAGACCGTCGCAGAGATACCGATAAGCCTCATCTCGGAAGAGGCGCCTGTTTACGACAGGCCCTTCAGCGAGCCCGCGTATATAAAAGAAACGAGGAATCTGGATCTATCCTCCATACCTGTCCCGAAGGACCTCAACATTGTGCTTTTGAAGCTCCTCTCCTCGCCCACGCTTGCGGAGAAGCGCTCCGTATGGGAGCAGTACGATTACATGGTCAGGACGAACACGGTCGTGCTCCCGGGCTCGGACGCTGCGGTCGTAAGGATAAAAGGCACTAAGAAAGCCCTCGCGATGACGGTCAACTGCAACTCCACATACTGTTACCTCGACCCTTACACGGGGGGAGCAATCGCGGTCGCCGAGAGCGCCAGGAACCTTGCCTGCTCGGGGGCGATACCGCTAGCTATCACCGACTGCCTAAATTTCGGGAGCCCGGAGGAGCCCGGAGTGATGTGGCAGTTCAAACGGGCGATAGAGGGCATATCCGAGGCGGCGCTCAGCCTCAACACCCCTGTCGTGAGCGGGAACGTGAGCTTCTACAACCAGACGGGCCGTAAAGCCATATACCCGACGCCCGCGATCGGAATGGTAGGCCTCATTGCCGATGTCGAAAAGCATATAACACAGTGGTTTAAGGACGAAGGGGATACGATAGTCCTTTTAGGAGAAACGAAGGAAGAGCTGGGAGGGAGCGAGTATTTGAAGCAGGTCCGCGGCATAGTTGCGGGGGAGCCTCCGGTACTCGATCTCGAGGCGGAATCGAACCTTGTCCGGGCTTTGCTAGAAGCGGCGGATAGGGGTATAATTAAGTCGGCGCACGATCTTTCCGAGGGAGGGATAGCTCTTTCGCTCGCAGAATCCTGTTTCACCCCGGAATACACTTTAGGCATTGAGGTCGAACTGTCAGGCTCAATCAGAAGGGATGCACTCTTATTTTCGGAATCCCAGGCGAGAGCGGTCGTTTCACTCGACGAAAAAGACTTAGGAATCCTTAGAAAAATTTCGGAATCAAATAATGTACCCATGAGCGTAATTGGAACGGTCGGAGGGCAGGGGTTTTTAATAAAGGGATTGATAGATATTCCGGTATCGGAAGCCCGGAGAGCCTGGGCGGGGGGTTTCGAGAACAACCTTAAAAGCTATGCCAAAGCTTAAAGAAGAGTGCGGCGTATTCGGCATCTACGGTCATGTCGAGGCTTCAAACCTCACATACCTGGGGCTTCATGCGCTCCAGCACAGGGGACAGGAAAGCGCCGGCATCGTAACCTCTGACGGCGTAAACCTCCACAACCACCGCGCCATGGGTCTCGTCTCCGACATTTTCACGGAAGACATACTATCGCACCTCACGGGGCAGAACGCGATCGGGCACGTGCGCTACTCGACCACGGGCTCGAGCCAGGCGAAGAACATGCAGCCCATCGTCATCAACTATTTCCGCGGGGCCCTCGCCATTGCGCATAACGGCAACCTGACTAACGCGAGGACATTGAGAGAAGAGCTCGAAGCCGAAGGCGCGATATTCCAGTCCACGACGGACACAGAAGTCATCGTACATTTAATCGCGAAATCGAAAGAAGAGACCCTCCTCCAGAGGATCGTAGAAGCCCTTGCCAAGTGCAAGGGGGCCTATTCGCTCCTCTTCCTCACGCCCGAAGCCATGATAGCAGTGAGGGACCCCTACGGGTTCAGGCCTCTCGTCATGGGCAAGCTCGGGGACTCGGTCGTGTTCGCGTCCGAGACCTGCGCTTTCGATCTCATAGAGGCCGAGTTTGTCAGGGAGATAGAGCCGGGCGAGATAGTCGTAGTGAATGAAAACGGCACCGAGTCGTTCAAGCCCTTCCCGGAGGCCAGGCACGCATACTGCGTATTCGAATACATCTATTTCGCGAGGCCCGACAGCTTCCAGACGGGAAGGAACGTGTACCAGGTGAGGAGGGCACTAGGAAAGCAGCTCGCAATAGAGCAGCCAGCCGACGCGGATATAATCGTCGCTGTCCCTGATTCCGGTGTGCCCGCGGCCATGGGGTTCTCCGAGGAATCCGGGCTCCCGCTCGAATTGGGGCTACTTAGGAGCCACTACGTAGGGAGGACGTTCATAGAGCCCCAGCAGTCGATAAGGAACTTCGGCGTTAGGCTCAAGCTGAACGCGATAAAGGAAGTGCTCGAAGGCAAAAGGGTCGTGATAGTGGACGACTCTATAGTGAGGGGGACAACGTCGAGGAAGATAGTGAAGATGGTGCGCGCGGCCGGAGCGAAGGAAGTACATATGAGAATAAGCTCGCCCCCGACGAAGTTCTCGTGCTATTACGGCATAGACACGCCGCTCAAGGAAGAGTTGATCGCCAATTCTTTGGATATTGACGAGATAAGAAAGTACATAACATCCGATTCACTGGGTTATTTAAGCCTCGAAGGCGTAATGAAGGCGGTCGACGACACCAAGAAGATGAACGGCACAGAGAGCTTCTGCAACGCCTGCTTCTCCGGCAGATACCCCGTCGAGCTAACCGACCTCAAGAAGACCAAACAAAAACAGTTGGGCCTTTTCGGGGAGTGACACAGCTGAAAAATACTCATATTATCTTACCAGCACAGGTTTCTACTCTCTGAATAGATTATCTATTTGACCCTCTTTCTTTAGCATGTTGTCGTCATTATAATAAAGCGCTATCGTCATGATATGGCAAACCTTCAAATTAAAAACACCCCCGACGCCTTGCACAAGCGCCTCAAAATGAGGGCAAAAAAGCACAACTGCGCTATGAGCAAGATTGTGCTCGACGCGATGGAGCGGGAGCTTGAAAGGCGCTAATGGCTTTTGCGGGTAGCGAGAAAATCCAAGACAGATTTGAGTGATTTATAATCTAACCTATCTCGCTCAGCTTGTTGAGCACGTCTTCCATCTTCTTTATCTGAAAGGATAGCTCCTCGAAGATTGCGCGCTCTTTCTGGACGACCTCTTCGGGGGCGCGTTCGAGGAATTCGGGGTTGGAGAGCTTCTTTTCGGTTCGTTCAAGGTCTTTGGAAATCTTGCCTATCTCTTTCTTTATCCTCTCGGTCTCTTTCCCGACATCGATGAGCCCTTCGACTGGGAGGAATATCTCGACGCCCGGTATGACTTGGGCGATTGCCTTTTTAGGCTTGTCTTTCTTCGCGATCTCGAACCCGGAGAGTGACGCAAGGCTGAGTATGAAGCCCCTGTTGGCCTCTATCTGCTTACGCGCCTTCGCGCTCTCGGGAAGAAGCACGACGCTCACCTTCTCGGACGGGTGGAGCCCGATCACTGCCCGGAGGTTCCTTATCCCGACGACGATCTCCTTCATAAGCTCGACCTCGTCGTGCTCGTCGCGGAAGATCTGGGTTTCGTTACATTCGGGGAACGAGCTTACCACTATGCTCTCCGCAGCGCCGCCGTCGACGGCGTTAAGTTCAACCCCGAACACGCGGAGCCTCTGGTAGAGCTCTTCCGATATGAAGGGGGCAATCGGGTGAAGCAATTGTAATGCGGTCTTGAGCACACGCACGAGGACGCCCTTCGTCCTTTGCTTCCCTTGTGGGTCGTCCCCGTATAGCACAGGCTTTACAGACTCTATATACCAGTCGCAGTATTCCGACCAGAAGAACTTGTATATGGCACCCGCCGCCTTGTCGAATTCATAGCCCTCGAACGAGTCGCCCACCTCTTTTACAGTTTCGTTCAGCTTCATGAGTATCCACTTATCGTACGTGGAAAGCTCGTCGTCTGGAATTTTTACGCTGTCGTCGTATTCCCCGAGGTTCATTATGAGGAAGCGGGAGGCGTTCCATATCTTGTTTATGAAGTTCCTGTAGCCCTGAATGACTGGCATGGAGAGCTTTATGTCCCTCCCCTGAGTGGCGAGAGCGGTCAGGCTGAACCTCAAGGCGTCGGCCCCGTTTTCTTCTATCACGTCGAGGGGGTCTATGACGTTCCCGCGGGTCTTGCTCATCTTGTGCCCTTTTTCGTCCCTAATGAGCCCGTGTATGTAGACTTCCCTGAACGGCACCTCACCCATAAAGTGGAGTCCCTGCATGATCATGCGCGCGACCCAGAAGAAGATTATGTCGAACCCCGTGACGAGTACGCTCGTCGGATAGTATCTCTTGAGCTCGGGTGTTTCTTCGGGCCACCCGAGCGTCGAGAACGGCCAGAGCCCGGACGAGAACCACGTATCGAGGACGTCAGGGTCCCTCTTCAATTCCGTTTCCTTTCCGTAATGCTCTTTCGCAGCCTTCTGCGCCTCTTCTTCCGTAAGAGCGACGAATATCTCCCCATCGGGCGCGTACCAGGCCGGTATCTGATGACCCCACCAGAGCTGGCGGGATATGCACCAGGGCTCTATTTTCTTAAGCCACTCGAAATAAGTGCTCTCCCAGTATTTAGGGACGAACCTTATCCTCCCTTCCTCCACGGCCTTTATCGCGGGCACAGCGAGGGTCGCCGCGTCAACGTACCACTGGTCCGTGAGCCAGGGCTCGACCACCGCGCCCGACCTGTCTCCGTATGGGACCGTGTGCCGGGTATCTTCCACCTTGTCGAGTAAGCCGAGAGCCTCCATGTCCTCAATCACGCGCTTCCTCGCCTCGAACCTGTCGAGCCCCCTGTATTTAGCGGGGGCGTTGTCGTTAAGGCGGGCGGTCTCGTCGAATATGTTTATCATCGGGAGGCCGTGCCGACGCCCGACCTCGAAGTCGTTGAAGTCGTGGGCCGGGGTGATCTTCACCGCCCCCGTCCCCTTCTCGGGGTCGCTGTATTCGTCCGCGATTATCGGTATGGGCCTCTCGGCAAGCGGGAGAACCGCGTTCTTCCCGACGAGGTGCTTGTAACGCGCATCGTCCGGATGCACAGCGACGGCGGTGTCGCCGAGCATCGTCTCGGGCCTCGTTGTTGCGACCGTTATGAATTCGTTCTTTCTGCCCTCGATAGGATATTTGAAATGCCAGAAATGCCCCGATACCTCGCGCTGGTCGACCTCGAGATCGGAGATCGCCGTGCAGAGCTTCGGGTCCCAGTTGACGAGCCTCTTGTCCTTGTATATGAGCTTCTCATTGTAGAGGTCGACGAATACCTTCCTCACCGCGTGAGAAAGCCCTTCGTCCATGGTGAACCGCTCCATTTCCCAATCCGGGAGAGCGCCCAGGCGCCTTAACTGGCGCGTGATCGTATCGCCCGACTCCTCCTTCCACTTCCAGACCCGCTCGACGAAGGCGCCCCTGCCCATCTTCACCCTGGACGTGCCTTCCTTCTCGAGCTCGCGCTCCACCATCATCTGCGTCGCTATACCGGCGTGGTCTGTGCCGGGAACCCATAGGGCGTCCGACCCCTTCATCCTCTTCCAGCGTATGAGGATGTCCTGGAGCGTGTTGTTGAGAGCGTGTCCGATGTGGAGGGACCCCGTCACGTTCGGAGGAGGGATTACGATGGAATAAGGGGGTTTTTGACCCGACGACGTCGACGACTTATAGTAACCCTTTTCGATCCAGTCGGCGTACCACTTCTCTTCAACCTTCTTCGGATCATAGACCTTATCCATTTGGGTTTTATTTTCGTCAGGCATATCGGCTTAATGATTGAAAGAATAGAGATATCGGGCCCGGGAGCGGTGAGGCTCCCCGACCCGGTTTATTCGCAATTGTTATTCTTCGTCCGCTGAAGCGGCCGCGGGCACGGGCACTTCGAGAACGGGCACTTCGACGTCTATGTTCCTGTAAATCGGGAGTCCCGTACCTGCAGGTATCAGCCTTCCCATGATCACGTTTTCCTTGAGGCCCCTGAGACCGTCTTCCTTGCCTTCGCAGGCTGCCTCGGTGAGAACCCTCGTGGTCTCCTGGAACGATGCGGCCGAGAGCCAGCTGTCCGTGCTGAGCGACGCCCTGGTTATGCCGAGGAGGAGCGGCTCCGCAGACGCGGGTCTTCCGCCCTGCGCGACAACCCTCTCGTTCTCCTCGAAGAAGATGTGCTTTTCGATCGCCTCTCCGACGAGCATTATGGTGTCGCCCGGGTCTTTTATCCTTACCCTCTTCAGCATCTGCCTCACTATGGCCTCGATGTGCTTGTCGTTAATCTTGACGCCCTGGAGCCTGTAGACCTCCTGTATCTCGTCTACTAGGTACCTCGTAAGCGCCCTTTCGCCCCGAATCCTGAGTATGTCGTGCGGGTTGACGGAGCCGTCGACGAGCTGGTCCCCTGAAGCCACCTGCTCGCCTTCCCTGACGAGCACGTGCTTTCCTCTCGGTACCAGGTATTCCTTGGGCTCGCCGATCTCGGGCGTTACGACCACCCGCCTCTTACCCTTGAGGTCCTTTCCGTAGCTGACTATACCGTCGATCTCCGTAACGACCGCAGGGTCTTTGGGCATCCTCGCCTCGAAGAGCTCGGCTACCCTGGGGAGACCTCCAGTGATGTCTTTCGTTTTCGCGGTCGCTCTCGCGATCTTAGCGACTATTCCGCCCGCGCTCACCTCGTCGCCTTCGTTCACCTCGATGATCGCCCCTATCGGAAGGGAGTACTGTATGCTCCTTCCGTCCTCGGTCGTGATAACGAGACCCGGGTGGAGGTCGAGGTTCTTGGATTCGATTACAACCTTTTTATAAATACCCGTTACTTCGTCTACCTGTTCCTTAAGAGTTATACCCTGCTCGAGGTCTACGAACCCGACCTTTCCGTCGAATTCGGAAATGAACGGGGTCGTGTAAGGGTCCCACTCCGCCAGGAGCTGACCTTCCTTGACCCTCTCGCCTTCGTTTATTTTCAGCCTGGCTCCGAGCGCGAGCGGATAACGCTCCCTCTCGTAGCCCTTATCGTCGACTATGATCAGCGTGCCGGTGCGGTTAATGACGACGAGGCTCCCGTCCTTGCTCTTTACGGTCCTCACCGTGCTGAATTTAACCGTGCCTTCGTGGGTCGACTCGAGCGTGCTTTCGGCAGCCCTCTGACTCGCGGCGCCTCCGATGTGGAACGTTCTCATGGTGAGCTGCGTCCCAGGCTCGCCGATCGACTGGGCGGCTATGATACCGACCGCCTCCCCTATGTTGACTAGCTTACCCGTCGCGAGGTTCCTGCCGTAACAGAGCACGCACACGCCTATCCGCGTCTCGCACGTCAATACAGACCTTATTTTTACTTCAGTGATGCTGCCGGCTTCGTCTATTTTGGACGCAGCCTGCTCGTCGATTTCCTCGTTGGCAGCGACTATCACCTCTCCGCTTACCGGGTCGATTATATCGTCGACGGTAACCCTTCCGAGCACCCTTTCGCCCACCCTTTCTATGATCTCACCGCCCTCGACGAGGTCGCTGACCGTGATGCCCTCGACCGTACCGCAGTCGAATTCTTTTATCATCACGTCCTGAGCGACGTCGATGAGCCTCCTCGTCAGATAACCGGCGTTCGCGGTCTTGAGCGCGGTGTCGGCGAGACCCTTCCTCGCGCCGTGCGTCGAAATGAAGTACTGAAGAACCGTCAGCCCTTCGCGGAAGTTGGACGTAATGGGCGTCTCTATGATTTCCCCCGAAGGCTTCGCCATGAGTCCCCTCATACCGGCGAGCTGCCTGACCTGGGTCTGGCTGCCCCTCGCGCCTGAATCTATCATCATGTATATGGGGTTTGAGCTCGTCCCTCTCCTTACGTTTCCTTCCTTGTCGATGACCTCTTCGTACGAGATATCCCTCATCATTTCCTGGGCGACTTCGTCGCTCGTACGCGCCCAGATGTCTATAACCTTGTTGTACCTCTCGCCGTCCGTGATGAGACCCTGGGAGTACTGGTTCTGTACCTTGACCACCTCGTCCTGCGCTTTCTGGAGCAGGTCCCTCTTCTTCTCCGGGATGCTCATGTCGTCGATCGAGATGGATATTCCGGCTCTCGTCGAATACTTGAACCCGAGCGTCCTCATCCTGTCGGCCAGAATCACGGTGTTCTTTCCGCCCGCCATCCTGAAACAGGTATCGACGAGCTCTTCAATGGCCCTCTTGGTCATGACCCTGTTTACGAGCTCGAAGGGTATGTCCTTGGGCATGATATCGTAGAGGAGCACGCGTCCGGCCGTGGTCTCGTAAAGCTTGCCTTTCACGCGCACCTTTATCTTTGCGTGTATGCCGATCTCCCCGGAATCGTAGGCCATCTGGACCTCGTCTATGCTCGAGAAAATCTTGCCGTCCCCCTTGTCGTAGGCCATGTCTCTCGTCATGTAGTAGATGCCGAGGACTATGTCCTGGGTAGGTAGAATTATCGGCTTCCCGTGGGCGGGGGAGAGAATGTTGTTAGTTGACATCACGAGCGCCCTGCACTCCGTCTGTGCCTCGACCGAAAGCGGTACGTGCACGGCCATCTGGTCGCCGTCGAAGTCCGCGTTATAGGCGGGGCATACGAGCGGGTGAATCTGAATGGCCTTATCCTCGATGAGTATGGGCTCGAACGCCTGAATGCTCAGGCGGTGGAGCGTAGGAGCGCGGTTGAGCAGCACGGGGTGCTCCTTGATCACCTCGTCGAGCGCGTCCCAGACTATCGGGGCCTCCTGTTCTACGAGTTTCTTTGCGATTTTTATCGTCGCGGCGGCTCCCCACTTTTCGAGCTTCTGGTATATGAAGGGCCTGAAAAGCTCGAGACCCATCTGCTTGGGTATTCCGCACTGGTGGAGCTTGAGCTCGGGGCCGACCGTGATGACCGAACGGCCGGAGTAGTCGACCCGCTTTCCTAGGAGGTTCTGCCTGAACCTTCCCTGCTTGCCCTTGATTATATCGGAGAGGCTCTTGAGCGGCCTGTGGTTGTGACCGAGCACCGGCCTTCCCCTGCGCCCGTTCTCAAGCAGCGCGTCCACCGACTCCTGGAGCATCCTCTTCTCGTTTCTTACGATTATATCGGGCGCTCCGAGCTCGAGTAATTTCTTGAGCCTGTTATTCCTGTTTATTACGCGCCTGTAGAGGTCGTTGAGGTCGGACGTCGCGAACCTGCCTCCGTCGAGCGGAACAAGCGGCCTGAGATCCGGCGGCAGAACGGGTATCCTCGTAAGGATCATCCACTCGGGGCGGTTCTTCGATTTCCTGAACGCCTCGCATATACGGAGCCTCTTCGCTATCCTCGCCCTTTTTATAGGGGAGGACGTGTTCTTCATTTCGTGCCTCAGCTGGTCCGAGAGCTCGACGAGGTCGATCTTCTTGAGCATCTCCCTTATCGTCTCCGCCCCCATTCCGACCTTGAAGCTGTGGCCGTACTCCTCGACGGCCTTCCTGTATTTATCCTCGCTCAGGACTTCCCCGAACTTGAGGTTCGTGCCTCCCGGATCGAGCACTACGTACGATTCGTAGTAAAGGGCCTTTTCCAGGTCCTTGAGCGTCATATCGAGCAGCATTCCTATTCTCGAAGGTATGCTCCTCAGAAACCATATGTGCGCTACCGGGGACGACAGCTCGATGTGGGCCATACGCTCCCTTCTGACCTTGGACGAGATTACCTCGACCCCGCATTTTTCGCAGGTTATGCCCCTGTGCTTGAGTCTCTTGTATTTTCCGCAAGTGCATTCGTAATCCTTGACCGGCCCGAATATCTTTGCGCAAAAAAGGCCGCTCCTTTCCGGCTTGAATGTCCTGTAATTGATTGTCTCCGGCTTTCTTACTTCTCCGTGCGACCATTCCTTGATCTTCTCAGGAGAAGCTATAGATATCTTTACCGCCGAGTACTCAGATGGATTCTTAGGTTTTTCAAAAAGGGTATCTACGTCCACGTTCACTCCCTCCCTAATCTTTTTTTCAATTCCTGCCCTGTTCTTCTTCCTCGAGAAGGTCGACGTCCAGAGCGAGCGCCTGGAGCTCCTTTTGAAGGACCTTGAACGACTCCGGCAGGCCCGGCTCGAAATTCATATCGCCCTTGACGATCGAATCAAAAATCCTGGTTCTGCCTATCACGTCGTCCGATTTTACTGTCAGAAATTCCTGCAGAGTGTACGAAGCCCCGTACGCTTCGAGCGCCCAGACCTCCATTTCCCCGAGGCGCTGGCCTCCGAAATGTGCCTTTCCGCCGAGCGGCTGCTGCGTGACGAGCGAGTACGGTCCGATCGCCCTAGCGTGGATCTTCTCCTCCACGAGGTGATGGAGCTTCAGCATGTACATAACGCCAACCGTTACTTTCTGGTCGAACGGCTCACCCGTCTGTCCGTCGAAGAGTATGGTCTTGCCGTCGTCCGGCAGGCCCGTCGCGGCCAGCATGTGCTTGATCTCTTCTTCCGACGCCCCGTCGAATACCGGGGACTTGACCGGTATGCCGCTCCGGAGCCTCCTGGCCACGGAAAGAACGTCGTCGTCATCCATCTTGTCGATCAGCTTTTCCGTGCCGGTGGATTTATATATCTCTTTCAGCTTCGCCTTCAATGCCTGGGGACTGAATTCCCTTTCCATTATCTCGTTTATCTGGTTGCCGAGCTCCTTTGCGGCCCAGCCCAGGTGAGTCTCCAATACCTGGCCGACGTTCATCCTGGAGGGCACGCCCAAAGGATTGAGTATCATGTCGACGGGCGTTCCGTCAGGCAGATAGGGCATATCCTCCTCGGCAAGAATCTTGGAGATTACACCCTTGTTCCCGTGCCTTCCGGCCATTTTATCTCCGACCTGGAGCTTCCTCTTTACGGCGATATTCACCTTTACCACCTTGAGGACGCCGGGCGGGAGCTCGTCGGGCTTGGTCAGCTTGGAGATCCTCTGATCGTAGACTACGTTAGTGAGGTCTATCTGTTCGAGCGTCCTTTCGATAATACGCTTTATCTCCGCCTCCGCCTCGTCTCCCCTTTCGATAGTTATATCGGCAAACTTCTCGAAGGGGATAGTCTTTAACACCTCTTCCGTTATCTTGTCCCCTTTCTTAAGGACGGTCTTCCTCGAAACCGTGAGCTTGGCGGAAGACGTCTTGCCGATAACAAGCGACTTGATACGCTCGAAAGCGTCGTCTTTCAATATCTTGATTTCGTCGTCCCTGTCCTGCTTGAGACGGGTTACCTCGAAATCCTCGATGCTCTTAGCCCTCTCGTCTTTATCGACGACCCTCGATATGAGCATCTTCACGTCTATTACCGTGCCGTAAATGCCGGGCGAGGCCCTGAGAGAAGTGTCCTTTACGTCCCCGGCCTTGTCTCCGAATATAGCCCTGAGCAGGCGCTCCTCGGGAGAGAGCTGAGTCTCGCCCTTGGGAGAGATCTTGCCGACGATTATGTCCCCGGGCTTCACTTCGGCGCCTATCCTGATTATTCCGCTCTCGTCGAGGTTCCTGAGAGCGTCTTCGCTGACGTTCGGTATGTCCCTCGTTATCTCTTCCCTTCCGAGCTTCGTTTCGCGGGCGATACACTCGACCTCCTCTATGTGTATGGAGGTGAACCTGTCTTCCTTGGCTAGCCTCTCGCTCATTAGGATTGCGTCTTCAAAGTTGTATCCGCCCCACGGCATGAAAGCCACTAGCACGTTCTGCCCTAAAGCGAGCTCGCCGAAGTCCGTGGAAGGCCCGTCGGCGATTACCTGGCCCGCCTTTATGCCCTGGCCCTTCGAGACTATGGGCTTCTGGTTCCAGCAGGTGCTCTGGTTGGATTTCTGAAATTTCAACAGGTTGTACATATCGACGCCGGCTTCCGATTCGGACGCGTCTCCAGTAGAGCTCACGACCACCCTCGCCGAATCTACGTATTCGACGATGCCGTCCCTCTTCGCGATTACGGTCACTCCCGAATCCTTGGCCACCGTGCTTTCGAAACCGGTGCCGACTATAGGGGAGTTCGTGCGTATGAGGGGGACCGCCTGGCGCTGCATGTTCGATCCCATAAGGGCTCTGTTCGCGTCGTCGTGCTCGAGAAACGGTATGAGCGAAGCGGAAACCGAAACGAGCTGAGAAGGGGAAACGTCCATGAGCTCCACCTTTTCACGCTCGACCATGAGGAACTCTCCGCTGTGTCTCGCCGAAATGAATTCCGACGTGAAATTGCCGTCCTTATCGAGTGGGGCGTTGGCCTGTGCGATAATGTATTTCTCTTCGGCAAGGGCGTTCATGTATACGATCTCGTCAGTAACCCTCGCGTTCTTTACGACCCTGTAAGGAGTTTGAATGAATCCGAATTCGTTGATCTTCCCGTACGTGCTGAGACTCGAAATGAGACCGATGTTCGGCCCCTCCGGGGTTTCGATCGGGCATATCCTTCCGTAGTGGGAAGAATGCACGTCCCTGACCTCGAACCCCGCCCTCTCCCTAGTGAGACCTCCCGGCCCGAGAGCGCTCAGCCTCCTCTTGTGCGTGATTTCAGAAAGGGGGTTGGTCTGGTCCATGAACTGCGAGAGCTGTCCCGTCGCGAAGAATTCCTTTACGACTGCTATCACGGTCTTCGGTATGAGCAGCTCGCTCGGCATGAGGTTCTCGACGGCCTGGTAGCCCATCTTCTCCTTTACGGAGCGCGCGAGCCTTTCGAGCCCGTGATAGAACCTGTCTTCGATAAGCTCCCCGACGGTACGCACCCTCCTGTTCCCCAGGTGGTCGATGTCGTCGGTAGTCCCCCTGCCGCCTCTAAGCGCCAAGAGGTATCTCACCGTCTCCATTATGTCTTCCCTGGTGAGCGTAGATACGTCGTCCGGGATGCCGTGGTTCAATTTGTAGTTTATTTTGAGCCGCCCGACCTGTGAGAGCCTGTAGGTATCCGGATTGAAAAACATGTTGTCGAAGAAAGACTCCGCCACGCTTAGCGTAGGCGGGTCGGTCGGTCTGAATTTCTTGTAGATCTCCGTTATAGAGTCTTCGCGTGTCTTGATCTTGTCCGCGAGTATGGTGTTCCTGAGAGAGGCTACGACGGACACGTTGTCTATGTAAAATATCCTGAATTCCGTAATGTCCGCTTTCTTGATCTGCTCGAGCTTCTGCTCGGTGATAAGCTCGTTAAAATTGACAATCACCTCGCCCGACTTCCTGTCCACTATATCGTCCGCCGCAAATTTGTCGGTCAGCTCGGAGGGATCGATCGGTATCCTCTCTATGTTCGCCCGCTTGAGCTTCTCGATAATATTCCTTACGAACCTCCTGCCTTTCTTCACCACAACCTCTTTCGTGGCCGGGTCTATGATGTCGGCGCTCGACCTCTGATAGGGGAGGACTTCGTGATTCACATTTTTGCTCATACCCTTGGGCTCTATATGAATGGTCTCGACAGGGTAGAAATAGTGCATTATCTCTCTTTCGTCATATCCGAGGGCTTTCAGCAGCACGGTCACGAGGAACTTCTTCTTCCTGTCTATCCTCACGTGGAGGATATCCTTCGAGTCGAACTCGAAATCTATCCACCTGCCGTCGTGCGGTACGATCCTGGCAGAAAAGGAAGACCTGCCGACGCCGCTGTCCTTGTTTCTTACCTGGTCGAAGAACACTCCCGGGGAACGGTGGAGCTGGTTGACGATCACCCTCTCGGTCCCGTTCACAATAAACGAGCCGTTAGGTGTCATGAGAGGTATTTCGCCGAAGTAAACTTCCTGTTCTTTAACGTCCCTGATTGTGCGCTCGGCGCCCGATTCGGTATCCCAGATTACAAGACGGAACGTCACGTAGAGGGGCGCCACATAGGTGTACCCCTTCAGCCTGCATTCCTGGGCCTCGTATTTGGGCCTGTCGAACCTGTACCCTATATATTCGAGAGAGGCTTTCTCGTTGTAATCCTCTATCGGAAACACCGTCTTGAACGCATTGTGAAGACCTATGTCCTTAAGGTCCTCCGGCTTCACGTCGGCTTGGAGAAATTCGTGGTAGGATTTGATTTGGACTTCGAGCAGGTGAGGTATTTCGAGAACAGATGGTAATTTGGAAAAGCTTTTTCTTAATTGATACGTTTCTAGACCATCAAGACTCAATGTGTCTTACCCCCCGTTATGTTATGTAAATCTCAAGCAAACAATTAAACAAAAATCCGCCTGTCGGCGGACATACCACCTCTGTCTAATTCCTAATCAAGCTTTCCGCTATAGAGACTCGGCTTTCTATCCGAAAAAAAAGACATATATTATGAGATAGAAACAAGATCGGAAAAAGGCTTCAAAAGTCAGATATACATATCCGCAATGTAAATATAATATTATACCTGACTTTTGGCCAAACGCTTAATTTACTTCTACTTGAGCGCCCGCTTCTTCAAGCTTTTTCTTAATATTTTCCGCTTCCTGTTTATCCACGCCTTCTTTTACAGGCTTGGGGGCTCCCTCGACCAGGTCTTTTGCTTCCTTAAGACCGAGCGACGTAACTTCCCTTACAGCTTTAATAACCTGGATCTTGTTCCCGCCTGCCGCTTTAAGAACCACTGTAAACTCGGTTTGTTCAGCCTGCTCCGCCTGGGCTTCGCCGCCTGCTCCGGCGCCGGGTACTGCAGCTACCGCTATCTGCGGAGCCGCCGCCTTGACATCGAATTTAACTTCGATCTCCTTGATCAACTCCGAAATTTCAAGCATGCTTGCCTTTTCGAGATACGTAAGAACGTCTGTCCTCGTGATGTCAGCCATGATTCAAAAAACCTCCTTGAATGAAATAAAAATGTTCTTTACTTTACTGTCCTTTTCTAATTATTTTCTTTTTCCTTAGAGTCCTTAACAGCGTTGAGCGCATATATCAGTTTGGACTGGAGCTGGTTGAGGGTCCCGAGGAAGTTGGAAACCGGGCTCTTCAGGAGTCCGAGGAACTGGGAGATAAGCTCCTGCCTCGAAGGGAGCTTCGAAAGGTCTGAAATCTGGCCCTCGCCTATGACGCTTCCCTCCACTATGCCGCCCTTTATCTTCAGGAGAGGCAACTTCTTCAACGATTCCACGAACACCTTGGCTACGGCCGTAGCGTCCTTCTCGCATATTGCGACTGCCGTAGGCCCCTCGAACAAATCGTTGATTTGTTCAATTTGCGTGTCTTTGGCGGCTATCCTGAGAAGGGTATTCTTAACGACCTTGAGCTCTGCGTCCGCCTTCCTGAGACTCGCCCGCAGGGATTCCAGTTCCTTTACAGTGAGCCCCTTGTACTCAACCACCATAACCGACGGGTTGGCTTTGAAAACATCGTTAAATTCCCGAACCAGCTCGTTCTTAGCCGCTTTACTCAGCATTTCTCTGCTCCTTAATCAATAACGATTTCGACAAGTCTTGCATGTAAACTCCCGCATTATTCCCGATCCCCGGCTTATGCCGCGATCTGCGCGCTCTTTAATTCATCTCTTACTTTTAAAATATCTACCTTTATCCCGGGCCCCATGGTATTGGACAGCGTAATCTTTCTCACGAACACGCCTTTCGACGAAGGCGGCTTCATCTTGAGGAGCGTGTCCATGAACACGAGGAAATTGTCCTTCAGTTTTCCCGTCCCGAAAGAAACCTTCCCTATAGGGGCATGCACCACACCGCCCTTGTCGTTCTTGACCTCTATCCTGCCTGCCTTGGCTTCCTTGACCGCCTGGGCAACATCGAACGTCACGGTGCCCACTTTGGGACTGGGCATGAGGCCTCTCGGTCCCAGTACCTTACCGAGCTTGGCGACTATGTTCATCACGTCGGGAGTTGCTATCGACACGTCGAATTCGAGCCAGTTCTCGCCCGAGATCTTTTCTATGAGGTCCTCGAGGCCCGCATAGTCTGCACCCGCTTCCCTTGCTTCCCTCTGCTTGTCGTCTTTGGCGAAAACGACCACCCTTATGTCCTTTCCTATGCCGTGAGGCAGCACCATACCGGCCCTGATCTGCTGGTTCGCCTGTCTCGGATCGATCCCGAGCGTAACCGCCACTTCGACGGTTTCGTCGAACTTGGCCGTCTTCGTCTCTTCGATAAGCCTGATGGCGTCATCAACTCCATAATTAACCTTGGCGTCGACTGCCTTCCTGACTTCCGTATATTTTTTCCCTTTCTTTACCATCTCTAATCTCCTCGCTGCCAAATCTCAAAATACACAGCCGACCACGGCCACGCCCCGGAAAATGAGAGGCGCCTCAGGCCTTACGGCGCCGGCCTATCCTACCTCTATCCCCATGCTCCTCGCGGTGCCCGATACTATCTTTACGGCCGCTTCCAGGTCATTTGTATTCAGATCCGGCATCTTGAGCCTCGCTATTTCCTCGACCTGCGACCTGGTCAATTTCGCAACCTTTTTCTTCAGAGCCTCACCCGATCCCTTTTCTATCTTCGCGGCCTTCTTGAGAAGGTACGAAACAGGCGGCGTTTTAACCTCGAAAGAGAAAGATTTATCCGAGTAAACCGTTACTACGACGGGAAGAACCCCTTCCGCCTTCTGCGTCTGTGCATTGAACGCCTTGCAAAATTCCATGATATTAACTCCCCTCTGACCGAGAGCCGGCCCTACCGGAGGGGACGGTGTAGCCTTGCCGGCTTCGACAAGGAGTTTCACGTATCCGTCTATTTTTTTCATGTTAAATCTTCTCCACTTGATTGAAATCGAGTTCTATCGGCGTCGTCCTTCCGAATATCGTCACAAGCACCTGTACCTTGGCCTTATCAGGTCTCACTTCCTCGATCACGCCCGAGAAATTGGCGAATGGCCCTTCTATCACCTTGACCGTCTCCCCTTTATCGAACGAGACCTTTGGCTTGGGCTTTAACGTGCCTTCCTCTATCTGCTGCTTTATCTTGAGCACTTCCTGCTCGGCTATGTCAGGCACCGAGTCGGGGTCGATCCTTCCGTCCTTCAGCTTGCCGCCCACGAAACCGATAACTTTAGGAATATTCCTGATAAAATGCCAGCTTTTGTCGTTGAGCTCCATTTTTATCAAAATATATCCTGGGAAGAATTTCCTGACCGAGGTCTTTTTCCTCCCGCCTTTGACCGGCTCTACTATGGTTTCGGTAGGAACCAGGACCTCAAAAACCAGGTCTTCGACGCCTTCCATTTTTGCCCTGTCTTCAATATAGGATTTAACTCTGTCTTCGAATCCCGTATTGGTATGAACCACGTACCATCTCTTAGCCATAGAAAACCATTATCTCCGTCGATCTCTTAACTGAGTATGAGCCTGATAACCCACGAGAATAAATAATCCACAACCCCTAAAAAAGAGGCGAATACAGCCGAAATCACAACGACAGCCAGAGTGGATTTCACAGTTTCCTGCCTTGACGGCCAGGTTATGCGCTTCGCCTCGCTCTCGATGTCCTTTGCGAACTGGGATGCATCCGTGCTCAGGTTTTTTAATCTGTCCATTAACGTTTCCTAATTCAGGGCAGGAGGGAATCGAACCCCCAACCGCTGGATTTGGAGTCCAGTGCTCTCCCTAATTGAGCTACTGCCCTATTCAGAATTTTATATAGACCTACTTCGTCTCTTTATGAACGTTATGCCGCTTACACCATTTGCAGTATTTCTTAAGCTCAATCTTTTCCTTGTTAGTCTGCTTGTTTTTGGTTGTCGAATAATTCCTTCTCTTGCATTCAACGCACGCAAGTGCAACGACTAGAATATTGTCACCCATAGCTCTCCACTACTCCACGATTTTAGTAACAACGCCAGCGCCTACTGTCCTTCCCCCTTCCCTTATCGCGAACCTCAACTGATCCTCTAACGCCACAGGCGCTATCAGCTCTACGTCCATATTAATATTGTCCCCAGG